>CALINM010000244.1 GCA_938045315.1 uncultured bacterium | reverse complement strand
AATAATAATTTGATTGTTTCTGCTCAGAATGATAAGTATTTTTTTACCCCTAAAGCGGTAGAAATTGCGCTAAAGCTGATCAATAAGATTGAAGAGGTAAGTTTTGAAAATATAACAGTAATTTTAAAATATAATGGAATCCCAGTTCTAAGCTTTAAAACTGACAGAGAAAGTTTAAGAGAGTATTTTGCAAATCAGATAAGTAAAGAGGAATTCTATCTTTTATCAGATATTGATACAGATATATACGAAATTCCATTTAGCGAGAGTTTTTACAAGAAAAAAATGAGATATGGTTTCAAGCCCTCTTTTCAAACGTTTCTAAATGATCCCTCTGGATTTTTTAAATATAGATTTGGTATTTCCCTATGGACAGGGTTCAATTTATGGGCGGGTAGTACTTTTATTTTAGGGGTTGAGGGATATCCCATTAATACAGTATCTACTGTAAATGAACCCCTCTCAATTCCTGTCAGGACAGATCTGCCCTATTATATGAAAGAGAAAGTATCAGTGGGCAGATTAATGTTTGATCAAATTATAAAATTGCCAAAAGAAGTATATTCAAGGTTTTCCTTTGGATTACTTGAGATTCAGTACGCTGGATTAGATGTTGAGTTTGCAAAACCTTTTTTTGGGGGAAGGTTTTTTTTAGGAGCTAATTCAAGTATTGTTAAAAAAAGATTACTTGGTAGTCCTTTTAAAATAGATACAGATAAGGGCAAGGATTATTATACAACGGGTTTTTTAAATTTAAGATTAAACATCCCAGAAGGGGATTTATTTATTGATGTTAAGACTGGTAGGTTTTTGGCTGGTGATTTTGGTACTAAGTTTTCTATATCTAAGTTTATCAATGGTGTTGTTATAACTGGATGGTACAGTTTCACAGATACTTCAGTTTTTAAAGATAATATAAACTCGGGCTATCATGATAAGGGAATTTCAGTATCTATACCTATAAGGTTATTTGAGGGTGGCGATTCAAGAACATCTTATACTTACTCCCTTTCTCCGTGGACAAGAGATGTGGCACAGGATATATCTCACTTTACTAACCTTTTTGATTTAATTGGGAGAAATCAAAGACTATATATTGACAAGGATAAATTTAGATGGTAATATTCAATAAAAAGGTAAAAGGGGGTACCTTATGATAAGGAGATTTTTAATAGCAAGGTTTGTGATTTTTACCTTTGTTGTTAGTTTTGTTTTACCAAATATTTCTTATGCTCAAGCCCAGTATGAATTTATAAAATTGGCGGATGGAACAGTCGTTAAATTATCCCAAAATCAGTTACAGCTTCTTATAAACCAACCAAATATTATGTACACTCAAAGTACGCAGTTACCAGCTTTGGTAGGAGAGCAGATTGCAATACCCATACCTCAGCAACTGGGTGGTGGTTATTTAATAGGGACACCAGAAGCAATTGCCAGTGCTCTTAGTAATACAGGTATTGCTGCTGGTGCTACATCTCAAAGTGTTTTAGGCGCAACAGCTTCAGCAGGTTCTATAGCTACATCAGGTTCTGCTGCGGGAGCTACAGTGGCAGCTGGTGTTACAGCTGGTACAGTAGCATTAACTGCTGGTATTGCAGCAGCAGTTATAGGTGCCGTCATAGCTATTACAGCTGATGAAGACGGAGGAGGTTTTGCAGTTACACATATTACTACAAGCCATCATTAATAAATAATGAAATTGGGTAAAAGATTTTCCATATCCTTACTGATATTTATACTTTTTGATTATAACTTATTGAAAGCTTCAGATAATGATCTAAATATAATTCTTGATACGGCAGAGACCTTTTTTAGGTCTCTTGCCGATCGAGATTTTAAGAAAAGCTGGGAAATATTAACAAGTAAATCAAGAACATTGATAGTAAATGAAATCCATAATAATTTTAAGGCGAATAAAATTATTTACACTCATGAACAATTGAATACAGACTTTCAAATCAACGGTATCATAGCTAAAACTTATTGGGGTGGTTTTTTAAAAAGTTTTGATCCCAAAATTGTTTTAGATGAGTGCATATGGGAGAAGGTTCTGAGTAAAAAAAATTATGCGGAAATTGTGATTAGATATAAAAAATCTGAACACCCCTTTCATTTAAGAATGTATAAAGAAGATGGTATTTGGAAAGTGGGATTGGTAGAGACATTTTGGAAGAAATAATAGATTATTTCAAATAACCAGCCTATCTAAAGTATTCATCAACTGTTGTGTATTATAACAAAATGATAAGGGTTTAAATTTATATAATTCTTTTTCTTTACCTAACCCCATACCTACAGCGATAAAATCTATGTTTGATTTGTTGGAAAATTCACCATCTATAGCTGAGTCACCTATATAAACAATCTCACGAGAATTTAAATCATATTTTTCTTTTATATAGTTAATTGAATCGCCATGAGGTTTGGGAAGGAATCCCTCTTCAGCGCCTAAAATAAAATCGAAATATTTAGTCAAATTTAAATATGAAATGAGGTCTTTAGCAAAATTACCTTTTTTATTTGTAATTAATCCTATAATTATTTTTCTATCTTTGAGCATAGTGAGCAAGTCTCTGATACCATCAAAAAGTACTGTTCTTTGCAAATATTTTTCTTTATAATATTCTCTGTAAATTTGAACGCCCTGTTCTACCAAATCCTCGGGAACGAGTTTTTTAAAACCCTCTGAAAGAGCTGGACCTATAACCGTCCTTATTTTGTGATGGGGAATAGTTTTTAAACCCAATTTTTTAAGAGCATAATTGAAGCTTTCATAAATTATATCAAATCCATCTACAAGAGTTCCATCTAAATCAAAGATAACACATTTTATCTTGTTTAATCTCTCTATGGTATCATTTAGCTCATAAAAGTCATAAAGATAAAAAAATGTGGATTTATTTTCTTCTTTTTGTTCAGATATAAGCAACTTTTGCATCACCTTTCTTTTACCAAAAAAGACGTCAGCATAGAAAGAGGGGCATATATCAGAGTCACCATCCCCTATATAGATGGTTTTGTCATAGTTTTCTTTTATCTTTTGTAAAAGATCACTCTTACATGTACCACATAAGGGGCATGATGAATTATGGTAAGGATGATGTAGAGAAATTGTTCTTGGTCTGTTGTTTAAAATTTTGTTAGAGTAATATTCTATATCTAAGCCATATTTTTTTAAAAAAGCATCTATATAAATATCAAATCCATCGCTTAGTATTATTAATTTATCTCCCTTCTTTTGGATATTTGTATAAAACTCTAAAAATCCTTTACTAACTTTTAAATTTCTGGATATGATTTTTTTTATTTTTGTATAATCTTTTGTAATTTTGGGGTTTAAGTATTGGTTATAAAAATTAAAGTTATTTATTAATCCATTTTTAAATTTAAATTCTATAATTTTCCATTCATCAGGAAATAAATACTTTGAGATTGCTTTGCCAATATCGATTTTGTTTATTGTACCATCAAAATCACATGCTATAAGGTTTTTTGCCATAAAGTTCTTTGTAATAATCCTCCATCTTTTTTAGAAGTGATATATCATTATCGCCTATTTCTCCTAGTTTAACACCTTTTTTTATCCTTTCGCCATGAAAGTCAGAACCAGCAGTAATAACAAGGCTATATTTTTCAGCAAGGTTTCTATAAAAAGCTCTCTGCTGGATATTGTGATACGTTGTATATACCTCAATACCTTTAATCCCCATTTTTATAAATTCTATTAATTCAGATTCTGAAATGTTTTGTGGATGGGCAATAACTGGAAGCCCCGAACTTTTGATAATGGCATAAATTACCTCTTCTGTTGTTATTTCTTTTTCTGGAACGTATCCAGGTCTGTCTGGTTTTAACCAATCTTCGTAAAAATGCATATAGGGAGAGCGTTTTTTTTCACCTTTAATATAGGGAGCTAGCCTTATGTCATTTAAATTTTTTTTGTTCTTTAAGATAGACCTTAGGTAACTAACACCTGTAGGTGGTTTACCCTTAGAAAATCTAAAAACATCTTCCTCATATATTTCAAAACCTAATTGTTTTAGTCTTTTACATATTTTTTTTGCTTGCTCCCTCTTAATTTGTTTTATTTGGCCGATTGTTTTGTTAATATACTTTGAGTTAAGATCGAATAGATAACCAAGTATGTGAAATTCTCTTCCATTCCAGTAACTTGTAATTTCTGTACCAATAATGTATTTAATAGAAAATTTACCAGCCCTTTTTATACCGATAAAATTTGCCTCTATTTCGTTATGATCTGTGAAAGAAATAGCTTTGAGTCCTTTGGTCTGAGCTTTTGTTAATAATGTTATTGGTTTATAAAAGCCGTCGGAGCTGAAAGTAGTATGTATATGTAAATCTATCATGAATTTATTTTATTTGAAAAATTATGAAAAATAAATAAAAGACTTGTAAAATGATTTTAAACTTGTAAAATAGTATTAAAAAATGGGAAAGAAAGTACTTATCGTTGATAACAATCCCTTCTTTCTTGAGACAATAAAAGAAGCCCTCATCCCTTTAGGATTTGATGTTGAAGTTTTTTCTGATCCAATAAAAGCCTGGGAATGTATACATAAAAAAGATTTTGACTATATACTTGTTGATCACATAATGCCTCAAATAGATGGTTCTAAAATTTGCAAATATTTAAAGGAAGATCCACATAAGTCTAAAACCCCTGTAATTATAATGACCGGTGTTGCTATAGAGGCTGCAAATCGAGTAAAAGAGATTAATGCAGATGCCTATATTGCAAAAAGCCCTGTACAGAATTTTTTAGAAAGTATTCGTTCAGTGATTGAAAGATTTGAAACTAAAAAAGAAGTTCAAGCTTTGAAAAACAGTATTGTGGGTATTGAGAAAATTTATCCTCGAGAAATGACAAAGGAATTAATAGAGATTGAGACCCACCTGAGCCATATTTTGTGTAACATAAAAGAGGGTGTTATAGAGTGCAATAGTGATTATAAGGTTTTTTTTGTTAATAAATC
>CALINM010000243.1 GCA_938045315.1 uncultured bacterium | reverse complement strand
GTTAATGAAAGAGCTTGAAGAGAAAAAAATTGAAATACCCCATATACTTATTGATGAAAATCCAAATTTTCTTAAGAATGTGGGGATTGATAAAGTACCTGTTCTTTTCATTAATTTGCCAGGGGAAAAAAGGTTTCTTATAGGATTATCAAATATAAGAAGCTATCTTTTTCCAGAGCCCTCAACAAAAGTAGAAAAAGAAGTGGTTAAGAATAAAAGAAAAACAATAGGGCAAGAAGATAAAAAATCTATTTTAGATTTAGTGCCTGCATCACCTTTTATTAAAACACCTGATGATGCATGCGAGGAGACTAAAGAAGATTGCAACTAATCTTAAATAAGAAGGATAGAAGATAAAAAAATTTTTATTTACTCATTATCACAGGTGTGTATTATGGGAAAATAGAAATTCTATGGCATGAAAACTCTATGTTTAGTATTAAGATGCCTTCAGACAGGGTTTTATTAATTGATCTGTGGATTACAAGTGTAGCGAATAGAGATGATAAAAAACAATGGGAAGAGAAAAAAGTTGATTTAATGCTTCTTACCCATGTACATGATGATTATATTAGAAATGTAGTGGATATGGCAAAAAACCAAAGTAAAATCTGTTACTAAATTTGATTTAGGGAAAGCCATGGTAAATTATGCTAGCTTTCCACAAAAAGCAGTTTAGATATGAAACAACGGACAATTTTGGCGGGAAAATAGATTTATTGAATGGAGAGGTAAAAGTTCTATACACAGTTAGGTTTTAGAAATGAATGGATCACCTAATTGAAGGCAAGTTTATAGTTTTCTAATTCTTTGATAACTTTTTCGTAACAAGTGTGGCATACCCCATGTGATATCTTAGGTAAAGATGGTTTAGCAAATAGATTTAAATAAGAAGCTGCTTCTTATGTTCCTATCCAGTTTTTTTCATCAACTTTTATTGATTTACAGTAGCTGCACATCTTTATAAATTCTTCATTTCTTGGTATATGTTTATCAAGAATATCAACCTTATCTCTTTTTAGTTCTTTAGTTATTTCACTTATAAATTCTATATCGCCTTTTTCTAAGGGAATTATTTTGAAATCTATGAATCTTATCATTATTGGGGAGTCACATCTTATAGTTAGTGTAATCCCTCTTTTTAAGAGTCTTACGTGATCAATAATTAATTTATATAAGTGTTTAGTTTCAAAATCTTTAATATAAGTCCAAAGAGGGTTACCTAAAATGTTTTTTGAAATATTTTCAGGATATCCGTCATTTTCTACAAATTTATAAAAAAAGTATTTTCAATTTTAAAAAAAATGAATTTAATCGATTTTTTTAAAGGTAGCAAAACAAAATTATGAACTTTCTAAAACTATTAATGTAAATATATTCCTCTAATAAGTTATTTTCATATGGGGATAGCAAAAAATTATATCATTCATTCCTATTATTCGAGATACAAAGGGACTGATGAAACACAAATTAGTTTCGTGGAATTTTTAAAAAGTATTTTAATAACATTGATCTTTATGAGGAATGTATGGATTTTAATAGGTAAAGCAAAACTAAAGAGTATTTAAATTAATTAGAAGCTATCTATACATAAAAAAAGGTAATATAAAGTTTAAAACATTAATTGTTGTAGATGATGCTTTTGAACTTATTTTGAGATGAAGGGGCAGATTAATTAATGACCCTGTGCTGTTTTTTTGTGGAATAAATGACTTTAAAAGGGAGATGATAAGGGAGTATAGATAACAGGGGTAAATGAGGTAAAGTCAATTAGGGAAACTGTTGAAATAGCTCTAAAAATATCAAAAAGCCTATTAAAATATTTGTAATTGCTGGTTTTAGATTATAACAAAAGAAAAATTTAGAACTGTTTAGTAAAGAAGTCAGTACAATTTTGAAGGGTTTTGATGTTAATTATTTAAACAATTTAGAATTTGGCGGGATACTAAATAAGGTATCTCAAATAAAGCAAGATGAACTGATTTTTATCTTTCTTCTTTTAAGTCTCCATCAGGTAAAAAACATAAAAAGGAGTTTCACTTAAGAGAATTGAGTAACATAAATAAAACTAAAATTTTTACCCTATCGGACCATATGGTTAAAAATGGTATGATAGGTAGAAGAGTTAAATGCTCTTTTTCCCAGGGAGAGGTTGAAGTATAGATTGCTTTAAAAGTACTATCTGGCATTAGGGCTGATAATATCCTATAGAAATGAAAAGTCCCAATTAATATCTGTTCGATGGTGAAGCACTTTTTAGATATAAAATAAAGTTAAGAATTCTTCCAGAAATCAATACCTTATATCTTAAGAATAGATAGGTAAGAGATGCTGTGGGGCAAAACATTGTAGAAAAACTACTTTAATTTTAAGCATAGATTTGTAAGTGGCAAAATTATAGATATGGAGGTATATGAATACCCAATTATGTTAAAAAATGTCGCGTATTATTTTCCATAATTTTTGATGTAACAGATAAATTGTTAATGGAGAGAAAAATGGAGAAGGAGAAGGTGATACTTTTGACTTTTGTTGTTCTTACAGTTGTAACCTCTGGATTTTTTTGATGTTCTTGATTTATATAATTAAAATAAAAGGTTTTGAGCAAGAATTAAAAAATAAAATAAAAATTTCTGAAGAAGCACAGGTAGAGATTAAAATTTTGAGAGGTATCATAACAATATGCATGTATTGCAAAAAAATAAGGGATGACGCTGGGTACCGGAATCAGTTAGAAAATTACATTACTGAACATACAGATGCATTATTTAGCTATACACTTTGTTCCTAATGTGTTGGAAAATACTTTCAAGATTATTTGAAGAAATAGATTAAATCTGAGCTTAAGAAAAAGTTATAATTTAAAATTTCTTTACCATATTAATCAGGAATTTATCAGTTTGATTCGTTCACATGGCACAATTTAAATTGTGCCATGT
>CALINM010000242.1 GCA_938045315.1 uncultured bacterium | reverse complement strand
GGGAGTTGGAGTATTAGGATCTGTGATAACTTTATAAGTGAAAATACAATCATCAGCTGGAAAATCCCTACCATCATGCCATCTAACATTTTTTCTCAATTTAAATATTATCTTTTTCCCACCATCTAATATTTTATAATTTTCTGCTAAATCACCTACTAAATTTAAATTTTTATCATATTTAACAAGACCATTATAAATTAAGTCTGCTACTTGGTGAGAAGCCGAATCAGAGGCAAGAAAAGGTATTAAATTACTGGCTTCACCGATTGTACCTTCAATCAAGGTATCTCCATAAGCGGGTATATTATTAGATCCCATTTCTACTTTAGGACTTGTTTTTGTCTTACAAGACAATAGAAAAAATATGAACAGAAGAATAAAAAATAATTCTTTCCTCATTTTCTGGCCATTAACTCTATGTAATTATCATTTTTTTTATCTTTAAAAACTAATTTTTTATAACCCTCTTCCATGAAACTTATGATCTCATATTCAAGGTTATTTTCACTTATAAAGCTATCACTCTGAAAAAAACTTAATAAAACATTTTTAAATTTTACATAATCAATTGAAAAAAATTTATCATCTAAATTATAATCATATTCATGATTTTGTATAAAAATTTTTATCTTCTGCCCCTTTTCGTGGAGTCTAAAAACTAAATTCCCAAAGGTATACATATCAATATAAAAACCATTTATATTCTGATAAATATAGCAATCACCAAATAAACTATGCCTATCATATTGTATAAAAAGATTACAATTGTAATCAAAGGAATTGCTTTTTTGAACATTTAAATAACTACAACTCAATAAAAGTAATAACAAAAAAAATAAAAATTTATCTATTTTCAAGCTCCATTATTTTTTTCATTATTAATTCAGGCTGTTCTGGATCATTTTCTAAAGCCTTCTTATACGCATCCAGTGCATCTTTACTCATTCCTAAAGCTTTTAAAATATCGCCCAAATGTTCCAGAATAGTTGGATCATCATCAACTTTTTCTATAACTTTTTTTTGTATAGAAAGCGCTTTTTCATATTCACCTTTAACATAATAAACCCATGCAAGACTATCCATAATATAGGGATCATCTTTTTTAATTGATAATGCTTTTTGTATCATATTATAAGCTTTCTCAATCTCTATACCCTTTTCAGCATAGGAATACCCAATAAAGTTTAAAGCATCTGGATTGTCTGGCTCTTCGTTTAATATTTGTTTAACCAGATTAATGCCTTTCTCAAATTCTCCTTTTTTTATCAAAATTTCTGATTTAAGGTAAATTAACTTATAATTTTTACTCCTTGATTCTTCTATTAACATATCCAGTATTTTAACTGCATTATCATAGTCCTTAGCATTTTTATAATATAAAGAAAGAAAATATCCCACATCTTCATCAGGATCATCTCGCCAGAGTTGCTCAAGAATTTCCTTTGCTTTCTCCTTATTATTTAATTTTTCATAACATATGGACATATAAAGAAGTGCTGATTTTAAATAATCTTGTTCTTTTATTTTTTCGAAATATTTTATGGCATCCTTCCATCTTTTTCGATCTTTCATTAAGATACCATAAAAGTATAAACCTTTTTGATTTTCTGGCTCTTTATCCAAAACATTTTTAAGAAAATTTTCTGCTCTATCATAATATTTCCCTTCTATTGCAACAAAACTTGCTTTTAAATTTAAATCTATATTTTCAGGAAACTGGGATAATAAAATTTCAAAATGCATGAGTGCCTTATCATAATTATTTTCTCCAACATATAGTAGAGCAAGTCTTTCCCTTATCTTTGGATAATCCGGATTTAAAGACAGAAATTTCTCTAGCACTTCTATGGATTTAAGCCTTTCTCCTAACTTATCATAAACTCTATCTAAATTCATAAGTACTTCATCTTCTTCTCTCTCTTTAAGAGCTCTCTCATAAAATTCTGCTGCTTTTTTATTTTCTTCAAGAGTTTCATAAACTTTACCTAAATATAAGTTTCCCAAAAAACTGTCTGGCATAACTTTAACCAGTTTTTCTAAAACATCTAATGCACTTTTGTAATCTCTGTTCTGATAATAAATATTTGCTAAAATCAAATAAACATTCTCTTTATTAGGTTGTTTTTCTATAATTTTATTTAATGCTGGAATTGCTTTTTCCAGATCACCTTTCATTAAGTAAATATTTGCTTTAGAAGATAGAATGTTTTCGTTTTCTATCCCCATACTTTCTAATTTAGTTATCACCTCTTCAGCTTCTTTTAATCTTTTCTGAAATGTGAATATAGTAATTAAATCAAGATAGGGTTCTATAAAATCACCTTTCTTGCTTATTAATTCTTTTATAATGTTTTCAGCTTTTTCTAAATCACCTAAAAGCATTGATGATTGATATCCCATATATAAGCTAATCTCTTCATCTGTTAAAGTAACATAACCTTTTGTACTGACATTATCAATGCTATCTCTAATAAAATAAGAATTGATCTTTGAACAACCAAAACTTATCAATAATAGTAAAAAAATTAAATTTTTCTTCATATTTTTTCCCCTTTAAACAACTTTTTAAATTTTTTTAAATCTTCAGGAGTATTTATATTTTTCATCGTAATTAACTTCTTATCA
>CALINM010000241.1 GCA_938045315.1 uncultured bacterium | reverse complement strand
TAATATTTAACATATTTATGACTTTTTCAATAGACCATGCAAATATTATTGATGAAGGAGAAGAAGCGTAAAAATAATAAGGATTATTCAAAATCTTTAGATTAAGTTAAAAAGCATGTGATAGTGGTCTTACTGATAGGTGTGATAATATAGACATGCTTTATGAACAAGGGCTCGGCACAAAACTGGACTATAAATCAGCAATTAGCAATTATAAAAAAGCTTGTGACTCAAAAATTATCTCTTGCATTTTATAACTAAGGCGGCTTAAATATAAGAGGTAAATAGGGGGAAAGAAACTATCCTATAGCCACACAATTATATAAAACTTTTTGTGATAACCACAAATTATGAAAGGTGATATAACTTAGGTCTTATGTATAAATTAGAAAAAGTTAACACAGGATTATATAATAGCTTTTAATTATCTTGAGAAAGCATGCACAGGAGGAAATTTTGATGCTTATAATCATTTAGCTCTTAAAAAAATGAGTTAACATCTAAATAAGGTTGCTTCTTAGTTGACATACATATCTAATATGGTAAACTTTAAAAAAATTGAAGGAGTTTATATGGATAAATGGCTCTGCACAGTCTGTAACTATATTTATGATGAAAAAGAAGGTGATCCAGATAATGGAATACCTGCTGGAACTCTTTTTTCAGAGTTGCCAGAAGATTGGGTATGTCCTCTTTGTGGAGCTCCAAAATCAGAATTTCAAAAGCTTTGATCAGTCAGTCATCGAGAAGTCTCTTTTCCCCTTCTAACTTCTTTATTTCCGTGATGTCCTGTGTTACTTCAAGACATCCTAAATAAGTGCCTTGCTTATTCTTTACCGCAAAATATTGTATCAGTATAAATCTTCCATTTAAATTAATCCAAAATTGAGCTTTATCCCTCTTTCCCTCTTTGAAATCCTTTAAAATTCTATTTACTATGTGTAAACTTTTTTCAGGATGACATTGCTGAACTTTTCTACCTATAATAGCAGGTGTTCTTAAAAAAATTCTATCTTTAGTTTGACTGAAATAACAAACCTTATCATCTTTATCAACGAAAGTAATATCTACAGGTAAAGTATTGAAAATTGCTTCTATTTCATCAAAAAATAAATTTCCCGTTTCAAAATTAACATAATGCTCTTCTCCGTAGGATATTATTTTTTCTTCTATCATTCTATCACCCAAAAAAGAAGGTGGTTCAATAAAACTATAACCAATTTCATCAAATTCTTTCCTAATTTTAACCCATTCTATCTCATTTATTGTTCTCATACCTGCTGGAAATAGAATATTATTTTCCTTATAAAAATGTGTGGATAACATCTCAACAAGTCTGAAAGATGCATCTTTTAGATTGTTATAATTTCCCTTATCTAAATATCCATAAATTTCTTTTTTAATGGCTCTAATGCGATCATGTTCTGTCCACATCATCTTTGGAGGTTCAGTAATACCATATTTTTCAATATAGGGAAATAAAACATTTTCCTCCCTTATATAGTGACTTTCCGTTTTTTTTAAATCATCTATAATTCTCCCTGACTTTTCCCTAAGTTCATACATCTTTCCTTCTAAATAAAAGTTAATCGTGTTTAAAAGTTCTTTGGCCATATTCAGAAAAATCTTGTGCTCTTCCATTAGGATATTTATGGGATGCCCCGGTGGTGCGAGTGCTGTTTCTTTCTCAAGAGATTCTTTAAATAGCTCAATATGTAATTCACAAAGCTTTCTAATATCCTCTCTATCCATTCCCTCTTTTATCAATTCTTGTTCAAGTTGAATTATTTCAGTAGAAGTTACATGACTAAGAAGACTTTTGAACTTACTCTTTAATTCCTCTGGCGGCAAACCACTATGAAGCTGTTTTATAATTTCTTTTAGTATTGCTTTTTTATCTATTCCTTCCATAAAATCCCCCTTCTTTAAAAAATACTACCACAAAAAAATTATTAAGCAAGTTTAGTTTTTAAAAATTGTTAACATGCTTAAAAAAATTTATAGATTCAAAAGACTTTTATGATTCGAATCTATTAGTATTTATAAAACTGTTGATTTTCCATAATTAAATAATCTTTTAAAACCTTAAAACTCACCACGTACAATATTCTATATCTAACAATCGCTCTGTATTTTTCTTATTTTTTCGTTTATACTAATGACTAAAACTTTTATGAGAGGTTATTAATGGCAAGAAATGACAGATTTCTTAAAGCATGTAGAAAAGAGCCCGTAGATTGTACACCTATTTGGATGATGAGACAGGCAGGAAGATATCTTAAAGAATATCGAGACATACGCTCAAAATATAGTTTTATTGAGATGTGCAAAACACCCGAACTTGTTGTTGAAGTAACTCTTCAACCAGTAAGGCGATTCGAACTTGATGCGGCGATAATTTTTGCTGATATATTATTGCCTCTGGAATATATGGGTATTGATTTTGAATTTACAAAAGATGACGGACCACAAATCAAAAATCCTGTTCGCACAAAAAAAGAAGTAGAAAAAATGAGAAAATTTGTGATTGAAGAACATATGGACTATCTGCTTACTTCTATCAAGCTTGTAAGAAAAGAGTTAAATGGTAAAATCCCATTAATTGGTTTCTCTGGAGCTCCTTTTACATTAGCAAGCTATATAATTGAAGGTGGTGGTTCAAAGAACTACATATACACGAAAACAATGATGTATAAAGAACCAGATACATGGCATCTTTTAATGGAAAAATTAGTGGATATGATTATTGATTACTTAAACGCCCAGATAAAGGCAGGGGCACAAGCTGTTCAAATCTTTGATAGTTGGGTAGGTTGTCTTTGCACATCCGATTATAGAGAGTTTATACTACCCCACCAAAAACGGCTGTTCAAGGAACTGGATAGATCGGTACCCCACATACACTTCGCTTTTGGTGCTTCTCACTTATTAAAACTTGTGAAAGAAGCTGGTGGTGATGTTATTGGTCTTGACTGGAGAATTGACTTAGATGAAGCATGGAAATTATTAAATTACGAAACAGCTGTTCAAGGCAACCTGGACCCTGCAGCATTATATGGTTCTAAAGAATATATAAAAAAACGTGTAGAAGATATTTTAAGAAGAGCTGGTAACAGAAATGGTCACATATTCAATTTAGGACATGGTATACTACCTACGGTACCCGTTGAAAATGCAGAGTATCTTATAAACTTAGTTCATGAGTTAAGCAAAAGATGAAAGTAGGAATTGCTTTAGTTACACTTGGGGGTCCAAGAAATTTAGAAGAAGTTACTCTTTTTTTAAAAAAATTAACGGGTATTGAACTGCCAGATAAGATTATAAGTGCTATAAAAGAGAAATACAAACTTATAGGTGGATTTTCTCCACTCCCTGAAATAACAGAGAAACAAGCTCATGCCTTGGAAAAATTACTCACTTCTGATTATAAATGCTTACCAGCTTTTCGTTATTGTAATCCCAGCATAGACGAGATTATTACTTACTTTGTCGAAAAAGGATTTGAAAAAATAATTTTTCTATTGCTTTCCCCATATTTTACATCAGTTACTACAGGCAATTATATTAATTTTATAGAGAAATTTATCAAAGAAAATAACATTCAAACTCCATATACCTTTATCCATAGCTGGTATAGAAATAAAGCTTTTATTGACTGCTGGACAAATAAAATAAAGAAAGAGGTTAAAAACTGGAATTCATTCTTTATTTACTCCGCCCACAGTATCCCTGAAAGATTATCAAATGAACCTTATAAAGCACAAATTTTAGAATGCTGCTCATTAGTATCAACAAACTTAAACTTAAAGAATTGGACATTAGGATGGCAAAGTATACCATCAAATAGAAGAGAAAGCTGGATAACACCAGAAGTAGAACAAATAATGGAAGAGGTTAAAGCAAAAGGTTATAATTCAATAGTACAGATACCAATTGGTTTTACTGCTGATCATATTGAGACACTCTATGATATTGATATAATACATGCAAATTATGCAAAAAATTTAGGTCTATCTTACCATAGAATAACTTCACTTAATGACGACCCTGATTTCATAAAATCATTATTTTATATAATTATGGAAAGGATGGGAAAATGGCATGATTAAAAGGATCGCAATAATAGGTAGCGGTATTTCAAGTTTAGCATGTGCAGTTGTTCTAAAAGAGGCTGGATTTGATTTTGTAATATTTGAGAAAGAGAAAAATATAGGTGGTAAAATAAAAACAGAATATGAGAATAATTTTATAATAGAAGCTGGTCCAGATAGTTATTTGCCTGAAAAATTTTGGTCTGTACAACTTATCAAAAAAATTGGATTAGAAAATGAGATGTTATGTAGCAATGATGATCATAAAGGAACTTACATATACTCTGCTGGTAAACTACATCCCCTGCCAGAGGGTGTTATGCTAATGGTACCTACAATGATTATGCCCCTATTAAAATCAAGTCTTATATCCTGGGCTGGCAAGATAAGAATGGGACTGGAATTATTTATACCACCCAAAAAAGATGACAGTGATGAAAGCCTTGCTCAATTTGTTACAAGAAGACTTGGTAGAGAATGTTTAGAAAAAATTGCCGAGCCTCTGGTTGCAGGTATTCACACATCAAATCCAGACAATATGAGTGTAAAAGCGACCTTCCCACGTTTTATTGAGATGGAAAAAAAATATGGAAGCCTTATTAAAGGTATGGTTAAAGCTATGAAGAATAAGCCACAATCACAACCAAATACAAAAAAAATGACTTATTTTATGTCCCTAAAAAAGGGTATGGCAGAATTAGTAGAGGGATGTAAGAAATTCATAGGTTCAGACAAAATACTCACAGATAAGCATGTAATAGCCATCAATAAAGAGAACGGCCAATATAAAATTATTACCGAAGATGGCTTTCAGGATAGATTCGATTATGTAATTATTGGCACACCATCATATATAACCGCAGAGCTAATAAAAGATATGGATGAAAATTTATCTTCTATGTTAAAAAATATTGAGTGGTCCTCTTCTGCTACAATTTCTCTTGCCTATAAAAGAGGTGATATCAAAGTAAATCTAAAGGGTTTTGGCTTTATAGTCCCTAGAATTGAGAATAGAAGAATTAATGCCTGTACATGGAGTTCCATAAAATGGTCATATAGAGCACCTGATGATTATATTTTAATTAGATCCTTCGTTGGCGGTGGTCATCATGAAGAACTTGTCAATGAGGATGATGAAAAACTTATAAGTATTGTAAGGGAAGAATTAGAAGAAATTGCGAAAATTAATGCAAAACCAGTTTTTGGAAAAGTATATAGATGGCAAAGAGGCATGCCTAAATACACTGTTGGACATTTAGATAGGATTGAAGAAATTTATAAATCATTAAAAACACATAAAGGGTTACTACTTATAGGCTGTAGTTACAAAGGAATAGGAATTGGAGATTGTGTTAAGAGCGGTTTCGATGCAGCTAATTTTATTTTGGAAGAGCTGAAGGCTTTTAAAGATTAGGATTATTTTTCTTCAGTACAGCGTTTAAAACCTCAAACACTTTTTCAACTGCGTTAGGGATGAGTTTTATTAGTTCATCTGATAAACCTATTTTTGGGCTAATATCTTTTACTTTAGTACCAATTATAACACCTTTTACATTGATATCATAAAGACTAAGGAAATCAACTACCTGGGCTAAACTAACATCATGCAAACTTTTTAATTTAGTAGAATTTGATTTAAGATTATATATTGGGAAAACTTCTATCTCACCAAAATTACCGTCATATAAAGCATCAACAACTATAAAATAATCACCTTCTCTGAAAACTTCATATAAAACCCAGGGAGAGGGGGTAGGCAATTTAATAAAAACAACCCCCTCCAATCTCACTTTTTCAATTTTATCAAGAACAGTTAGTCCAAATCCATCATCACCAAGAAGGGGATTGCCTATCCCCACTACTTTAACCATCTATTTTTTCCTGATGAATTTATAACCACTAAAAACTATTGAAATATCTCCTTCTTTCCATATGACCTCACGCCATATCTCAAGATAAACATGAATGATAACAAATACTATCAATATCCAGGCCATAACATGATGGGCGAGCCTTATCGTTGCTAAATCACCAAAGAGAAAATAAGCAATTGAGCCTACTCCTGAAAACACAAGATGTCCACCTGGGATTGCAGTATTTTGTGCCGTTATTTGTGGGGAAAGCATTGCAAAACCAGTAATTAACATAAGGGCTTTAAAAAGTATTATGAATATTAAAAATCCCCAGGCATTTAAAGCATCCATCCTTTCATATGTTTCAGGTCTATCTTCAGGATTTAAAGTAAAATAATGCTTTAACATCAGCAAGGCTTCTCTAAATCTTGGTCCCAAAGGAAATATAAATTTAAAATAAGCATGACGCCCAAAAAAGAAAAGGTAAAGCCAAACAAGCAATATAACATCAAGAAAGATGGCACCTAAGTAATGAATCAATCTTATATAACCCATTACATAACTATCAGTAATCTCTCCTGTTTCAAATACAAGGAAAGGATGGGCTATGTAAAAACCTGTTGTTGCACAAGCTATAAAAGCTATAAACATCAACCAATGATTTATTCTCATAATTAAATTCATTCTATATACTCTTTCGTATGACATAATTACCTCCTTGCCACATGAATTGCACAAGCAAGACATGGGTCAAAGGAATGAACTGTTCTTAGAACTTCTAATGGTTTTTCAGAGGAGTAACAAGGACTTCCTATAAGTGCCTGTTCACATGCACCCCTTTGATCCTTTGCATCCTTGGGTGAGAAGTTCCATGTAGATGGAACTATACATTGATAGTGTTCAATCTTATAGTTCTTAATAGAAACCCAGTGGCCAAGTGCACCCCTTGGTGCTTCTATTAAACCATAACCATATGCCTCTTTAGGCATATTATAAGGGGTATATGTTTCTTCATTATTTTTAAGATTGTTTATCAGTTCACCAATCCATTTTTCCACATTATTAGCAATATATAGTGTTTCTAATCCCCTTGCTGCTGTTCTACCAAGAGTTGAGAATAATGCTGTCGCAGGTAAATCGATCGCTTTCAATGCCCCATTTACGAGATCTTGGATCTCTCTATTACCAGACGCATAAGCTACAAGTACCCTTGCAAGAGGCCCTACTTCCATTGGTTTATCATCATATCTTGGGGCTTTAACCCAACTATATTTTTCCTTTTCTTTGCACGTCCCATCAGGATTGAGGCCTGTATAATTTGGTTCAGTTATACCATCTTTTGGATGAAGCCCTTTGTTTTCATCTGGATATTTATACCATGAATGTTTTACATGTTCAGAAATTTTATCGGGGTCAAAGGGTATCACTTTAGATATATCACCATTTAATATAACACCTGCAGGGAAAAACATGTTTTTTCTATCGAAATCATCGGA
>CALINM010000240.1 GCA_938045315.1 uncultured bacterium | reverse complement strand
AGGGATTTACTGTAAATCCTGCTATTCTATTTAGCTCTACTGCACTCATCAAGCCCTTGTTTACTAGATCAAGGGATACCGCCATCATTGCTGTACCACCTGCTAAATATTTGCTGACTATGGGTAATACTGCTACTCCTGGTATTCCTATCTTCACCAGCAATGGTGACAGCGCCACCTCTATCATGCTTATCACGCCAAATTTTCTAAATACATTAACTAAAAATAGCGATAATATCAATGGTGGAATAGACTTTAAAACTATCTGCATTCCTTCCTCTCCACCACTAAAAAGCGGATAGGAGATAAACTCTTTATTTTTTATACTGCCTATTCTTTCATAAAAAGACTTCAATCTCTTTTTTATAATAGGTAAAGCATTATTAAAAGCCTGATGAGTATCTGTTACAAGCATATCATTATCATCAAATATTTTCACTTCAAGTCCAATTATCAAAGCTAACCTCGCAGTATCTATAGCTATTTTATTAAAGTCTTTTTCTTCCTGATATCTTTGTTCTAAATAGTTTGTAACCCAGTAAATCTTATCTTCCTTACCTCCCTCTACAAATTCATTAAAATCAGATAGAAGGAGATTTCGCATATAAAGAAGAGATAAGAAAACAATTATAAAGAAGAAGGCAGAAAAACAAAAAATTTTATATTTAATCTTTATTTTCATCCCTTATGCCACAAAAGCGATAACCCAAACCATGAACCGTCTGGATAAATGTAGGGGATTTAGGATCATCATTTAATTTATGTCTTAAGTTCTTAATATGGGTATCTACTGTTCTCTCATACCCTTCAAATTGATAACCAAATACCTTATCTATTATTACTTCTCTGGTAACAACTCCCCCATTATGACTTACTAAAAAGTGGAGAATTTTGAATTCCGTAGGTGTTAAAGTTATTTCATTATTATCTAACAAAACTCGATAGGATTTTAAAAAGATTTGTAATTTACCAGTATTAAAAGATAGAACTTCTTCTTGCTCTTGAAAATTGTATCTTTTTAACACCGCTTTAACCCTCGCTACTAACTCCCTTGGACTAAAAGGTTTGGTTATATAGTCATCAGCACCCAGGGAAAAGCCTGCTAATTTTTCTTCCTCAGAGGCTTTAGCAGTTACCATAATTACAGGTATCTTCAACATAGAGAAATCTTCAACTAAAGTTTCACCCATACCATCAGGAAGCATTAGATCAAGAATAACAAGGTCAAATTTATCTTTTTCTATAATTTCCATTGTCTGGTTTATACTGTATGTAGTATGGACTTGAAAATCAGAACTCTCCAAATATGCCTTAATTAAACTTGAAATTTTTTTATCATCTTCTACTAAAAGTATCTTTTTCTTCATCTTCTTAAAATAGCTAAAACCTCAATGTGAAACGTTTGGGGAAACATATCAAAGGGTATAACCTTTTCAAGTGCAAAACCGCTATTTATAAGTATTTGTAAATCCCTTGCCAATGTAGATGGATTACAGGAAAGATAAACTACTGTGTTAACTCCTAAATGGGGTAAGTAAGTTACTATCTCTTTAGCACCAACTCTCGGTGGATCAATGAAAACTACATCATAAGTTTTTTTCAAGTTAAAGTTCTTTATTACTTCTTCTTTCACATCGTTTTTAATAGCTACTACATTTATAATATTGTTTCTATACAAATTTTCTTCAAGAGCCTGTATAGATATATGTGACCCTTCAACAGCAACAACATGTTTAAATAATTTGCTTAGAGGAATTGTAAAATTGCCACATCCAGCATAAAGCTCTAATAACTTTAAATCTTTGCAGTTACTAAACTCTTCAATGAGTGTATTTAATATTTTTGTATTTACAAGCTGATTTGCCTGTAAAAATCCCCCTGCCATAATTTTTAGACTATAGTTAGAGTTAATCGTTTTAAGTGAATAATTCAAAAAGGGTGACTTTATATTTAGACTTCTCTTTGATTTTTTATCAAAAAATATTCCACCTTTAAAAAGATCTGGAATTCTTCTTATATTATTTAAGGCAGTAAGATTTCTCGTAATGCCATAAAAAATGTAATTATCCTCCAATTCTGAATAATAAACTTCAAAATCAAATAAGCCTACTAATTCTTCTTTTAACATTCTAATTTTCTTTAAAAGCTCAGCAATTGGCTTTTTTACAATATAACAAGTCTCTATATCTACTACTTCATTGGTGTTATAAACCGTAAAACCAAAATTAACATTATTTTTTGCAACCCCTATTTGAAAACGTACCCTGTTTCTATAATTCCATTCAGATTCTGCAGCGTTAATCTCTTGTACAGGGGGGGCACCTATTTTTCCTATTCTTTCCAAAAGATCTGCAGTAATTTTTTTCTTGGATAATAACTGGTATTCATATTTTACATGTTGCCATTGACAACCACCACACATACCAAAATATGGACAGAGTGGCTTTCTTCTATAGGGCGAAGAATTCAAAATTTCAATTAATCTACCTTCGCTAAATGTTTTTTTATCTTTCAATAACTTATAGCTAATAACATCTCCAGTAACGGTATAGGGAATAAATATTACTTTCCCATTATTTTTTAAAACACCATAAGAACTATACGATAAGTTTTCAATACTACCAATATGAGGAATATCTAAATTTATTTTTTGTTTATCCTTTAAGTATTTTTTTTTATTTTTCATTTTCCAACCTGTGCAATTCTTACTTCCTTCAAAGCCCCTTTCATGATTTCCTTTCCTACTTTCAAAAACCTTTCTGCTGCATCAGTAACAAAAAACATATCATTTTCGTTTTTCAGAACATTTGCCAATTTCTTTTCTTCAAGTACTCCTTTTACAATCTTAGCAGTTTCTTCAGCAGAATCAACTATTTGAATTTTTCTATCAAAAAATTTTTGAATAGTATTTTTTAAGAGTGGATAATGGGTACATCCTAAAACAAGTGTGTCTATATTTTTTAGTTTAAAACCCTCTAAATACATTTTTACAACAGCTTCAGCTACAGGTCCCTTAACAAGACCTTCTTCAACAAGTGGTACAAAAAGTGGACAGGGCTTGGCAAAAATTACCGCTTTTCTCTCATAACTTTTGATAATATTCTGATAAGCTTTACTTTTTATTGTGGCAACAGTTCCTATGACTCCAATTCTTTTATTCTTAGTTACTTCCACTGCTCTTTTAGCACCAGGCTCAATAACACCTATTATTGGTATTTGAAACATGTTCCTTAAAATTTCAATTCCCATAGCAGTAGAAGTATTACAGGCAATAACAAGCATTTTTATATTAAATTGCATTAAAAAATTTGTATTTTCTATAGAGTATCTAACAATTGTTTCCTTTGATTTATTGCCATATGGAACTCTTGCTGTATCACCTAAATATATAAGCTGTTCCATGGGTAATAATTTTTTTATCGCCTTTAGAACTGTAAGTCCACCTACACCAGAATCGAAAATACCAATAGGATTTTCCATTTTTTCTCCTTTTTTAGTAAGCTTGTTATTTTATCACAGTGATGTGATAAATAAAAGTTCCTTCAATATTAAGACGCGATATGTCCCATGTATCTGGGAATGGGGGGAAAGGGCTTGCATCTTTTAAAGCTTTCATTGCAGCATCGTCCAAAACTTTTAACCCCGAAGAGTCCACTAACATCATCTTTTCGATCTTACCATCTTTATCTATACTAAAATTAATTTTTAATTGTCCGCCAATACCCCTTTGTTTCGCATATTCAGGATATTCCCAGACCATCTCTATTTTTTGTTTCATCTTCTGAAGATAAGACCAGTATTTAAACTCTTTAGTATTAACTATGAGCTCCTTGCCACTTTTTACACTACCACTATTAAGATTTATACTTTCTTCTTTTGGCAATTTTGCTAATATATCGTGTGATTTAGGTATTAGTTTATTTATAGCTGGGACTTCCTTAGTTCTGGAATCTACTTCTTGTCTATTTTCCACCCTATCGATTTTATTCTCTTTGCTATCCTGTA
This sequence comes from uncultured bacterium, assembly GCA_938045315.1. Taxonomy (GTDB): domain Bacteria; phylum CALINM01; class CALINM01; order CALINM01; family CALINM01; genus CALINM01. The sequence goes on along the minus strand of CALINM010000240.1, from coordinate 2,611 downwards.
TGGGGATCTTAAAACTATCATCGTGCTTTTTTTCTGGAATGTTTATTGGCTTGGCCTCTTGTTCCATATCTTTTGCTGATACAGAATCTTTTTGTTTAACTTCTAATTGTTTTTGCGGTAGTGCTGGAATTTGTTGTGGAAAATCGCCATACGTATTCCTATCTTTTGCAACATTATTTTCTTTTTTTACCCCTAAATCTTTGGGTCCTAAAAACCTGACATCTCTTTTTGGAGGTAAAACTTCAGAAAGATTCTTTGGTATGTATGGTAAAACTTCAAATATCCTTTCTTTCTCATGTTGTTTTTTCACCCAATTGCTTTTTAACAAAACTCTATAATAAAACTCAATGATTCCAAATAAAAAAATATGCATTAAAAAGGATACCAAAAAAGTCCAGTAAAGTATTTTATCTTTTTTCACAATTAATATTATACAATAACTTTTGATAATCTTTTAACTAAAGTATTGTTCTTTTAAATTCATCGTTTTTTTCTAGAACAGATAGAATTGGCAATTTTAAATATTTTTTTAAAAATTGTTCATTAGTTAATTCAGCAACTGTTTTAAGACCCTGTACATTATTAAGAATTACACCTCTAACATTAATATTTCTTTTTTCAAGTGCTTCTAAGCTGAGTAAAGTATGATTAATAGTGCCAAGGCTTAATCTGGCAACGAGTATAACTGGGGTTTCTAAAATTAGCGGGAAATCAATCATCATAATTTTCTTTGTAACAGGAACCATTAAACCACCTGCACCTTCTATAAAGAGAATGGTCTTTTCTTCTGGATACTCTTTTATTAGTTTGTTATAAACAGTGAATACATGATTTTTTATCTTATCAATATCTATATGAACATTTTCAAGTTGAGAAGCCACATATGGAGCAACAGGTATCTCAAACTTATATGGACAAACCTCATCTACATCTTGGCCAGTTAATTCAGCAAATTTACCAGCATCTTCAGGATATAGATTACCATTTTTCTTTATACAGCCAGTCTCTACCGGTTTTATTGCCTTAACAACATATCCCTGAGACATATAAAATTTTATCAAAGATAATGTAACATAAGTTTTACCAACTCCTGTATCAGTCCCAGCTATAAAATACTTCATAAAAAAATTACTCCCCAAGTATATCTATCAAACTTTTATATAAAGCTTCAGTTATAAAGGAAAGTTCATCCTTTGAAGATGATAGGGGTGGCATCAATACCAATACATTACCCAGGGGTCTTGTAATAAGTCCATATTTCCTCGCATTTTGAGAAATCTTTATACAGATCTTTTCTTTGAGGGGAAATATCTCCTTCGTATTTTTATCCTTTACAATTTCAATGCCAACCATAAAACCCTTTTGTCTTACCTCACCCACATTTTTATGATCTTCAAAAATTTTTAGACACCTATTGAATAAGGGGATTTTTTCTTCCATCTTTTCCAAAATTTTTTCTTCCTCAAATAATTTTAAGTTTTCCAAAGCAACAGCACAAGCAAGGGGATTGCCCGTATAAGTATGACCATGGAAGAACGTCTTAAACTCATCATAATCGCCTAAAAAGGCACTAAATATCTCATCCGTTGTGATAGTAGCTGCCAGGGGCAGATAACCACCTGTAATACCTTTGGCAAGGCACAAAAAATCAGGTTTCACTTTTTCATATTCACAGGCAAACATCTTGCCGGTTCTCCCAAATCCCGTCGCTACCTCATCAAGGATTAACAAAATACCAAGCTTTTTGCAGCATTCTGCCAGTTCTTTTAACACTCCTTCAGGATGAACTATCATTCCACCAGCACCTTGTACTATGGGTTCCATAACAAGGGCTGCTATAAAATCCTTATTTTTTTCTAATATTTCTTTTGACTTTTTTATACATTCTCTATCACAGACATTTTTTTCCAGATGGAACTCACATCTATAACAATAGAAGGAAGGTAGCTTTATTGCATCAAATAACAGAGGCTTGAAAATACTATGGAACAATTCAATCCCACCAACACTCACTGCACCAATTGTATCTCCATGATATGAATGGGTTAAATATGCGAACTTTGTTTTTTCTTTTTTATTCCTATGTTGAAAATATTGAAAAGCCATTTTTATTGCCACTTCAATAGCTGTTGAGCCATTATCAGAATAAAAAACTTTAGTTAGTCCCCGGGGAACAATTTCTACGAGTTTCTCAGCAAGTTTGATAGCCTTAGTGTTTGAAAGTCCCAATAAAGTTGAGTGAGCTATTTTCTTTGTTTGTTCTATTAATGCACTATTCAATCTTTTGTTACAATGTCCATGAACATTAACCCATAAAGAAGATACCCCATCAAAATACTTATTTCCTTCTGTATCAATTAAATAATTACCCTCTCCCTTTTCAATTATTAATTGTTCTTCCTGTATCCAATCTTTCATTTGTGTAAAGGGATGCCAGACATATTTTTTATCCTTGTCCTGTAAACTCATAGAAACCTCGCTTTCGGAAGTTTGTTTTTTTTTATTTTAAAATATTAGCCAAATTTTTTTTAAAACATCTATTACCCAATCAATATCCTCGAAACTATGTTCAGCAGTTATACAAAACCTAATCCTCGATGAATTTTCCGGA
>CALINM010000239.1 GCA_938045315.1 uncultured bacterium | reverse complement strand
GATGCTACAAAACCAGTAATATCTCCAACTACACCACCACCAAAACCAATAAGAGCAGTTTTCCTGGTAGCACCCACATTTAAAAGAAATTCATATATTTTGGAAATAGTCTTATAGTTTTTATATTTCTCTCCATCATCTATTTGATAAACAAAAAAATCTTTAATGTTTTCTTCAAAGTAATTTTTCCATATTTTCCAGATAGTTTTATTAGTTATTACTACTTTGCTACTGTAATTGTCATTGATGATCTTTGAAATTGCTTGTAATGCATACATCCCGGTAAAAATTTTTACAGACCTTATTTTTGAACTAAATATCAATGAGATTTCTTCCATAACAGGAAACTCTCGATAATCTCTTTAGCAATTTGAGATGGCCTCTTAACATCACATTTTATTTTTATATGTGCCTTTTCGTAAAACTTCTTTCTTTCTTGAAGAAGGTTGATTAGTTTATCTCTATCATTTCTAATAACAAGAGGTCTTTTTAGCTTCTCATTCTTTTGATTTAGTCTATCAAGTAAAATATCTTCATCCACCTCAAGGTATGCAACAAAACCTGTTTCTAACATAAACTCCATATTATCGAAATAAACTGGTAGCCCCCCTCCTACCGATACAACTACTCTTTGAAAGTCGACAAACGTTAATAATACTTCTTTTTCTAATTCTCTAAAATACTTCTCACCAAAATTATTAAATATCTCCTTTATGGAAAGTCCTTTTCTTGTTTCTATAACATCATCCACATCTATAAAACGCCAACCTAATCTTTTTGCAAGAATTTTACCAACAGTAGTTTTGCCAGATCCCATAAATCCTATTATGTAAATTTTTTCCATATTTTATTCAAGATTTTCCGATAGGAATTAAAGTTTCTTTTTATCTCCTGAAGAGTATCCTTCCCAAATTTATCTGTAAATGCATCAGCTATTGTAAAAGCAGCCACAGCTTCAGCCACTACTGAACAGGCTGGAACAGCTGTAATATCTGACCTTTCATAGACTGCCTCTGATGATTTCCCATGTTTAAAATCAATAGAAGGAAGGGGTGTTAGTAAAGTAGGTATAGGTTTCATAAAGCAGGTAATAACAATATCTTCTCCATTAGAAATACCACCTTCTATACCACCTGCATAGTTAGTTTTTCTGAAAATTCCACTTTTATTAATAAATATGGCATCATGAAAATTTTTACCCGTAAGCTGGGAAGAAAAGAATCCACCACCTATTGAAACAGCTTTTACAGCTGGAATTGACATCAAGTTTCCCGCTAATTTATAATCAAGTTTTTTATCATATTGTATATGTGACCCAAGACCTATTGGAACACCTTTTACAACCACAGTAAAAACCCCACCTAAAGAATCTCCCTCTTTTTTTGCAAAATCAATCTTTTCATATACACTTTTTCTATCTTTAATGGGAATTCTTAAATCATTTTTCTCAGCCATATTATGAAGCATTTTAACATCCCTTTTTTTATTAAGTAATTGCAAAAGCTCATCACTCCAATTTAAACCTACTCCTCCTATTTGCCAAACCCAGCTATATACTTTAATATCAAAATTTGAAAGTAGTATTTTTGATAAAGCACCAACAGCAACCTTTAAAGCCGTTTCTCGAGCACTTGCCCGCTCTAGAATATCTCTTATATCCCTTCTCTCATACTTTATTAATCCTGATAAATCTGCATGTCCAGGTCTTGGTTTATATACAGCTTTTTTATCACTATAGCTTGCAAAGGGATCCATTATATCTTTCCAGTTACAGAAATCTTTGTTTTCGATTTCCATACATATGGGAGAACCAGTTGTTTCTGAAAAACGTAAGCCAGAAGTAAAATTCACCCTGTCATCTTCTATAAGCATACGTTTCCCACGACCGTAACCTACCTTTCTTCGAGTTAACTCTTTTTGAACAAATGAAGGGTCTATAGAGACTCCAGCAGGATAGCCATCTAGTATCACGGTTAGTTTTGGACCGTGAGACTCTCCAGATGATAGATATCTCATGAAGCTTCAGTTTCTGTAATTTTCTTAACAATATTAGGTGTCAAAAAAATAAGAAGTTCTCTATTTTCAACAGTTTTAATTTCCTTTCTAAAAAGCCAGCCAATTACAGGTATATCCATCAAAAAGGGTATACCATTTTTAGAGACTGATTCTTTATTTCTTATAATACCACCAATTACAATAGTCTGACCATCTCTAACAAGTATCTCTGTGGTCGCTTCATTTTTATCAATACTGGGAACTCCCCTTGCACTTCTTAAAGAAGTATTGGGATTATTATTACTTACTTTAACTTTTAAAATTATAGAGTTATCAGGCGTTATCCTGGGTGTAACTGTCAACTGAAGATTTGCATCAATAAACTGGGTTTGAGTACCTTTATCAGAGAGGGTTTCGTAAGGTATAGATGAGCCCTGTTGAATATTTGCCTCCACATTATTTAGAGTTGTGATCTTTGGTCTCGAAAGGATTTTACCCATACCACGATTTTCTAAGGCACTTAGCTGAATGTCAAGGGCATGCCCGGATTTGAGATTTACAAGAGCAAAGTTTATACCACCCCCCGCACCCTGTCCTATAGTAGCTGGTAAATTAACAAAATATGGCACAGCTGGAGCAGGTGGACTTAAAAGGCCTGTACCACCTATGCCGGTTAAAATATCTACTGTATTGGTTGTAGTATCGGCTCTCGTCCCAGGCCCTGATATACCCCATCTGTAATTATTATTGTAATTTTGTGCATATCTAACTCCCCATTGAATACCAATCTCCCTCGAAAAATCAGATGCTGCTTCAACTACTCTTGCTTCTATTACTACCTGCTGTGGTGGGTTATCAAGCTTTGTAATTAATTTTTTGGCTTCAATAATGTATTCTTTTAAATCATTAATTATAAGAGAATTATTCCTTTTGTCCACACTAACGGTACCCCTGGAACTTAAAAGTGGCTTAATCTTATCAACTAACTCTTGAGCCTCTGCAAAATTTATAGGAATTATCTCTAACTCCAGGGTACCTAATTTTTCTTTAACTTTACTAGCAGCAAGTAATTCTTCTTGTTCCCTTTTAAGCCTTTCTTTTGGCATAATTCTTATTATATTCCCGATTTTTTTCATTCCCAGGTTATTTACCTCAAGAACAAGATCAAGAACCTGATCCCACGGCACTTTCTCTAACTGAATACTTAGTTTTCCTTTAACGTCATCGCTTGCCACAATGTTTAATATCTGACCATCTTCTCTGGCAGCATCTGCAAGGAGTTTCAATATATGCTGAATATCTGCATCTTTTAGTGTTATTGTAATTGGAATGCCTTTGTATTGCTGTTGTTGAGTGGCTGTCTCAGGTACTTCTTGCTTTGATTTTATAGAAACTTTTATTTCTGTAGAAGGTTGCTTAACTTCTTCCTTTATTTTTATTTCTTCCTGCTTTTTCTCTTGCTGATCAGATTTTTGTGCTATTGAAGTATCTTCCTTTTTCACTACAATTTGCGTAGATTCAGAAGTATCTTTTTGTGCTATAATTTCTCTTGTTTTAATTGACTCTTCTTTTTTTGCCTGAGCAATTGGAACTTCCTTATAGAATTCAAGGACTAAATCATCCCCTTCCTTATAACTCCGATAAGGAAAAGCTCCTTTCAAATCGATAACAATCCTTGCTTTATTTTCCTCCATAGGTTTTAATTGATAAATTGTAAAACTCTTAAGTAAATCGCTTGCTTCAGATGTATCATAAGTTTTCTGAATAGTTTTGTTAACACTTACATTACTAATATCGAAAACTAGCACTGTTTCTTTCAACTTTAATGCTTTAAAGTCCTGATATCCAGCTTTCTTTACCCTAATCTGGGTCATGCCATTTCTTACAGAAAAATCAACAGCATCAATATTTGCCACTTTTTTTAAAGATTCTTTTTCATCATCTAAAGCAAATTCAATAATTAACTTATTATTTTCAGCCTTTGGAACAAAAACAGGCAGCTTCCCTGAAGAAACATCTACAAACATTCTCGTCATCCCAGGAAATCTATCTACCCTTATGCCACTGATGAAAGAGTTTTTAACAATAAATTCATTATTTGGATGTTCATAGCTTGCATTAGTTATATCAAAAACAATCCTTAAAGGATTATTTAATGTGTAGTTAAGAAACTCTGGCTTCCCGGTGGTTTCAAGAATCATAATAAACTTATTTCCCTCTCCAGAATAAATCACATTCTTAATTGATATGCGCGAGGAATTTTCTAAATTTTTCTCCTCACTTTTTGCATAGGAACTTTTACTTACAGTTATAACTATGCCCTTATCGATCTTCTCTATGTTGTATCGAGGTCTTGAAGTAAAATTTATTTCTAAAACACCTGTATAATTTTCATTTTTTCCCTTTTGCTGTATTGAATAGCTTTGAACTATCCCTTTATTTATCACCTTATCACCTGAAAATTTACTAATATCAACAACTGGTAGTTCAACAATCAATTTCCAGGGATTTTCTTGAATATAGCTTGTAAAATTTATAGATTTTTCCGCTTTTAATGTAAATTTCAAAGCCTCATCCAGTTCCTGAAAGTCGACACTACTAATATTCAATCTTAATTTTTCTATCTCAATCCCGATCGCTCTATTAAATGGCATACCGATGAAAACAAAAAGGCATACCAAAAAAGCTAACTTTGTGACTTTAAAACCCATAACTTCCCTCCTAAGGGACCTTTTTGATGGTAATACTTCTTTCCACATATTTTACCTTTCCTGAATTGTCAATTACTGGCTCTTCAATTATAACCGTATCTTGCTTAATGCTTTTAATTCTTGCACCTTCATTACCAATGAAACTACCTTCTTTTAAAACCCATCCCTTTCCTTCTGGGTCTTCAAAAATTGCGCTACTTCCTTGCTTTCTTAACATTATACCTATTAAGTTATATCTATCAATCTCATATTTTTGAGTTGGCAACGGTTTACCTTTAATCTGAGTAAGTTTTTTCTCCTTAGTTTCTGTTTGCAAAAGAGTGGTATAGAAGGGATCCTTAATCCCTGAAAAAGAGTATTTAGGCATTGAAGCAATCTTGGAAGATAGATTATGAAAGGTAGTTTGTTGAGTATTTTTAGACGTAGAAGCTTTAAAAACAGATTTTTTTTCCGGTGTTGTAGCATTATCTGATGATTCCTGCTTACAAGCATGAAACAAAATTAACGCAATAAAGAGACTAAAAAAACATAATTTTTTACACTTCACTTTTTCTGCCCCTGCTGGCCGCTTTTTTGTTGTTGTGGCTTTGGTAATTCATCATCTTTTAAAAATCTATATGTATAAGCTTTAATTTCCGCTGTTAAAATAACTTTATTACCCTTCAATTTAGGTTCCTTTAGTGTTATGTTAGACACATTTATTATTCTTGGATACCGTCCAATTGTTTGCAAAAACTCTCCTATATCTTTATAATTACCAGAAAATTTCATTGTTAATGGTATTTCTGCATAAAAATCTTTTTTAACCTCAGGTTCGGGTTTAAAGCTTAAAATTTCGAGATTATGAATTCTTACATTATTAACAATGGTATCTAACAAATTTGGTATCTCTTCCTTATTGGGTAAAACTGTCATAGAATAAGCCAGAGCTTTCTCCAGATTCCTTACTTCTTCTTTAAGTTTTGGCAGTTGAGAAGCATCTTTTTTCTTTGCATCTCTCTTTATAGTCAAGTCTTCAATCTCTTTCTTCAAATTTTGTATCCTTATTACGTTAGAATATCCTACTAATGATCCATAAAGTATCCAAATTAATAGTACTATACCAATAACAATTGTTAGCTTAACTTTTAAAGGTAATTTTAATATGCCCTCTAAATTAATATTTTTAAAATCAAATTTAAGATTAAGAGCCACTTTTTCCCTTCTCTATTTTAAAAATAAACTTAACAACTTTATTATCACCCTTTTGAATTTGGTCCATTGACATAAGGTTAACCTTTGAAAATTCATTAATACCTTCAAGTCTTTTCATAAACAAAGAGACATCATTGCCAGATAATGCTTCTCCATCTAAAATTAACTCATTACCCTTGTCAGAAAGGGAAGTCAACCATAAATTTTCTGGCACAATACTTCCCATGTTATATAAAAGAATAACAATTTTCATTCTTTCAGTATTTAATTTATCAATTACACTTAACTTTCTTTCAATCTCTCCTTTCTGCGCCTTAATTTTATCCATTTCCCCTATTTTTTTTTCTAAATCTTTTATCTCTGATTTGAGTGCTTCACCATTTTTTTCATAGTTCGAAATCATACTCCTCAACTGAAGATGAACCGCTATGACAATAATCAAGCCTAATAAAACACCACCTATCATTATGAAAATTTGTTGCCATATTTTTTCTTTCTTTTGTATGTCCCGATAGGGTAATAAATTTATTTTTATCATCTGTCTCCAAGCCTTCTTATTGCTAAGCCAACTGCTATAGCAGTCTGAATTGAATAATTCTGAAGTCCCCTATTCCAGAAAGAATCATCAACCGCTATTCTTTTAAAGGGATTTCCAAGTTCAACAACGAGACCTAATTTATTTTTTAAGGCATCAATTAATCCTGCTAGATGGGCTGTACCACCATATAATACCATTTTATCAATCACATCATTAGGATAGGAATTGTAAAAAAAGTTGATAGTTCTTTGCATTTCATTTACAATATTATCAATCTCCTGTGCAATAATTGTCGAAACCTCATTAATATCTAAACCTTCAGCTGGTTTACCACATTTTACAGATTCAGCATCTTCAAAAGTAATGGCAAAATTTTTTTGCAATGATTCTGTTACTTTATTACCTCCCCAAATTATATCACGGGTGAAAAGAGAATTCCCATTTTTAACAATATTTATGTTTGTAAAACTTGCTCCCAAATTAGCCAACATTACTACTTTATCTTCCGATAGAGACTCATTTAATTCATACATGTTCTGCATAGCAAAGGCATCTATATCAACAACTAGCGGTTCTAATCCAACTTCTCTAACGGCATGTTGATAATCATCTACAAGATCTTTTTTTGCAGCAACAAGTAACACATCTAACTGGCCTTGAATTTCGGTACTTTCACCTAAAATCTTAAAATCACAATAAACATCCTGAATACTAAAAGGTAAATATTGCTCTGTTTCCCATTGAATTGCATCTGCTAATTCTTCTTCTGTTATAAAGGGAACATTAATTTTTTTTACTATAACCCCCTGACCTGAAACAGAAAGAGCAACAAATTTCGTTGATGGTTTGGCCTCTGAAAGTAAGCTGCGTAAAGTATCTATAAAAGTTGTTGAGTCCATTATAGAACCATCTATTATGGTATCTTTGGGAAGAAATTTAATCCCCGCAGTTTTTAGCTTGTAGCTCCTTTTACTCTTTTTTAACTCTATGAGTTTGATTGAATGAGAACCTATATCTAAACCAAAAATTTCTTTTTTCGTTTTAAAAAACATTCTATTAGTCCTCTAAAAAAACCTTGCTTTTATCTTCTACTGAAAGACCTAACCCATGAAGAATTTTCTTCATAGTATCCATTCTGCAGGGTTTACCATTTTCTATTCTGGTTATCGTAACAATAGATAATCCAGACCTTCTCGCTAACTCAGATCTGCTCATTAATAACTTTTTTCTCCACTCTAAAACCCTGTTCTTAGACATCTTAAAATTTCCCAATTTTATAATCTACTGTTACCAGAGTTATAGATATATGTCAACTATTTTTTTTAAATTTTATTAAATTTTATAAAAATTTATAAAATTAAGTATAAATATCTATCGCAAACTCTTTAAAAAATCTGCTTAAAAGCTGCTCATCTATACCATTATAATTTAACAAAAGTGCAAAACTTTTTACTTTAAGGGATCTTATACCACCTCTTAAATCCTCAGAAAATTTTTCCAGAGCACTTTTTTCTAATAAATTGTGATTTCCAAGACCAAAAAGTAAAAAATTCTTATTAACTCTTAGACGATCGGAAAAGAATAGCAATTGTTCCCCATAATTACATTTAAATTTTCCATCCTTAATTATATGTGTCAGCTCTCCTCCCATCCACCAATCTATTAAACCTGTTATACCTTGTAAAGGCAGTTCGTTGACTAAAGGTATAATAATCAGAGGATAGTTCCACATGAGTAATTTATATTTTTTGGGGATTTCACTATGATTCTTCATTGTTTACAAGCGTTTGTGCAATATTATTTAATATACCATTTATAAAAGATGGTGAATTATCTGTGCCATATTTTTTTGCCAATTCAATGGCTTCATTTATAACCACCCTGTAAGGAGTTTCTTGTGTATAAAACATTTCAAATACGGCAAGCCTTAAAATGCTTAAATCAACTTTATGTATTCTATCAATTCTCCAGTTAATGGATGATTTTTTTATCTTTTCATCTATTGATGTTAAAAAATCACTAACTCCTCGAACTAAAAAATTAGTAAATTCCCTTATTTCTTGACTATCACCCAGGGTACTCCAATAGGAATCCATACATTCTTCCGGGTTATATCCAGACATCTCAATTTGATAAAGAATTTTTAAAGCTGCTTCTCTCGCTCTTCTTCTCAATCCCATTATTTAAGAGACCTCATTAATGTTGCCATTTCAATTGCACTTTGAGCTGCTTCAAAACCCTTATTACCCGCTTTTGTACCTGCTCTTTCAATTGCCTGCTCAATAGTATCTGTGGTTAATACACCAAAAATAATTGGTTTACCTGTTTCCAGGCCCACCTGAGCTACTCCTTTAGAAACTTCTGCGGCTACATAATCAAAGTGAGGTGTGTTCCCCCTTATTACTGCACCTAAAGCTATGACTGCATCAAAGTTACTTTCAGCCATTTTTTTACAAACTACAGGAATTTCGTATGCACCAGGTACTTTAACAACTGTTATATTATTATCTTCCACACCATTTCTTTTAAGACAATCCAATGCTCCTGCTAAAAGTTGCTCTGTTATAAAACTGTTAAACCTGCTTACAATAATTGCAATTTTTAGGCCTTTCCCTTCAAATTTACCTTCCAAAATTTTCATTTTTAACTCCTTTTAAATATTTTCTATTAAATGACCCATTTTTTCTTTTTTTGTCTTTAAATAATTCTCACTAAACCTGTTTGGTGGTATCTCTATTGGAACTCTTTCAACAATTTTTAAATGATATCCTTCCAGTCCTCTTATCTTTTTGGGATTATTTGTCATAAGCCTGATCTTTCTTATTCCAAGATCAAGAAGTATCTGGGCTCCTATGCCATAATCACGTAAATCTGCTTTAAATCCTAATGCTTCATTTGCTTCAACTGTATCTTTACCCTGATCTTGAAGAGCATAGGCTTTTATTTTATTTAAAAGACCGATGCCCCTTCCTTCTTGAGGTAAATATAAAATTACGCCCTTGCCTTCTTTTTCAATCATCTCCATAGCTTTATGTAACTGGGCACCACAATCACACCTTAAAGAATGAAGAACGTCGCCAGTAAGACATTCAGAATGTACCCTAACCAAAACTTCATCATCGGGGCTAAATTCACCTTTTTTTAAAACTACCTGTTCCCCTGGCTCTATGTCATTTTCATAAATTATTATCTTAAATTCACCAAAAGCTGTGGGAAGTTCAGCTTCAGCAATTTTTCTCACAAGTTTTTCCGTCCTCATTCTATATTCTATGATGTCAGCGATTGTAACGATGGGTATATTGAACTTTTCTGAAAATTTTTCTAAATCTGGCATTCTTGCCATGGTGCCATCATCTTTCATAATCTCACAAATTACAGCTGCTGGCCTGAGCCCAGCCAATCTTGCTAAATCTACAGAACCTTCTGTCTGTCCTGCTCTAACCAATACCCCACCTTTTCTTGCTTTGAGAGGAAAAACATGTCCAGGTGTTACAATATCATCGGGTGTAGCATTGGGATTCACCGCGGTAAGTATTGTTGTTGCTCTATCATGGGCAGATATACCTGTTGTAACACCTTTTTTAGCTTCAATAGATACAGTAAAAGCCGTTCCAAAACGAGAAGTATTTCTTGTTACCATCATGGGGAGATCTAATTGCTTTACTATGCTTTCATCAAGGGCTAAACATATAAGTCCCCTTCCATAAGTAGCCATAAAATTAATAATTTCTGGTGTGACCTTCTCAGCCGCTACTGCTAAATCACCTTCATTTTCTCTATCTTCATCATCAACAAGTATAATCATGCCACCTTCTTTAAAATGATCGAGTATTTTGCCAATCTTTTCTCTTATCATTTTGTAATCCCTCCACCAAATCCAGATTTAATCAGAAACTCTTCTGTAATATCTTTTAAATTTTCTCTGTAATTAATTAACCTTTCAATGTATTTACCAATTATATCAAATTCGATGTTTACTCTATCACCCACTTTTAAAAACTCCAGATTAGTTTTCTCCAAGGTATGGGGTATAATATTTAACCTTATGTAATTTTTAAAAATTTCATTAACAGTTAAACTTATTCCATCTATAGCTATAGAGCCCTTGTGTATAACATATTTAAGCATTTCTGGTTTATCAATACTAATTGAAAAAACACAGAAGTTTCTGTCTCCTTTTTTTTCATTGATAATCCCACATGTATCTATATGCCCGGTCACTATATGTCCCGATAATCTGTCACTTAGCCTAACTGCTCTCTCGATGTTAACAATTTGACTTTTTTTGAAGCTTTTTGCTGTGGTTACTTTTAACGTCTCTTCTGAAATATCAGCAAAAAAAGAATCTTTTGTTAAATCTGTTACAGTAAGACATATACCATTTACAGCAATACTATCACCTATATTAACTCCCTCTGATACAACTTTTGTTTTTACACTAATCCTTGCATAACTTCCACTAAAATAAACATCAGAAATTATACCCCTATCTTCTATTATTCCTGTAAACATATTAACATAATAAAATGTAAGAATTATAAAAACAAGTTTAAAGTAAATTTGCTGTTATTAGTATGTCTCTACCAATTTTCTTAATGAAGTAGTTGTTAAGAAAGATTGACTTATCAAGACTCGTAAATCCTTCACCACTAAATGACAGATAATTTTTACCACCAATAATATAGGGGCTTAATATGAGAATTAATTTGTCTACTAGTTTATCTTTTAACAGTTCATACGACAATGTACCACCACCTTCCACAAGTAGATTTTGAATTCCCCTTTTACCAAGGTCACATAAAACTTCTTGAATATTGCAATATTCTCCTTTTTTACCGATATATACAACTTCTTCATTGTCATGCTCTTTTTTCTTTCTTATGTTTGTGGTGTAAATAATAACATTTCCATTTGTCATGAAAATATTGGAATTAATTGGTATTTTTCCGTGTGTATCAAGAACAACTTTTAAAAGGGGTTTTTTTCTACCATATCTAATATCTAGTCTTGGATTATCTTTCAAAACAGTATTTATTCCAACCATTATTGCGTCAGAATAAAATCTTAACTTATGTACATATTTTAAAGTTTCTTCTGAAACAAGATATTTGTTACCCTCCTTTACACTATTTTTACCATCTAAACTTTGCGCCACTTTAAGTGTAATATAAGGTTGTTTTAGGGTTATATATTTGAAAAAAGGTTTGTAAAATTCTTCCAGCTTTTCTTGCATAACGCCCACAACAACATTTATACCCGCTTCCCTTAATCTTCTTACACCCTTGCCCATCACCAAAGGATTTTTGTCTTCAACACCTACAACTACCTTCCTAATTCCTCTACTAACAATTAATTCAGTACACGGTGGTGTTTTGCCGTAGTGACAGCAAGGCTCTAAAGTTACATACAGTGTAGCATCTTTAAGTATTTTTTTATCTAAATTTCTTAAAGCTTCGACCTCAGCATGAGGCCCACCGAAATATTTGTGATACCCCATGGATATTATATTTCCCTCTTTATCCACTAATATGGCACCAACACATGGATTTGGGGAAACTAATCCTAATCCTCTCCTGGCGAGCTGATAGGCTTTATTCATGTAAAATTCGTGAGATTTTTTCATTTTATCTTTTTATGATTCTTTAGCTGTTTTAAAGCTTCCATAAATTGTGCAGGGTCTTTAAATTCCTTATATACAGAAGCAAATCTAACATATGCAACATGGTCAATATTCTTTAATTCTTCCATTACAAATTCACCTATAACAGACGAAGGAATTTCGTTTTCACCATATTCTATACAATACTGTTCTATTCTCTTAACCATATCATTGATCTGCTCCATCCCAATTGGCCTTTTCTCACAGGCTTTTTTAATCCCATTTCTAATCTTTTCTGAATCAAAGGGTTCTCTGGTACCGTTTTTTTTAATTACTGCTGGGAAACTTAATACGATAGTTTCTCTGGTAGAAAATCGTCTTCCACACTTAATGCATTGCCTTCTTCTTCTAATCTCTGTTTTGTCCTTGCTTGCACGAGAATCCAAAACCTTATCTTCTTCAAATCCACAAAAAGGACATCTCATTTTTTTTCAACCTGAATACCTGCTTCTTTTATGAGTTCTTCTGAAAGGGGATCGGGATAACCTTCGAGATAAACTATTCTCACAATACCTGCATTAATGACCATCTTAGCGCAGATCGAACAAGGAAAGTTCGTGCAATAAAGGATTGAATTAGATATGGGTACTCCATGATAGGCAGCTTGAATTATAAGGTTTTGCTCTGCATGAATCCCTCTACATAGTTCATGTCTTTCACCCGAAGGAATATTTTTTCTCTCCCTTATACATCCCACATCTAAACAATGTCTTATATTAGAAGGTGCTCCATTATATCCCGTTGCAAGTATTCTTTTATCTTTAACAAGAATAGCACCCACATGCCTTCTTAAACAGGTAGACCTTTTAGCAACAATTTTAGCTATTTCTAAAAAATATTCATCCCATGAAGGTCTTAGCACTTAAAAGTTTCCCCATATACAGGAAATCTGCAGCAAAGGGCTACTATTCTTTCTCTAAGGCTACTTAAATAATCCTTATTTATATGATTTTTTATCGCATCAGATATTATAGCTGCAACTTCCCTGGCTTGTTCTTCCTTCATCCCTCTACTTGTCATAAAGGGTGTCCCAATTCTAATACCTGATGTTTGAGTTGGTGGTTTTTGGTCAAAGGGAATAGCATTTTTATTTACAACAATATTTATTGACTCAAGAAGTGTCTCAACATCTTTCCCTGTAATATTCAGAGATGATAAATCAAGGAGAAACATATGATTATCAGTACCACCAGATACAACCTTAAATCCCTCTTTATGAAAAACATCTACCATGGATTGAGCATTTCTCACTACCTGTCTTTGATAGCTTTTAAATTCCTCACTCATAGCCTCTTTAAAAGCTACAGCTTTTGCTACAATAGTATGCATAAGTGGACCACCCTGTAATCCAGGAAAAACAGCTTTATCAATTTTTTCTTTGAACTCTTCTTTACAAAGTATAAAACCACCCCTTGGCCCTCTCAAAGTTTTGTGAGTTGTGCTTGTCACAATGTCTGCATATGGAATAGGTGAAGGGTGAACACCTGCAGCAACGAGCCCGGCTATATGAGCCATATCAACCATGAAATATGCTCCTACAGCATCAGCAATCTCTTTAAATCTTTTAAAATCAATAATTCTTGAATATGAACTCGCTCCAGCAACAATAAGCCTAGGTTTATGTTTTCTTGCTAACATCTCCACTTCATCATAATCAATTAACCCATCTTCTTTTCTCACGCCATAACTGATGACATTAAAGATTTTACCTGTTACACTAACTGGGGCACCATGTGTCAAATGCCCCCCATGGGCCAATTTCATAGCTAAAATTGTATCACCAGGATTTATGATTGAAAAATATGCTGCTAAATTTGCTGCAGAACCAGATATGGGTTGAACATTTGCATGATCAGCACCAAAAAGCATTTTTGCCCTTTCAATAGCTATACTCTCTATTTCATCACACACTTCACAACCACCATAATACCTTTTTTTAGGATAACCTTCAGCGTATTTATTTGTAAAAACACTACCCTGTGCAGCCAGGACAGCTTTACTTGCAAGATTTTCAGAAGCTATAAGAACAAGTGTCTCCTGTTGTCTTTTTAATTCCCTATCTATTAAAGATGCAAGGAAAGGATCTTCTTTGCCTATTATATCTACAACATTGTACCTGGTCTTAATACTCTCTTCCAATTCAAGTATTTTCTCAATTCTCTTTTGGTGTCGCCCACCTTCAAACTTGCTATACAACCATACATTTACTATTTCTTCAGCACTCTTTTCATCAATTAGATTACCACCGATAACAAGTATGTTAGCATTGTTATGTTCTTTAGCATAACGGGCAGTTTCTGAATCATGAACTAGCGCTGCCCTGATACCTATGAATTTATTAGCCACAATTGACATACCAATACCAGTTCCACATATGAGAATACCATAATCTGCTTTACCACTACTTACCGCACCAGCCACTTTAACAGCAAAATCAGGATAATCAACAGAACCATTACCATTATATGTACCCATATCATCCACAACAAAACCCCTATCTCTTAAAAAACCACTCAAATGAGTTTTTACATTAACACCCCTATGATCACTTCCGATACATATCCTCATATTTTCCTCTATTCGAATCTTTTAAAAACTAAGGTCGCATTAGTACCACCAAATCCAAAAGAATTTGACAGAGCATACGTAACCTTTTGTTCCCTTGCTGTATTGGGAACATAATCAAGATCACACTCTCCATCACATGTCTCATAATTAATTGTGGGTGGTATTATAGATGTTTTTAAAGCCATCAATGTATATGCAGCCTCTACAGCGCCTGCTGCACCTAATAAATGTCCCGTCATAGACTTTGTTGAACTGATTGGTATCTTATATGCCCTTTCACCAAATAGTTTCTTTATAGCTATTGTTTCAAATAAATCATTGTAATATGTTGATGTTCCATGAGCATTGATATAATCAATTTTATCAGGTGATAAACCTGCATCATTTAATGCCATTTTCATACAACGATATGCACCTTCCCCTTCAGGTGATGGTGCAGTCATATGATAAGCATCCGAAGTGAGACCAAAACCAATTATTTCACCATAAATATTTGCCCCTCTTTTTTTTGCGTGCTCCAATTCTTCGAGGACTAAAATTGCAGCTCCTTCACCCATAACAAATCCATCTCTATCTTTATCAAAGGGTCTACTAGCCTTTGTAGGTTCATCATTTCTTGTAGATAAAGCTTTCATTGAACAAAAACCAGCAATCGCCAGAGGTGTTATTGTTGCCTCAGCACCACCTGCAATCATAGCATCTGCATCACCCCTTAAAATGCATTCAAAGGCTTCACCTATGCAGTGAGTAGATGTAGCACAAGCAGTAACTACTGAAAGATTTGGGCCCTTTGCACCATATTCCATAGAAATTAATCCTGGAGCCATATTTACTATGCTATAGGGTATAAAAAAGGGAGATACTTTTTTGGGACCACCTTCAAGAAGTGCCTGGTGGTATTTTTCTATTGTTAACAATCCACCGAGCCCTGCACCTACCATAACTCCTACTTTTTCAGCGTTCTCTTCGTTTATTACAAGTCCGCTATCTTCCATTGCCATTTTTGCAGAAGCAAGAGCATAAATTAAAAATAAATCCAATCTTCTTGCATCCTTTTTATCCACATAATCTTCAGGATTTAATCCCTTTACCTGACCTGCAATTTTTGCAGGAAAATCTTTTGTATCAAATCTTGTTATTAATCCTATACCTGAACGCCCATTAATTATATTATCCCAATTTTCTTTTAAGCTATTTCCACAGGGCGATACCATGCCAACACCGGTAACTACTACTCTTCTCATAGTTTACCCTCTTATTAAAAAGGGGGATTATAATCCCCCTTTTTTTATTTTAGGCTAATTTTGCTGCAATATAATCAACTGCATCTTTTACAGTTCTTATTTTTTCAGCATCCTCATCGGGGATTTCTAACCCAAACTGCTCTTCGAAAGCCATCACTAACTCAACAGTATCCAGTGAATCAGCTCCTAAATCTTCAATGAATGAAGCTTCTAACTTTACCTCATCCTCATTCACATTTAGCTGTTGAACTATAATTTCTTTTACTTTCTTTTCGATTTCTGCTGATGTCATTTAATCACCTCCTATATTTTTTTACATGTACATTCCACCATTTACATGGAGAACCTGTCCAGTTATATAATCAGCCATACATGATGCTAAAAATAATACCGCATTAGCAATATCCTCTGGCTTGCCCAACCTTCCCAAAGGTATCATATTCATGAGATTATTTTTAACTTCTTCAGGTAATTTTTCTGTCATAGGTGTTACAATGTAACCCGGTGCAACTGCATTAACTGTAATCCCCCTTGATGCAACTTCCCTTGCTATTGCCCTTGTAAAACCTTCTATCCCAGCTTTAGATGCACAATAATTTCCCTGCCCTGGATTACCCATGCTACCTACCACTGAAGATATATTAATTATCTTTCCGCTTTTTTGTTTTATCATATACTTTAGAGCCACTTTTGTAAAGAAAAAAGCCCCTTTTAAGTTCGTGTTTATAACCTCATCCCATTCTTCTTCTTTCATGCGAAGAATGATATTATCCCTTGTTATTCCCGCATTATTAACGAGAATATCAATTCTCCCTTCGTGTTTGATTAGTTTATCAAGCATTTCTTCTATTTTTTTATAATCTTTAACATCTCCAATAAAATAACCACAATTCCCATTACCAATTTCACTTAATTCTTTACATAGACTAATTAACTTTTCCTCACTCCTGCCACAAAAATAAACTCTGGATCCATACTTGTAAAAAGCCTTAACTATTGAAGCACCAATACCCTGGGAACCACCTGTTACAAAAACCACTTTTTCTTTTAAATCCAGCATTATTGCTACTCCTGTTTCAAATTTTCTAAAAAAATATCAATTTCAGAGGGATGTTCCAGTGCATAAACATTAACATCTTCACAAATTCTTTTTACTAAACCAGAAAGAACCTTCCCGGGACCAATTTCAATAAAATCTCTAACGCCATTAGAATACATATATTTTACACAATCAACCCATCTAACGGGTTTTGTAATCTGGTCTATTAGTAGTTTTTTTATACTCTCTTCGTTTTCATATGGTTTGCCTGTGACATTAGATACCACAGGGATGGTCATAGCTTTAATGTTTATTTCATTAAAGTCATTGTGAAGACGTTTTCCTGCATCAACCATCAATTCGCTATGAAATGGAGCACTAACAGGGAGTAAAACAGCCCTTTTAACGCCCTTTGCTTTTAACAGTTCTATGGCTTTATTTACTGCTTCAATTTTACCGGATATAACTATTTGTCCTGGTGAATTAAAATTTGCTGGTGCCACATATCCCCATTTTTTGGTCACTTCTAAACAAACATCTTCAACCAGACTATCATCAGCTCCAAGTATCGCTGCCATTGCCCCTTCACCCACTGGTACTGCTTCCTGCATGTATTTACCACGAGCTCTAACAAGCTTTAAAGCATCTTCTAATTTTAGACTTCCACTAACTACTAGAGCTGAATATTCACCCAAACTATGACCGCTTAAAAAATCGGCTTTGGTTATTATGTTGCTTCTCATTTCCATATAACTGTATGCTGCAATGCTCACAAGTAAAATAGCGGGCTGTGTATTTTCAGTGAGTCTTAATTTATCTTCTGGACCATTAAAACACAAATCGGATATTTTAAAACCAAGTATATCATCAGCCATTTCAAAGATTGCTTTAATTTCAGGATGGGCCTCATAAAGCTTTCTACCCATCCCAACATATTGAGATCCCTGCCCAGGAAAAATAAAGGCAAACTTTCTTTTTACCATAATTTATTTTTCCCTTTTACTGGCATATTCTTTGATTAGTTCTTGCCCAATGACATTTCTTTGAATCTGATTGGTCCCCTCATAAATCTGAAGTATCTTAGCATCTCTTAACATCTTCTCAACAGGATATTCTTTCATATATCCATATCCACCAAGTACTTGTATGGCATCTAATGCAACCTTAACAGCCATATCAGATGGAAAAACCTTAGCCATGGCAGAATATTTAGAAAAATCCTTACCACCAGCATCAATATACTTTGCTACCTGATATACAAGTGCTCTTGCAGCTTCTAACTGGGTTGCCATGTCTGCTAACATGTGCTGTATTGCCTGAAAAGAAATTATTGGTTTTCCAAATTGGTGTCTTTCCCTTGCATAATCACATGCTACATCAAGAGCTGCCTGAGCAACACCAATTGCCTGTGCTCCAATTCCCGGTCTTGTCATATCAAAGGTCTTCATTGCAACGATAAATCCTATACCTTCTCGACCGCCAATTAAGTTATCCTTATGAACTCTACAATCTTGAAAAATGAGCTCTCTTGTTGCAGACGCTCTAATCCCCAATTTGTTTTCTTTTTTACCAAAAGTAAAACCCGGTGTCCCCTTCTCTACTATAAATGCTGAAGCCCCTCTTGGCCCCTTTGCTTTATTTGTCATTGCTATTACTGTATAAACATCTGCTTCACCACCATTTGTTATCCACTGTTTTGTACCATTTATGATGTAATAATCCCCATCCTTAACTGCTGTAGTTTCAATGCCACCTGCATCAGACCCTGCGCTTGCCTCTGTCAAGCCAAAGGCAGCTAATTTTGTTCCCTTAGCTATATCTGGGAGATATCTTTTCTTCTGCTCTTCCGTCCCAAAAAGCAATATGGGATACGACCCCAGACCACTTGCTGCAAAACTAACTGATACTCCTAAACACCCCCAGCTTAGTTCTTCTATAGCTAAACAATTTTCAAAGGAACCATAACCCAAACCACCATATTCTTCGGGGATATAAATACCAAAAAGCCCTGCCTGAGCAATATGTTTTAAAATTTCTGTAGGGAACTCATTATTTTCGTCCAGATGAGCTCTTACAGGTAGAATTTGTTCTTTTGCTATCTTTTTTGCTAAATTCTTTATATACTTTTGATCCTCATTTAAAAAAAACTCTGCTAAACTCATCTTTCCCTCCTATTTTTTTATGCCTCCAATAAAAAAATTACCATCTTATTAACCCTGCTCCCCATGTAAAACCAGCTCCAAAGGCAACGCATAAAACTAAATCCCTTTCTCTAAGAAATCCCCTTTCAGAAGCTTCATAAAGAGCTATTGGTATTGAAGCTGCAGATGTATTACCATATTTATGAATGTTTATATATGTTCTATTTTCAGGGATATTTACCCTCTTTTGAACAGCTGAAATAATTCTTAAATTTGCTTGATGGGGAACAAGTAAATCCACGTCTTTCCCCTGGAAACCATTTTTTTCCAGGATTTCCGCTGCGATGTCTTCCATAGCTTTCACAGCCTTTTTAAAAACTTCATTACCCTGCATTTTTATATAGTGGAGTTTGTTGTCAACTGTCTCATGAGAAGCGGGATAAAGACTACCCCCACCAGGTAACTTAAGCAGATCTCCATAACTACCATCAGATCTTAACATGGTTGATATAATGCCACGATCACCATCCATAGCGCTAATAACAACTGCACCTGCGCCATCTCCAAAGAGCACACAGGTTGATCTATCGCTCCAATCAACAATTCTACTTAATACCTCAGCCCCTACCACAAGAATATTATTCGCATCACCAGAAACAATAAATTTTTCAGCTATCGAAAGAGCATAGATAAATCCAGAACATCCTGCAGCAATATCAAAACATGCTGCATGTTTTGCACCTAATTTATGTTGAAGTATACATGCTGCAGAGGGAAACAACATATCTGGTGTAGCTGTTGCAAAAATTATATAATCTAAATTTCTTGCCCTTACTCCAGCCCTTTTTAATGCTATTTTCGCTGCTTCTAATGCCAAATCTGAAGCAGTTTCATTTTCAGCAGCAATTCTTCTTTCCTGAATACCTGTTCTCGTTGTTATCCATTCATCGCTTGTGTCCACAATCTTCTCTAAATCTTTATTTGTTAAAATTCCCTTTGGCACATAAGCACCAATACCCGTAATAACAGGTTTTTTCATTATTTAATACCTCTTTAGTTTTCTTCGTTTAACCCCTTAGAATATTTTTCCATTTCCACTTTCAAGATAGTATTCAGTTTTTTTTCCACGCATTCTTTAGCATATCTAATCGCATTTTTAATTGCATAAGACGATGAAGATCCATGACAAATAATGCTTATACCATCTATACCTAAAAGTGGAGCACCTCCGTATTCTTCATAATCAATCTTCTTTTTTAAAGCCCTTAGAGCTGGCATTGCAATAACAAAACCCAGCTTACTAAATAAAGATTGATTGGCTTCTGCTTTTAATATATTTGTAATTGCATAAGCTACCCCTTCAGCTACCTTGAGAACAATATTACCTGTAAAACCATCACAAATTACTACATCTACAGTTCCTTTAAATATATCTCTACCTTCAATATAACCTATATAATTAAGAGGGGTTTTCTTAAGCAATTCATGGGCTTCTCTTGTCAAATCCGTACCCTTTTCCTCTTCTTCACCATTGCTTAAAAGCCCTACTCTTGGCAATTTAACCCCAAGTATTGTTGATGCATAAGCTGCACCCATAATACCAAACTGAACAAGATTAGTTGGTTTACAATCAACATTTGCACCCGCATCTACAAGAACAGTCGCACCATTGATATTTGGCATAACTGTTGCAATTGCAGGCCTTTCAACACCTGAAAGCCTTTTCATAACGAACATAGAAAATGCCATCATTGCCCCAGAATTTCCTGCACTTATAGCCGCATCTGCTTCCCCTTTTTTAACCATTTCCAGAGCTAAACTGATTGAAGAGTTTTTTTTCTTTCTCAATGCATAAGATGGTGATTCACTCATAGAAACTACTTCTGGGGCATGCACAACAACAATAGAGCCCTTTCTTTTTTTATACTTATGTTCCTCGAGTAGTGGCTCAATTATATCCTTATCACCCACAAGAGCAATTGTCAGTTCCAGCTCTTCAGCAGCTAAACAGGCACCTTCAACAGTAACATGGGGAGCCCTATCGCCACCCATGGCATCAACTGCGATTATCATATAGTCTTGCTTTAAGCTTCTTCAGTTTGAAGGATTTTTTTACCCTTATAATATCCACATGATGGACAAACTTGATGTGGAGGTTTCGTTTCTCCACAATTACTACACTTTGCTAAGCTTGGTGCTGAAAGTGCATCATGTGCCCTTCTTTTACCTGTTCTTGATCGAGTATGTCTTTTAAATGGATTTGGCATTGTTAACTCCTTAATTTTTTAATATTGCAAAGGGATTTGAGTAACCTTTTTTCTTATCACAATCACATTCATATTCGTTTTTATTCTCTCCACAATAGGGACAGATACCTTTACAATCATCTTTACAAAGCATTTTAATAGGAATAGAAAGCATAAGATGCTCGATAGCAAGTTCAGATAAATCAATCTCATCGCCTTCATAATAACCTATCTCTAATTCTTCATCTCCCTCTTCAATACTTTCCTCATCATTTTTTTTAGGCTGTAATATATAATGAAAGCTTTCTTCTAAATTTTTTATAGCCTTCTCACAACACCTATCGCAAACAAATTCAAGCCTACCCGTATACCTTCCTCTTATATCAACATTATCACCAATTCTATACAACTTCATAATAACATGAAAAGGTTCGATCATTTTAATCGTATTGTGTGGCTCCACATTAAATAGGGCATTTGCATCATCAACTGATTCATCCCACTGCCTTTCAATCTCTTCAAAAAGTATATCCTTTAATAAAATTTTCATCCTTACAATCCTTCAAATATAACTTGTTTATTATAATGAAAAAAGTAATTTTGTCAAACACTTTTGGTCTAAGAAGATTAAATGTTTTTAAAGTTAACCAAATCCTCCTTTTGTATACTATTCGGTTTTAAAATGTTTTGGAAAGCTTAAAATTTGTAATGTTTCAAAAAACTTAATAAGCTCACCAGGCAACATAGAGCCTGTATAATCAGATACTGAATTTTTAATTCTCTTGATGACATATATATGAACAGTTCCATTCAAACACGCTTGAATACTCGCTGTAGACTTATCGGATTGAACAATAACTATTATTTCAGGATGCCCCACTATAAAATATTCTTCTATTTTTTCTGTAAAGGACATTATAGAAGTAGAAGCAACAATATTTACCAAATATCATTTATGTGCATAGGTACTTCAGGTAATATGAGCAAAAAACTAAAATAAAATGAAAAAAATCTATACTCTATTTATTCTCTTCAGGTGTCTTTAAGTGTCTTACAATTTTTCCTTCTACCATGAAAATAACTAGTTCTGCAATATTCACAGCATGGTCTGCAATTCTTTCAAGGTATTTCGAAATAAAAAGCAGTCTTGTAGCTCTCGATACCGCCTTGAAATCTTGCATCATATATGTTAACAGTTCTCGAAAAATTTGATCATGAAGATGATCTACTATTTCGTCATCACGTGTTACCTTCCACGCTAATTCCACATCTTCTTTAACAAAAGCATCTAAACTCTCCTTAACCATTAATTGGACTGTTTCAGCCATTTTAGGAAGGTCTATATAAGGTTTTAACTGAGGTTCTTGATTCAATTCCAGAACCCTTTCACATACATTAACCGCCATATCACCAATTCTTTCTAAATCATAATTAATTTTGATAGCTGTAGTTATAAATCTTAAATCTCTTGCAGCAGGTTGTCTTAAAGCAAGTAACTTAAGACAAAACTCATCAATTTCTACTTCTTTTGCATTCACCACATCATCATCACTTATAACCTTTTCTGCTAAAGATGAATCTCTTTCAAGCAATGCCTTAATAGCATCTCTAATAGCCCTCTCCACAAGAGAACCTTCATAAAGAAGCTTTTCTTTTAACTCTTTAAGTTCCTTATCAAAGGATTTATAAATGTGCCCTTCAATCATATACACTCCAAATTTTTTTGATTTAGTAAATTATATAATTTTGGCTTAAATACTACAATGGAAAAGTGAGGATGTTTTAAAAATAGCCTAATAACTCCAAAATATTACCAGGTAAAAGAAAACAAAAATTTAACCAAGCTAAGCAAACCAGCCATATTCCATAAGATAAACATACCCAACACCATAAGCTTTGCCATATGCTCCCTCTTAACATACAAGTAACTCCCATATGCCTTCTTTATACTACCAAATACTTGCTCTATCCGATACCTACCCTTCAATATCTCTTCCTTCTCCTTAGCCCTCTGATCAGCCCTCTTCCTTTCCTTTGATTTAACCTTCACTCTCGTCGTATCCTCTGAACAAACTATAGGCTTATATCCAAGACTTTCCATCTCTTTTAATACATTACCCTCATACCATACAACTTATCACCCACTATATTAGTGCCATAAGGAAGTAATCCCTCCTTTCTCTTTTCCAATAACTCCATGCATAGCTTCCCTTCATCGCTATAAGCCTTTCCTATCTCTACATCAACCACCCAGTTCCTACCTCCTTGCCAATAACACAAGGCAATTATCTTCACATGCGAGCTAATCTTCCTTATCCCTAGACCTCGTTTATCCCTGAGATAAAAGGGTGTATTGTATCCCATGCCTGTTCCATCTACCATAGCATATGGCTCCTCTCCTTTCTCCTCTTAGTGATGGTAGTTGTTCATCTGGATAAAGTTCTTGGGCTATGGATAGTAGTTTTCTGTAGCTTGCGTTTAGTGTGATTTTTAGCAGTAGCAGTAACAGTATTAGTTCTTCTGGGTATTTTCTTGGTCTTCCTCTTTTTTTGTTTTTCTGGTGGGTGTTCTTTGTAGAATTGTTTGATAAGGCTATAGATTTCTTTTGGTTTAAGTGTTGTTAAACTTCTGCACCACATAGAATATTAGTTTCTCATACTTTCGGGATTTTTGGAACAGCCTCTTAAAATACTTGACAAAAGATATATTCAGAGCACACATACTAACAAATGAAAACCATACATGGTAATCTTCTCTTTGATAACCAAAAAGATATAGAAATCTTAAAAGACCTCACAAGACGATGGTCTTCAGCTTATAGATACGCCTACCAGAGATTACTTGAAAAAATGAACTTAAATACCCTAAGAAAAACCCTTTAAGCAAACTTTAATCTTAACGCAATATATTCCCATTCAGCCATAGTCAAAGCACAATCTTTAATGAAAAGTCTAAAGGAGTTAAACATGAGCACTAAGAAGGTAATCTTTGGATGAAGTGCTCTATTTGAAAAGCTAAGAAAAAGACATATAAATGGCAAGAAGTATGAAGAATTAAAAATCCAGTGGTATGATAAAAGAACAGGCAATCTTTATAGCATAGTACAAAAGCATTCAAAGGGTAATCAAAACTTAAGAATAGAGATAAGGGAAAACGGCTTATACTTGCGTATAAACATAGGAGAAAGGCAATACATACATGCAAGAATATCAGCAGGAGACAGAGAAAATCAAATATAAGCCTTAGTCTTTTCTTGTGAAGCATACACAGTGGAGATAAGGCTAAGAAATGAAAATTTTTATGCATATTTTACAGTAGAAGAGAAATATCCAGCCATAGAGCAAGTAGGGGCTGAGCTTGCCCCTGCCCATTTCCTGTAAGGGCACGGCACGCCGTGCCCAGAAGTTTAAAATCCGCAGGGTAATTCATGAATTGCCACAAAAGTTTCATCTGTTGGAGCAAGGGGCGAGCCCTGCCCCTACAGCTTGTCCTCTAAGTCCCAAAAGTTGACGCAATAGCTTGGTTCCATGAGCGAATGTTTTGACCCAAATACTAAACCTTTTTACCTACCAAAGCTTCTGGTGTATTATAATTTAACCTCTTCAAAGATGACTTCTCCGCTATCAACGAACGCAAAGAAGGCTCTCACTTTGATGCTCTTTGATTGAAGCTTTATCAGGGCTGATAGAAGATCCTCACGCTGTTTTTCTTTGAGAGTTTGAGGCGGCAAACCTTTGTGAAGGTGTTTGTAATAACCACAATCATCGTGAGCGATGAAGATGACTTGTTTGACTTTGTGGGCTTCAAGAAGTAGGTCAAGTCTATCCATCAAAGCAATTTCGATATTAGGGATAAAAGCCGGACCGCCAGCAACAACCATCAAATCACAACTATCAATGCCAAGTTGACGCTTCAGGAACTCCAAAGTTGCGTTGACAAACCTTTCATCACTGCAAAAGATGGCCAAGTTTCCAGTAAATTCATCGTTCCAGAGCATCCCACTTCTAAACCTTTTTGCCTGCATAATAAACCCCCTTTTTGAAAAGCTGAGTCGTTTTTAAAGTTTTTAAAGAGATATTAAACCAATAAAGGCAATTCCCAAATCGCCCAAAAATTTGAAGGGGCTCAGCACAGTCTTGCCCAAAGGATTTTAAACTGCATTTTGGGCAGCAGCAGGGGCAGCCCCTACGATTTTAAAATTCTGAGGTTTACCATCACCAATGGTAGGTGGTTCTGAACTATCAGGATATTCTGATTTATTGCTACAGAAATTTAATAAACTGTGTATCTGAAGAAATGCTGCTATCCTCAAATAAAAATTCCATCTCGCCATTTTACAATCCCTCCTAATTTTATTTAAACCTTCCCTTATTTCCTGCCACCAGTTGTTCCATTTATCGTAATTTTCGCCAAAATCTCTACCTGTGATTTTTTTAAGTGCCTCTGCTGCTGCCCTGAGGACAGCCCATTCTCCATCCTTCAGTGCAGAGATTAATGTCTCTAACCTAAAGCTGTTTATATCTTTCTCTTTCTGATAACCAAGGAGCTTTGCTGAGTAGTCTCCAGCCTTTTTATCTTCAGATACTAATCCTTTTAGCGCAGATACCCTCTCTTTAACAATTGCTTTTTGTGTAACATCTATACCTGCCCTTTCAACAAGTGATATTGCCCTTACTACATCTTCATCAGAGGCAGCTGGTGAACCACCAAAAGGCAGAAAAGCAGGACGACTCACATACCTTGAGTCAAGCTTTCCTCCTGTAATATCATCCGTTACTATCCATACAGCCACCTGCTTTACTTTAGTTGAAGGCTTTTCCCTTGCAATTACTTCCATAAGTTTTCTAAGTTCTTCAGATTCAGGGGCAACAACAATTCTAAATTTAGAGTCACTGCCTGGAACATCCCTGTCTACATTAGCAGAGGCTGAAGGAACACTATAAGAGGCTTCTTTCCTCTGTGTAAGGTCAATAACTATATCTTTTGTTGCTACCATATTTTGAGCCTTTCCAGGATTTACAAAAAAGGTTCCTACCGGAACAAACACCTTTAATGGTTTTTCCAACTTTCGCTTTACCACAACATTTACAGCCTCCAATCCAGCACCCCTTGCCTCAGCCTCTATTAAACCCTTTTCCAATGCCTCAACAATATTAACTGTTTCAACCTCTGTTTCTTCTGGTTTCTCCTGCTTACCCTTTTTCTGGGCAAAAGTTCCTGATACTAAAACTCCTAAAACCATCAAAAGCACAACCAAAAACTAGAAAAACTTAAATCCTCTCATGGCTCAACCTCCTTGTAGATGTTTTTATTTATTTTAATAAAAATAAGGCTCTTCAGTAGTATGGTGCAAGCACGTAGGGGCAGGGCTTGTCCCTGCCCTTTTGAGGGCAATTGCAAGTGTTACCCCTACCCTTTTAAGGGCAACCGCAAGGGTTGTCCCTACTGAAATTGTTGGCTCTGAAAGGGTATTATCCCTCTAAATTCTCGCCAGAAAAGGATGGTAACCCAGACAGATGCAACAGTTAAATTATCTCATAAAGCTTTTAGGATTTCAAGGGTTTTATGTAAAGGAAGTGAGGTAGCCGCAGGCAGGAATCCTGAGATAAATGGTAGAAATACAAAAAACTACTAGCTAAAGATAGAAAACTGGGGGATTGCAAGCTCTCAGATGTTCATGACAATTGGATGGATTTAAGCTATAAGTAAACTATCCAACTTTCAGTCCCCCTCCGAGGAGAATATCAATTATGGGGTAGTGATGGTCAATAAAAATAGGGAGTTGTTCAGGCATGTTTGGGATTACCTGAGTTGATATATTTGTCCGTGTAGGTCTTTTTTCTCTGTCACTGGATTATAATGCTAATGGACGCAATAATACGCCCCTCTCTTTCTTACAAATTTGGAAGAAAATGTGTATGGGTTGTTTTACTATCACTCCTCAGGCAACCAAGTGCAATAGTCTGTCACGTTACAAAGGGGTGGCATCATCCAATTCCAAAAAAGAAATAAAAATAAGGATAGCAGGAAGAGGAGGCAAAAAAAAATGAGTGCATATAAGTTCTCAGTAGTTGTTGAAAAAGACAGTGAAGGCTATTTTGCCCTTTCCCCTGAACTTCAGGGCTGCTATGCTCAGGGTGATACTTATGAAGAAGTTTTGAAAAATATCAAACATGGTATTGGCCTTAATGTAGAAGACAGAATTGAAAGCGGTGAAGAAATTCCTCAGGCGGAATCAGTAAGTCTTACCTTGATGGACGTAGCAGTATGGGTGAAAAACTACCAAGGGTAACTGCGGCTGATCAAATCAAAGTATTGGAAAAGGGTGGATTTTTCTTTTCATGACAAGGTAGAAGCCACAAGATATATAAGAACAAAGAAGGCAAGAAGGCAACAGTTCCTTATCATTTAGGAAAAATCCTTCATCCCAAAACTTTGGTAAAAATTCTCAGAGATGCTGATTTAACGATAGAGAAATTCAAGGAACCTTTAAAATGATTTCAGTCTACATCGGCGGATAACAGAGTGCATGAGGTAACAAATAACTTATCCTGAGACTAAATGTCCGCACCAGTAGATAACAGCAGGCTTAAAGAGGAGCAAATTAATTGGCAAATGCTTTAACTAACTCACTAATTCACTTCGCATGTAACTTAATAAAGAGTTGTTTAGCTTTGGGCAAAGACATCAGGACTATAATAAGGTTAAAGTATTTGAGGAGATGGAGAGTATGGGATATGAGCTTATAGTTTGTTCAAGGAATACAGTGAAGCTGAAGGTTAGGTTTGGGGTTAGTTAGAGGGCTAATCAGAGGTGTAGGGG
This sequence comes from uncultured bacterium, assembly GCA_938045315.1. GTDB lineage: Bacteria > CALINM01 > CALINM01 > CALINM01 > CALINM01 > CALINM01. Next base: position 7,932 of record CALINM010000239.1, on the reverse strand, counting down.
CACAGCATGCCGCGCCCCTACTACGAAGGAGAGGGTATTAAAGGGTAGATATTGTATAGAGCAGGTTTTTGGTAGTGTAAAAGGTGAATATGGGAGTTATTTGGGTCTTAAGAGGTAGCATATGGCAAAGCTTATGGTGCTGGGCATGTTTATCTTGTGGAATATGGCTGGCTTACTTGCCTTAGTTAAATTTTTGTTTTTCCTTATACCTGGTTAGGTTATAAAAGTCTTTAGGTTAATTTTGAAACACCCTCTTTCTATCACTTGACAGATATACAAGAGAACTTGACCAGGCTAAGACCCTAACAGAACAGGTAAAAAATGATGTTTATCTGTCAAGAAAGTTCCTGGATGCTTGACTGGATATTAGTGACCTTTTTGCAAAAATAATCAAGACTCAAAATTCATGTGAAAGATTAATAAAACTCAACAATCTGGTTAAGGTAGGTGAATATATCTATCAAGCCCTGTATATCAATGTGGGTTATGATTTATTAGGAGAAGAGCTATCAGCAAAACTCTATGCCACAGACAAGACTGCAGATGCCATTGAAGCTCTGAAGAAGGAGTTAAAGAGAGATTGATATTTATAAAACATGCAGGGAACTGGGCAGATTAAGATAAAAGTAATATGGATTTATTAACATACCTCAAACACGGGAGATAATCAGGTAAGGTAATGACACTATTATCAGGTCTTTAATAACTCCCAGAAGGGCAAAAATCTTATAAGGGTCTTTTCAATCCTTTCTTTTTCCTTAAGTGAAAGGTTTATTATCCATGCCTAAGAAGGTGAATATTTAAGGATAAAACTCTTAAGAGAGCGACTTATCCTTGTTTCTTTTAGTTCTTTAAACTTTACCTCAACAGGGATAATACTGTCAGGGAATTCTATTATAAAATCCACCTCTGCACCATCAGTGGTTCTCCAGAAATGGATATCTACCTCTGGAAACCTCTCTTTAAGGAGATTGAATATAAGGTTTTCAAATAGAAACCCCATATTGATTGTATCCAATCTTCCAAACTGACCAATGGCAAAATTTCTTAGTCCCATGTCATAGAAATAAAAAACAGGTGACTTTGTTATCTCCTTTCTGATATTTCTGTAAAAAGGTGTAACCCGTTTTATGATAAAGGTCTTTTCAAGGTAATAAAGATAATTCTTCAGAGTAGGAATGCTTATGCCTGTGGTTGAGGACAGTTCTGTGAGATTGACCAGGCCCCCTATCTGGGCTGCAAGAAGTTTAACTAAATCCTTCAATGCATCCATTTTCTCTAATCTCAGAAGAAATGATATATCTTTTTCTAAATAGCTTCTATAGATATCATCAATTACAGCGATTTTCTGATTAAGCCTATTCTCAAGTACAACCCTTGGATAGCCACCAAAATTCATATACTCCATAAGAAGATCCTTTGCCAGAGGATCTATCCTGAAGAATTCTTTGAGCCTATCTTCATATTTATAGGCTGTTTTAAAATTTATAAATTCCTTCAGGGATAGGGTATTTAATTCAAAGAGCCTTTTTCTTCCAATAAGGGATTCGTGAATTTTTTCCTTCAGCTCAAGACTTCCAGAGCCAGAAATAATAAATTTATAGGGAAGATTCATATCATAAATGCCCTTCAGAAACAGACCAGCATCCCTTTTCCTCTGAATCTCATCTATAAAGACAAAACCCTTCTGAGAGCCGAATTCCAGACTTAATCTTTCAATAAGGGTCTGCTGTGAACGAAAAAATGGCATATCCCTCTCAAAATCAAGGCTCATAAATAAGGTCGTTGCACCTTTCTTGATTAGCTCTTCCTGAAGAAGATTCATAAGAGTCGTCTTTCCAGCCTGTCTTGGACCAACAATAAGGGTTATCTCTTTTCTACTCAGATGCTCAAGAAGAACAGGAAATATCTCTCTTTTTATAAGCATACTTTATGATATACCCGAGAAATTTTAAAGTCAAGTTAACAAATTCTCCAAATAATGTTTGGTTAGCAGGGTCTTAAAAGGGAAAAAGCAAATGGGGTCTTAGTAAAAGGTTCAACCTCTTTCCAGTCTTATATAAAGAGAAAGAAACAACCGCAACTTAAAGAAAATTAAACAGGGTAAAATTCCTTCATCTACGAAGTGCACGGGAATAAATTATTTCGGCTCTTCAAAAATATGGTGCAAGTAGGGGCAGGGCTTGCCCCTGCCCTTTTGAGGGCAACCGCAAGGGTTACACCGCCCCTTTTGAGGGCAATTGCAAGTGTTACCCCTACCCTTTTAAGGGCAACCGCAAGGGTTGCCCCTACTGAAATTGTTGGCTCTGAAAGGGTATTATGCCCTCTAAATTCGTAGTGCGACAGTGCGATAGTGCGACAGATAGAGCAGCAGAGCAGTAGATCAGCAGTTTTTATTGAGGAAGTTTTTTTCTTACTATCATTTAACTGTTGCTCTGCTGCTCTACTGCTCTATTAAGAGCTGGTAGCTGCAAGCTGGTAGAACAGGCTTCCAGCCTGTTTAATGCTTTTATGTATTTCCACCATTCGCAGGCTGGAAGCGTGCGGCTACCTACTTCCTTTAATTAAGAGAATAAGTAAAACAATATTTAAAGCAAGACCTGTGATTATCAGTGCAAAGGAGAGATTCATGATAGATCCCTTACCACCCTCCTTATATAAGCCCTGACCTCGCTGTCAATTAAAATCTTAGCATGGCTGACTCTGAATTCGCCACAGTCTTCAAACCTTGCACTTTCAAGACTGACGAGCCCATCTCCAGAACCACTCCTCCACTCAGGAGGTATATGCCTTTCAGGGATAAGAGGGATCAGAGATTCAGGGAATGAAAAGATTTCTTCCGCTCTTAAGATAAAATCGTTATTTACTTTTCCTGTATCCCATCTGTAAAGACTGAAAAGGTGAGGATCTGTTCCTGCTACAGAGAAAAATTTTATTCCTTTTACAGGTCTTGGAGATTTTATAAAAGAGGATTCAGGAAGTAATTCCTTTATGGCCTCACTTTTAAAAAAATCATTGATCCTCTTTAAGGTCCTTGATGCCTTTCCCTCGGGCAGATACCTCAGCAAAGGATTAAGTGCAGCGGTGGCGGTTGATAGATATCTGACCCATTCTGCCATGGTGCTACCCCTGTGAGGAGTTGCAATGGTTATAATCCCGCAGATCCTCTTTATACCATGAATTTCCACATATCTTCTTGCAACTAATCCACCTCTGCTATGCCCTATAAGGATAACACCTCTATCCGTAAGGGATGAGATAAACTCAATGACCTGATAGAGTTCATCAATAGCAACACTTACAGGTCCAACCGGCCTTCTCTGAAACCGGGCAATTACACTATAACCCTCTTCCCTCAGGTCATGGTAGGAAGTACTCAGATATAGTGGTGAATTACCGGTAGTAACCGGTTCTGGTTTGATAAGAGGTGGTCTGGAAAGTTTAATCTCCTGAGGTCTTTCTTTAAGCAGAAGGCTGAATGGTAAAAGCCCTCCAGCAATCCTTGCATCGCAGATAGATGTCCAGAGGGTTTTATCCATCCCGAGACCATGAATAAAGACAACGGCTGGAAGGTGCCTTTTACCCTGATAAAATTCTATATCCAGTGTCATACCAGAGGATGCTAAAAAAATACATAGATTTTGGCTCCTGTGTAAGCTTACACCAGCAAATAGAAAATGCAATATTATGGGTAGGCCGCAGTTCTGTTATAGAATCTGGCATTAAAGCTCTGTCTTAATTCATGCGGTGGCGAAGTAACAGTTAAGCTGCTTTAACAATACAGCCTTTATAGAGAGAATCGTCTATGCAGTAATCAGTCATTTAAATGATAAATGGAGGATTAAACCCTTAGATGAATTTACACAGAGATCTTGACACTACCCCGTTCCAAGACTTGCTTGACACTAAGACTAATATCATAGTAATATAAGTTATGCCCCAGACAGAAGAAAAGAAAACAGAAGAAAAAAGAGAGGAGTATTTATAAAGGGCAGATCCCTTCACCTTTGTATTTCGTGAGCTTGACCTCATACATGGTGAGATTAGAGAAATCAAGGCAGAGCTTGGCCTCATCCATAAACGATTTGATTCCATGAATGAAAGTATCAACAAACGCTTTGATGATGTTAATAAGAGAATAGACTGGCTATATCTCATTGTTGTATTAAATCTTATGGGAGTTGTAGCTTTTTTAATAAAGACCTTCTTTTTTTAATGCTATGCTTAAATCACAAAAAAACCTGCAACTACAAGGTGCAAGGCAAAATAGAGTTGTCTTGAACTCATGTCTTTACAGCAGGTATAATTATTAAATAAAAAAGAAAAAGACTCTTTTTATTTTCTTCCTCAGCCTTTTTATCTTATTCAGTCTTTCAGGAGCAGACTATCTTGCCATTGCCAAAGGAAACTCTGGCATAGAAGAGATAACGGCTCATAAGAGCTATAAAGGAGCAAAGGTCTTTGCCAATGATAATGTCCTTATAGGAGTGCTTGCGATTGAAAGAGGAATTCATGTATCTAAAAAGGATACACCTCGTTATGTCATAGATGCAGTGGTAGCAACAGAGGATGAAAGATTCTGGCGACATGGCGGTCTTGATTTTATAGCCATAACAAGGGCTTTGATACAGGATATCCTTCATGGAGAGATCAAACAGGGTGGAAGCACAATCACTCAGCAGCTCGCCAAGGTAATGTTTTTGAGTCCAGAAAGGACACTCTCAATAAAGATCAAGGAGGCTCTCCTTGCAATCAGACTTGAAAAGAATATGACAAAGGAGGAAATACTTGAACAGTAACTTAACAGGGTCTATTTCGGGCATGGTGCCTATAGTATCGAGATGGCATCAAGGATATATTTTGGAAAGTCAGCAAGGCAGCTTAAGGCGCATGAAGCAGCCCTCCTGACAGGACCTATAAGGGCACCAAAATCTATACAGTCCCTATAACAATATCGTCAGGGTAAGGGATCGTCAACTTTATGTCCTCTCCAGAATGAAGGAGGCTGGTTTTCTAAGTAAGGAAGAATTTGAAAGAGTATCATCCCAGCCTGTTGAGATTGCAGGCTCAAAATCCGGTATATTCGTCAATCATTATTTTCTTGATATGTAAAAAAATATCTTATCTCCAGATATGGAGAGGATATGGTCCATAAGGGTTGTTTAATGGTCTATACTACTCTAGACAGAAAGATGCAGTTAGCAGCTCAGAAGGCACTGAGAAGGGCCTCAGAGAATTTGATAAAAGAAAAGGATGGAGGGGTGTAATAGCCCATAAAGATATAGACCCGGAAAAAGAACTCCTTGAGAAAGATAAAAAAGAGGTGACCATAGAATATTCTGCAGGTTCTCAGGACGTGGTTGCTGGATTAGTTCTAAAGGTTTCACCTGATAGGGCTGTAGTAAAGGCCAATGGAATTATTGGAACACCCTTTGTAAAGTTAAGATTTTAAAGTAATTTTAATAAATAAATTAACAATCCTTATTGACTTTATCAGAAAGTACTTTATACTCTAAAGTAAAACAATATAAAAATGAGGGGTGTTGAAAATGAGCACAAGACCAAAAAGGATTGGTATTATGACATCGGGAGGTGATTGCCCTGGCATGAACGCAGCAATAAGATCCGCTGTTAGAACAGCTATTTACAATGGATTAGAAGTAATTGGCTTTTCAAAAGGATACAGAGGGATTCTTGAAAATATTCATTATCCTCTTTATGCTCGTTCCGTTAGTGGAATAATGCAAAAGGGTGGTACTATACTTCAAACAGCAAGATGCCCTGAATTTCTTGATGTGGAAAATCAGAAAAAAGCAGCAAAAAATTTAAGAAATTTAGAAATAGACGGAATGATTATAATAGGCGGAGAAGGATCCCTTAAAGGAGCAATAGCATTAGAAAAACAAGGCATTCCATGTGTCGGTATACCAGCATCTATTGATAATGACATTCCTTTTACTGACATGGCAATAGGAGTTGATACTGCTTTAAATACTATACTTTGGGCAACAGATGCCATAAAAGATACTGCTACATCCCATGAGAGAGCCTTTATAATAGAAGTGATGGGCAGAAATTGCGGATATTTAGCAGTAGTTGCAGGGATTATCTCAGGTGCAGAATATACTTTAATCCCTGAAGCACCTTTAAATCTTGAAAAAGTAGAGCTATCTTTAAAAAAACGATTTGAAGAAGGTGGTACAAACGCAATTATAATTGTTGCTGAAGGTGCAGGTAGTGCCCATGAAATTGCAAATAAACTCAAGGATAAAATTGGTTATGAAATAAGGGTTAGTGTTTTGGGACATATCCAGCGTGGCGGTTCACCAACAGCATTTGATAGACTTCTTGCCAGTAGATTAGGAAGAGCCGCTGTAGAACATCTTATAGAAAACAAACACAACATAATGGTTGGATTACAAAAATCTCAAATTACTGCTACACCCTTAGAAGAAGTGGCCATGAGTAAGAAAAAATTAGATAGAGATTTCCTTGGACTGGCATTAATGTTAGGTATTTAAAAAAGTCGGGATGGCGGGATTTGAACCCACGACCACACGCACCCCAAGCGTGTGCGCTACCAGGCTGCGCTACATCCCGAACAGCTTATAATTCTAACAAACTTTTAATTTTAATCAAATCTTTTTTTATGTCTAAAAGTAAATTGTATTCGTTTTTTACTGCTCTTTCAGATAACCTTTCTTTAATTGCATTAAGCTTAAATCCCTCATCTGTTAGCTTTTTTACCTGTATAATCTTTTTAACCACTTCTTGAGGATATAATCTCTGATTATTTAGTGATCTTGAAGGCCTTATATCTTTTATCTCTTTTTCCCAGTATCTTAACATATATGGTCTTATCCCTACCATATTACAAACTTCGCCAATCTTATAATACTTCTTCTTTAGCTCCATACTTATTTCATTTTTAACTCTTTTCTAAGCCCCACTGAGGGTTTAAATACTACAACAGCCCTATCTTTAATAATATATTCTTCTTTGGTTTTCGGATTTCTTCCTATCCTCTTACCTTTTGTCTTAACAATGAAATTGCCAAAATTGGTTATTTTAACACTTTCCTTTTTTAAAAATGATTGAATCATTATAGAAAATACTTTGTCAATTAAGGTTTTAGAATCTCTCCTTGAATAACCTAATTCTTCCATCATCATCCGAATCAAATCTTGTTTAGTCATGATTAAACTCCTAACTTATTTTGGAAATTCAGCATTAAAATGCTCTATTAAAAATTTAGCAATCCTGCTATTTTCTTCATTTACTTCTTCATCACTTAAAGTCCTTTCTTTATGCTGATAAATGAGTTTAAAAGTAAGACTTTTCTTATTCGTTCCTATCTTATCACCCTTATATAAATCAACAAGCTTTATATTTTTCACCAAATCACCAGAGTATTTTAATAAAACTGTCATAATTTCATCATATGTTATTCTATCATCAACAATTATTGTAATGTCTCTATCAACCCATGGATATCTTGATATGCTAAAGTATATGTTCTCGCGCTTCTCAAAAAACTTCTTCAATAAATCCAGATCTATCTCAGCGACAAAAACATCCTTTCTAAAATCCCATTTTTCAGCTACATGGGGATGTAATTTACCAAAAAAACCTATTTCTTTATTTTCTAGCAATATCAAAGATGCCTCAACAGGATGCAAGAAACTAAATTTAGCACCTTCAACCTTTTTAACTTTAATTCTATTTTTACAAATTCTCTCACATACGCTTTCTATAAACCCTTTTACAATAAAAAAGTCAAATTTTTCCTCTCCTCCATACCATTCTTTAGCTTTGTAATTGCCAGAAAAAATAAGTCCTAAAACTTTTTTTTCCTTATAAGATCCACCATTATCAAGGGATTGAAAATACTTTTTACCCACTTCAAAAAAAATAAAATCATAATTCATTCTA
>CALINM010000238.1 GCA_938045315.1 uncultured bacterium | reverse complement strand
TCTTTTTTATTTTTTTGTGTTGGGTTTTAATTTTTTTATTTTGATAAATGAACTTTCTATTAAAATTTTTTAGCATATATAAGGCATACGCCGTATCTTCTGATAGACCAATATAATCCTTTTCATAACTTTCTGTTATTATGTCCACCACAAGGTTATATACAATCTTTCCAGCAGTATCCCCAAGTATTTTTTTAACATCCACTGGAAGATTTTCTCGAGAAATCAATTTTATAGTTATAGCATCTTCTAAGTCTCTACCTACATAACTGATAGTATCGCATATTTTTACAAGACATCCTTCCATAGTTGATGGTTCGGTATATATATTACCTTTATCTTCAATTTTTTTTACCAGTTCATCAAAATAATCAAAGCCGTTCTTTTTAGTAGGTGAAGTTTTTACAAAATCTTCCTCTCCATTATGAAGTAAAATACCATCTAACACTTGAAATGTTAGATTTAAACCAGCTCCTTTTTTCTCCAATTTTTCAAGAATTCTGATACTTTGCAAATTATGAAGAAAGGGTTTGCCAAGGTATTTCTGGGATAATTCATTAAGCATAGTTTCTCCATCATGACCAAAAGGTGGATGTCCTATATCATGTCCTAATGCAATTGCTTCTATTAGATCCAGGTTTAATTTTAGAAAAGCTCCTATGGTTCTTGCAATTTTTGATAAGAATTGTACGTGTAGTGCTCTATGGGTAATTAAGTCATTGGGTACAAGTGAGAACACCTGAGTTTTATCAATGTATTTTGCGTATCCCTCAGAATAAAGTATCCGATCAGTATCTATTGCGAAGGGCAATCTATGATCATTTTCTGCAGTTTTATCAGCATTTCTTCTTACAGAAGAAGTAGATGGACATGCATGGGGAGAGAAATATTTTTTTTCTCTATCAAATAGTTCTTTTTTTATCATCAAAAGCTTATAAAATCTATTTCTATCGGCCATTAAAATAGAATTAACAGAAAAAAAACTATATGACAAGAGAAACTTTATTAAAGGAGAGCTTAAGGTTGATATATAACTTTTAAAAAAAACAAAAATAAGATTTATTAAAAAACAGCTTATTAATATAATGTAAAATATGGATAAAGATTTTTTATTTACAAACTTTAAAACTCCACTTTTAGTTTATGACACCATAGGCAACTGCATATATATAAATAGTTTTGCAAAGAAACTGATGGGTGTGAAAAATTTAAAAAAAATAATTGAAAAATTGTCAAAAAACCTTGAACAGATAAAGCAAAAAAACTTATTTTTTGTAGATGATAGTTCATCAAAGATAAATCTAATGGTTCACTTTATAGAATGTGAGTTAAAAGAAAAATATATATTATGTTTTATAAAACCGTTAAAAGATTTTGAAGAAGAGATTGTTAAAAATACCCAAACATATAAAAAAATTGTGAAAGATTTTGAGGCAATTATTGAACATACCTATGATGGATTGTATATTACTGATGGTAATGCTGTAACATTAAGGGTTAATAAAGCTTATGAAAGAATTACAGGAATTAAAAGGCAGGAAGTTGTTGGTAAAAATATGAGAGATCTCGTCGCATCAGGTGTTTATAATAGGTCAGTGACTCTAGAAGTCCTTGAAAAGAAAAAGACAAGTACCTTTGTACAAGAGGTTAGGACAGGTAAAAAAGTTATAGTTACAGGTAATCCTATTTTTAATGATGACGGAAAAATAGAAATGGTTGTTACAACTGTACGAGATATTACTGAGCTCGTAGAGCTTAAAGATAAACTACACGAAAGAGAGTTAGAACTTAACTGTTACAAAGAAGAGCTTGAAAAAATAAAAACATACATGGAAGGTGATTTTAGTTTTATAACAGTATCCACATTTATGAACAATCTTTTAGAGACTGCATATAAAGCTGCGCATTTTGATTCTAATATTCTGATCACAGGTGAGTCTGGAACGGGGAAAGGGTCTCTTGCAAAGCTTATCCACAGTTGGAGTTATAGAAAAAACGGGCCGTTTATTAAAATCAATTGTGCTGCCATACCAGAAAATTTATTTGAAAGTGAACTTTTTGGTTATGAACCTGGCGCATTTTCTGGCGCAAGTAACAAAGGTAAAAAAGGTCTTCTAGAAATGGCTAATGGTGGCACTCTTTTTCTTGATGAGATTGGAGATCTACCATTGAATCTTCAGTCAAAGCTTTTACAGGTAATAGAAGAAAAGGAAATGATAAGGTTAGGATCAACAAAGCCTATAAATTTAGATATAAGAATTATTGCAGCAACAAATCAAGATATTGAAAATTTGATAGAGAGAAAGAGGTTTAGAAGAGATCTATATTACAGGATAAACACCGTCTTACTCCATTTAAAACCTTTAAGAGAAAGAATTGAAGATATTATCCCCCTTGCAAATCATTTTTTAAAACTATTGAATGACAAATACAAAGTGAATAAAGCATTTACGAAAGAAGCATTGAAAATATTATCCAGTTATTCATATCCAGGAAATATAAGAGAACTTTCAAATATTGTTGAAAATGCTTTTCTGGTTAGTGATACTAATTTTATTGGTAGGGATGATTTACCTGAGAGTGTGAAAAAATATGAAAAAATAGGTGTTTCTATTGAAACTGATTTAAAAAAATTTTTAAATGAAATTGAGTTAAATGCATTAAAATCAGCTATAGAAAAGTTTGGTAGTACAAGAAAGGCAGCGAAACATCTTAATATAAGCCAGAGTTCACTGGTAAGAAAATTGAAAAAGTTATCAAATGATGCATAAATGCATCAATTGATGCTAAATTGCATCATTTACTCTCAAAAAAATTTTTCTTATTTTTTTATAACATCTTGAAAAATAAAACATTTTTTTAAAATAATTGATTATTTTTTTATGGCATATTAATTGCACACGTTAATGTGACAAAATTTAAAGGGGAGGTAGTTTATGAGTAGAAAAATAAGTAAATTGTGTTTAATGTTTTTTTTGATTATTTTTGCAACACAAAGTTTTGCAGAACAGGTGGTTAAAATTGGAGCCCTTTATCCCATGTCTGGAAGAGGTGGTCTATATGGAAAGGACTCAGAAGTTGCTATTAAAATTGCTCTTGACGAAGTTCACAAAAAAGGATTGCCTAAGGGTATTAAGTTAGATGTTATTATAACTGATGATCAGAGTAAACCCGATTATGCTGTTAGTGTGGCAAAAAGGTATATTACTGAAGAAAAAGTAAAGTTTTTATTCGGTGTTGTTTCTTCAGCAGTTGCCCTTGCTGTAACAGAAGTAAGCAAAAACAATAAAATAATTTTTGTAGGTACAGATCATGCTGCAACTGATCTAACTGCGCAAAAATTTCAGCCCTATTATTTTAGAGTTAGCAATAACACTTTCCAATCAATGATGGCAGGAGCTATGTATCTTAAAGAAATGGGGGGGTGGAAAAAGATTGCATATATAGGTCCTGATTATGCTTATGGAAGAGACCAGTGGATGGAGTTAAAATATGCACTTGACAAATTAGGTGTTAAATATGAAGTTGTAGGCGAATACTGGCCTAAATTGTATGAGCCAGATTATACTTCTTATATAACCGCTATTATTAATGCAAAACCAGACATTTTAGTATCAGGTTTCTGGGGTGGTGATACAGTTGCTTTTATAAAGCAGGCAAAGGCATATGGCCTTTTTTCTAAGATGAAATATTTTCATCCTGATGCAGGCGGGAATTATGAAGTTATGTCTGCTTTAGGGAAAGAGATGCCAGAAGGACTGATAATGTCTGCAAGACATCATGTAAACTGGCCTGATACACCAGAAAATAGGGCTTTTGTTGAAAAGTTCTATAAACAGGCAGGTAGATATCCATCATATGCCGCAGAAGGTGCTTACGCAGGAATACATTTTATAGCAGAGGCAATTAGAAAGGTTGGTAATGCTGATGATACAGAAGCCCTTGTAAAAGCAATGGAAGGCATGAAATTAAAACTTCCCGAAGATCCAGATGGTTTTACTTCCTATATTGATCCAAAAACCCATCAGATTGTTCAGGTTCAGGCAATAGGTGTTACTGAGAAAAACAATAAGTTTCCCCCTGCAGAGGTCATGTTAGGAAAGTTTAAAGTTTATGATGCAAGTAAATTATGGCCCGATTTTGATTATATAGATTACCTGAAAAAAACAAAAAAATAACAAGGGGTTAATTTAATAATGGATATTTCTTTTCTTCTGTCCCAGTTGATTGGTGGGCTTTCAACGGCAATGTTACTTTTTCTTGTTTCCAGCGGGCTTTCTTTGATTTTTGGCGTGGGCAAGGTTTTCAATTTTGCCCACGGTTCTTTTTATTTATTGGGTTCATACCTCGCATATCAGTTTATCAATATGTTTAATAGTTTCTGGGTTGGAATTATTTTTGCAGTGATTGGATCTGGCATATTTGGTATGGTTATGGAGTTTCTATTTTTAAGAAGGATTTATGGCAGACAGGATGAAGGTGGATTTCAGATACTTTTAACCTATTCTTTTATCTTGATAATAGATGATATGGTTAAGTATATTTGGGGACCTGAATACAAA
>CALINM010000237.1 GCA_938045315.1 uncultured bacterium | reverse complement strand
GAAAATATGTTAAAAGAAAATAATTGTAATGTAGTTATTTGTGGACATACTCATATCCCTATGATAATTAAAACAAAAGAAGGTTACTTTGTAAATCCCGGTAGTGTGGGTATGCCAAAAGAAGATCCCTCTGAAGCCTCATATCTTATAGCTGACTTTGCTTCAGAGGAACCACAATTTTTAATAAAAAAAATAAAATTTGACAACAACTATATTGACTACCTTTTTAAAGAAAAAGTTCTTTCCTCATTCCTCTAACATTCTAAATTTTTCATGATAAACAATTTCTTTTAAATCTTTTCTTGGTGGACATTTAGGCTCCTCATCGGGATAACCAAAGGGAACAATAGCCACTACCTCATAATTTTCTGGTATTTCAAGTATTTCTTTAATTTTTTTTGCATCAAACAAACCCAGATAAACCGATCCTACACCTTTATCCCAAGCAGTTAGAACCATATTTTGTAGTGATAATGCCACATCAAACATATACCAATATTCACCTTTATCGGTGGAAGCTTCACCTTTGTAATATCCCGATTTAAATTTTTCAGCAAAAGCAACAACTACAAGAGGTGCCATAAGTAAACTTGGAAGCCCAGGATTTCTCGGAGGAAATGCCTCTGATAATTTGTTTTTTGTTTCATCTTCTTTAATTAACACGAATCTCCAACACTGAGTATTTGCCCATGAAGGAGCAAATCTTGCAGATTGAAGCATAGACTCAATAATGTCATCAGGTATAGGATCTTTTTTAAACTTCCTAACACTCCTTCGAGTCATAATTGTCTGAATTGTTTCCATCGATTACCTCCCTATTTTATATCTATCTTATAAACTTTTATAAAATCTCTTTTGCCCTTTACCTGTTGTGGTGGACACTCGATAATACTAACATTTTTTAACTCTTCCTTAAAGTTTTTTATTTTTTCATAAACATACTCAGTAATTAATATATCAGCATTAAGTGATCTGGTAAGTGCTTCGACTCTTGCTCCTAAATTAACAGTGTCTCCTATAGCAGTATAATCCATTTTTTTGTTTTCTGCCCCCATATTACCTACAACTGCTTCCCCTGTATTAATACCAATGCTTAAATATAATACATCTTTTCCTTCTTTGGTCCATTTCTCAGCTAAAATTCTATTTTTCTTTATCATATCAATAGCACACATAACAGCTCTAATTGTATGATCATCTTGTTCCAATGGTACATTCCAAAGAGCCATAATCTCATCACCAACAAATTTATCAAGGGTCCCATCATATTTCATAATAACATCAGTCATCTCAGTTAATAACTCATTTAAAAATAAAACTACTTCTTCAGGAGGGTGTTTTTCAGAAAAGGTAGTAAATCCTCTTACATCAGCAAAGAGCACTGTTATCTCCTTTTTAATCCCTCCTAACTTAGCCATCTCAGGATTTTTGATTAATTCATTGACAATTTTATCACTAACATAGCTCGAAAATATTTTCTTAATTTCTCTGCTTCGAGCTTCTTCCACAGCGTACTTATAAATTATCACTACTAAAAAAATACTTAAATTAGTCATTGTGGGATGCACAAGATTTAAATAAATCTTATGATGAGAAAATAGAAGAAATGCAGAAAAAGAATATACAATGAATATGCCTATACCAAGAAAAGAAACACCTTTAACCCTTAGAATTTTTCCAAATAATAGATAAATAAAATATATTACAAATAAAATGAGCAATAAGATGTATTTGGGAATAATTTTAATAAACTTATTATCAATTAAATTTTCAATTACATTTGCGTGTTTTTCGATCCCAGGCATATTCTGTGAAAGGGGTGTTACTCGTAAATCATAAAGTCCAACTGCAGTTGCACCTACTAACACTATTTTATTTTTGAAAAAATCTTTATTTATTCTATCAAAGAAGACATCAGAAACTGATACATATGGGAAAGTTCCTTCTTGTCCTTTATAGTTAATTAGAAATGCAGAATAATTATCAAGATCGATTTTTTGCTTACCTAAAAATAATGCACGCCCTGGGATTAATAATACGTCTTCATCGTCAATATTATTGTATAATTTATAAATCTGTATTGCAAAGGAAGGAAATATCAAATCACCATATTTAATAGCAACTAATTCCCGCCTTATAACACCATCATCATCGGGTAACATATTTATATGACCCAGTGCTACATAACTATTTATCAATTTTTCAAAAGGGTAAATCAGACCACGACCATTTAAGACAAGATTTTCATTATCTATTATATTCTGATAGGATGACAACTTTAAATTTTCAGGGATTTTATCTGTTTTTTGATGTTCACTAAAATCTATTACCAAAGAACCTACAGTAATGCCATTATTGAAATTATCAATAAGCTTACTATCATCTTTTGACTTTTCTATGAAAAGGACATCTACACCAATTATTTTAGCACCATAATTTTTGATCTTTTTAATTATCTCAGGGAATTTATTTCTACTCCAATCATCCCATCTGCCTAAATCTTTTAAAGATTTTTCATCAATTGCCACTATAACTATTTTGTGGGAAATTAGTTTTTGTGAAGAGTGCTGCATCCTCCAATCATATGTCTTTAACTCAAGATGATGAAAAAACTTTGAAGGGACAAAATAAAAGTATAGATTAACAATAAATATTAGAGAAACAATAATATAAAAAAATAAAAACTTTGACCCTTTTAAATAGTTCACTTTCTATTTGATAAAATATCAAAATAATTTAAGGAAAAAAAGTTATATTTTAATTAAAGAAGCCGTCGGGGGGATTCGAACCCCCGACCTGCTGATTACGAATCAGCTGCTCTGCCGACTGAGCTACGACGGCGATACTAAAATAATAACAAAAAAAATTTTTTTTTAATAGACGAATTAATACATGAACTAATGAATAGTAGTTTAATTACCTGATTTATAATCCCTTCTTCTCAAACCAGATAAAAATGCTTATACCTAAAATCCAGTATAAAACAATAATAATCCAGTGATTTAATCCTAAAAGTTCAGGAAATCCAATTCTCCCAAAATCTAACCATGAAAGTACTGTTATCTTAAAAAAAGGGTATAATTCAGCATAAATGCCAGCACCTGCAATCATTCCAATTACTGCAAAAAAAGCATGTATTCTACCTTCCCCAAGGGCACCAACCGAAGTCCCAGGACAAAAACCCATAATTGCCCATCCAGTTCCAAATAAAGCAGCGCCTACAATAACACCACCAACATTCATGGACTTATGATTCAATTTTATTACTCCCAGATCTTTTAAAAAATAAATACCTACCATGCCAACGAGGATAGCAGAAATCATAAATTTAATTATTGTCATATCCTTAAATAACAGTGCCGATATCTGTTTATCAAATCTCAGTACCCTTCCTTTTTGAAGTAAAAAACCAAATAATATACCCGTTATAAGTCCTAAAAATTGTTCAAAAGTCATCATAATTCCTTCTCCCTATAAAAAATATTTGCAACTAAAATACCAAACAAGAAAAATATAAATATTGCCATTAAGGCACTAACCGACAATTGCATATTACCACTTAAACCATGACCGCTTGGACAACCATCCGCCATTCTTGCACCAATCATAGCTAATATTCCACCAAAAAATGCAGCAACCGCCCTTTTATATACTGAGGATCCAAAGTTTTTTTCCCAAATAGGCGGTACTTTCTCAATTTTAAAACTCTTATCCTGTAATGACGATATTAAAGAGCCTATAAAGATCCCGATTATTAACATAAACTGCCAATCAATTTTTACTTTTTCTTTCAAATAATATTCGTTATTAGCCACATGTTCAGGTGAGAAAAATTGAACAATATACCCCGCTGCCCTTACAAAAGTTGTGGATGCACCAAGATAGTTTGTTTTACCAAGTATTACGGAAGTAGCGTATGCAGAAAAAACAGCCAATAATCCAACTAACGCTCCTGCAAAATAAGGATTCCAACCATTATCTTTGGTTTTTAACTTCATAACCCACCCCTTATTTAATATTTCTGTTTAAAATTATATAGCAAAATGTTCAATTTTCAATACTCTATAGGAAAACAGATTAGACAAAAACTTTAATTTAATGCAATCAGATTATACATAATTTATAATAATTAAAAAAAACTATGGGGAAAGATTTCAGGAGTATAAATATGGGGAGGCATACAAAAGATATAGATACAATTTTCAATATTCTTAATAGTTCAAATAATGGAATATCCATCCATGAGGCACAAAATCGTCTTAAACAATATGGTTTAAATGAACTTAAGGTTAAAAAGAAAAAAACACCATTTATAATGTTTTTAAACCAATTTAAGGATTTAATGATAATTATTCTTATCCTTTCTGCAATTGTTGCAGGTACTTTAGGGAAGCCTATCGATTCACTTGCAATTATTGCTATCGTAATATTAAATGCACTTATTGGGTTTTTGCAAGAATACAAAGCAGAAAAAGCCATAGAAGCTTTAAAAAAAATTTCCACACCTATAACAAACGTGATAAGAGATGGCAAACCAACAACAATTCCAGCTAGTGAGTTAGTACCCGGTGATATTGTGTTATTAGAAGCTGGTCAGATTGTCCCGGCTGATTTAAGACTAATTGAATCAGCAAATTTAAAAATCGATGAATCTACATTAACCGGTGAATCAATAGCGGTTGAAAAAGACACTAAAATACTTAATGATGAAGATCTCCCTCTCGGTGATAGGAAAAACATGGCTTATCAAGGAACAATAATAACTTATGGAAGAGGAACTGGTATTGTGGTTGCAACTGGTATGGGAACCGAGATTGGTAAAATTGCGACCCTGTTACAAGAAGATACTGATACACAAACGCCACTAAAGGAAAGACTTGCAATTTTTAGTAAAAAACTTGCCATAGTGATAATTTTAATCTCATCAATTGTTTTTACCTCTGGAATTATCAGGGGAGAAGAAGTTGTTTTTATGCTACTTACTGCTATAAGTTTAGCCGTTGCCGCTATACCTGAGGCTTTACCCGCCGTAATCACAATAACACTTGCAGTGGGTGCAAATAAAATGGTAAAGCAAAACGCATTAATTAGAAAACTACCCGCTGTAGAAACCCTTGGTTCAGTTACTTATATATGTTCTGATAAGACCGGAACTCTTACTCTCAATAAAATGACTGTTGAAGAGATATTTTTTAACAACAAAATTATTAAAATTTCAGATATTAAACCTCATAATTTAAAAAAATTTTTTACAATAATGGCTCTTTGTAATGACGCTAAAAGAAATAGTAACGGCAATATAATTGGAGACCCAACAGAAATATCAATTTATGAGTTTGCTGAAAAAAATGGATTTAAAAAAGAGGAATTAGAAAAAAAATTCCCCCGAATTAATGAAATTCCCTTCGACTCTGATAGGAAGTGTATGACAACCTTTCATAAGGATAATGACGGGCTCTTTGGAGGGAAAATATTTACTATTACGAAAGGAGCTATTGAAGTTTTACTCTCGAAGGCAAAAAATGTAGAAATTGAAAATAAATTAACCCCCCTTGACCTGGAATATATACATAGAATTACTGAAAATATGGCCATCGATGGACTTAGAGTATTAGGATTTGGTATCAAGCTTTTTAATAATATCCCCGAAAACACTAAAATAGATGAAATCGAAAATGATTTAACCATAATTGGTTTAGTTGGTATGATGGATCCTCCAAGAGAAGAGGCAAAATCAGCCGTTTCAATATGTAAAAAGGCTGGCATAACACCTGTTATGATAACCGGTGACCATCCCATTACTGCAACTGTTATAGCAAAAAGGCTCGGCATTTTAGACGAAAACGATAGAGAGACAGAGTCTGTTATAACTGGAAGAGAATTAGATAAACTTCCTTTTGAGGAATTTGAAGAGCGTGTTGAAAAGATTAAAGTATATGCCAGAGTTGCTCCTGAACAAAAACTAAAAATTGTAAAAGCACTCCAAGATAAGGGACAATATGTAGCAATGACTGGAGACGGAGTAAATGATGCTCCTGCACTTAAACAAGCAAATATAGGCATTGCAATGGGTATAAATGGTACTGATGTGGCTAAAGAATCTGCATCCATGATACTTTTAGATGATAATTTCGCCACAATTGTAAAAGCTGTAAAAGAGGGAAGAAAAATTTATGATAATATCTTAAAGTTTATTATTTATTCTATGACATGTAATGCTGGAACATTATGGGCTATTTTTCTTGCACCATTTTTTGGCTTGCCTTTAACACTACTCCCCATACAAATATTGTGGATGAATTTACTAACAGACAGTCTACCAGGATTATCACTTACTGCTGAAGAACCTGAGATAAACATAATGGAAAGACCACCAATAAATCCAAAAGAGGGAATCTTTGCTGAAGGACGTGGTCTTTTTATTTTAAAGTATGGGTTAATAATAGGTATTACAACATTATTTTTACAATATTTTGCCTTAAAAAATAACCTTAAGTGGCAAACTATGGTTTTTACTGCTTTGGTAATAGGTAGAATGTCCGTTGCTATGAGTGTTAGATCATTTACTAATTCTATATTCAAAATTGGTATTTTTAAAAACAAACCACTTATCTTTTCCATTATCCTAACTATAATACTTCAATTATTAATAGTTTATATTCCTCAAATGAATAAAATTTTCCAAACAGAACCTTTAAATCTTATCGAAATTTTATACTCCCTCTTTATAGCATCTACTATCTTTATATTTACAGAATTTGAAAAAATCTTTAAATTTAACAAATAATTGCACGCTTTTAGAAGGGCATTTAAAATTTGCTATTTTTTTATAAGTGTATATATTAATGTGAAAATGAAGGGGAGTTTGATTTATCTAAGAAATGACTATC
>CALINM010000236.1 GCA_938045315.1 uncultured bacterium | reverse complement strand
CAAAAACGATTAAGATTATCAATCAGGTCTGAAAAGAGGAGACTCAATATAATTATTTTGTCAAAATCAGGAAATCTTGAGACAAAAGCCTCCGCATAGTAGACATCTCCATTTTTAATCTTTTCAAAAAGTAGATTCATCAATTTATTATTTACCTGTTTGTAATATAAACCAGTCTTTTTTCTTTTTAAAAAAGCCTCGAGTCTTTTTATATCCCGGCTATCCTTTACCTCATTGTATTCTATCTCGTCAAGAAGTCTCTCTGCTTCGGATTGCAGTTTTCTATTTTGCGAGATCCTAATAAATGTTTCATAAGCGGTTTTTGTATTTTTTTTCTTTGCCTCCTCAAACCTGATCTCATCAAGTAAATCTTTTAGATTATTTGACCTTATGTCATCTGGAAATTCAGAGATAAAACGCTTGATCAGGACCGGATCTTTGCTTTCATAAGCAGCAAGAAATAGTATATCTCTTATTTTTGAATATGCATCTTCTACCTCTTGAGCATCTGGATTTTCATAGATAAATCTGTAGTATGCATCTATTGTGCCTCTCTTCTGTGCATCTTCAAAAGTAAAACGTGTGGTGCAGGAAGAGAATAAAACGATTAAAAAGATTATCACCAATCTCATATCAATAGACATTATCATTAATAACGGATTTTTCAAATAGTATCTAATGACAAAAATCAATTCATATTTTGAATCTCTCAACAAACAAGAAATCCCTCCCTGATATCAAAACAACTTCAATTAAAAAATATGTGTCTTCTCCAGATTAGTTGCTAAAAGAGAAGGCATCTTCAACGATTGGTGAAAAATACTCTATGTTATTAAAACCATAAGCCTTACGCTTGATAACCTTGATTTTATTATTTATTCCCTCAA
The DNA here is from genome assembly GCA_938045315.1 of uncultured bacterium. GTDB lineage: Bacteria > CALINM01 > CALINM01 > CALINM01 > CALINM01 > CALINM01. The sequence goes on along the minus strand of CALINM010000236.1, from coordinate 3,335 downwards.
TACGACCTGTATGGATAGAATATTTACGATTGTTAATAATACCAATATTTATAGGTGTGAAGGAAGATGTCTTGAAATAAAAAATATTAGGTCTCTAAAATCTGTTTTGATATAAAAATTAATTCTATCAGAATGGTTATTACAGATAAATAGGCTTATTGAGGTAATAACTCCTGTTAGATTCTGACCTAATAGACACCTCTTTTGCCTGAATATCAACCTTCTGATTAATTACTTTCAACTTTACTAAATTTGAAAAATTCTTTTACATTAGATTGAGAGACGATGGAATAAGGTACAGATTCCTTGTCAGTATTTTTTCGCTGTCAGATTTTAAAAATTGCAAAATTTCTTCTTCTGAAGAACTTATAAAATTTCATACGCGATACAAATATCTTCTTATGACTTTTTCTCCGAAAAATCTGAAAATTATGGGTCAGATTGTCGCAAACGATAAGATACCCTTTTTTCAAAGGTTGGAAAAATATAAAGAGAATCTTGCTGAGGCGTTTTCTAAGAGTCCAACTCTTAAGAGGCATTACAATACAGTACTTCATATCTTTGGATACTTCTCAGATCTACTTACAAAAAAAGAAAAGGCTAACTTCATAAGACTTACAAATAGATTTATTGAGCGCAAGATTCCGTTGTCCGTAATCATCGAACTTTTAAGAGGGTATGCCTTAAGATTTAATAATGAATATCTTCTTGTTCAAAGATATCTTAATCCATTCCCAGAAGAGTTAGAAAACTAACTTTTGAATTTTTGGTTTATCTCATATTTAGTTGAAACTACCCTCATCTACAATAGGATAAAAAGGTATTCCTTTTATGAATATTCCCAAAAAACCATCAGTCTTTCATCTATTGTTCTCTTCGGTATAAAAGTTGGCATTGTCAAGCCCACAGGATGGAGACTTTGCTTTGAGAACAGCCCCATCATAGTCTAAAGCGATCTTTGATATTTTAGCACAATAATCTATGATCTTCAGAGTAAAGTCTTTGTTTGTACCACACTCAATGAATCTATATTCCTTTCCAGGTCTTTTAATAACCATTCTTTGTCTGGGGACACCGAGCCCAATATCAACCTCCGTACAAACATCTAAATATTCAACATATTTTTTTAGTTTTTCAACAAAACTATCATTAATAATTCCACCATTATACCTTACAGCACTTATACCAAGGCATCTACTTAAAAGAATTTTAGGCTTAACAAATTCTGCCATAGCACAATAGTTAATCCTGTTGACAAATATTTTCAATATAAAAATTGTTAAAAAATCTTTAAAACTCATAAAAAGTTATCAACAAACCATATTAATACATTTTTCCCGTCATAAAGTTTTTTAAAAAACCAAACAATTCGAGAAAAATTGGGAAAATTGGGAAAAATTGTAACTGGCACTTTTTTACCTTATATCAAGAATAACAGCGTAATATCAATGCATTAAAACTCACTTAAAGATTTACAGGTTTTAAGAGAAAATAATTTGAAAAACATTTATAATATGTTATATATTTTTTGATTTTTAATCTCTGGGATAATGTTGTATGAGATCGTTTAGAAAAGAATTATTTTTTAATACAAAAGAACGAGTCGAGTTTATTAATATTACTAATGATGTTGAAAAGGCAGTTCAAGAAAGCGGAATTAAAGAAGGGCTTTGTTTGGTAAATGCAATGCACATTACCGCATCTGTTTTTATAAATGACGATGAATCAGGACTTCATCAGGACTACAAAAAATGGCTTGAAAAACTCGCTCCACACGAACCTACAAGTAATTATTTACATAATAGAACGGGCGAAGATAATGGAGATGCCCACCTCAAAAGACAGATAATGGGTAGAGAAGTCGTTTTAGCCATAACCAATGGTAAACTTGACTTTGGGCCCTGGGAACAAATTTTTTACGGTGAATTTGATGGAAGAAGAAAGAAACGAGTTCTCATTAAAATAATCGGTGAATAACCAGTCGCCATCAGGTATGCAGATAACCAAAAAAGATTCTTAATTTTCTCCATAATGGTTAAATGCCCTTCAATTATTAATCATAAAAAATAGGTGCCACTTACTTTTATTTAACCCATTGATATTCAAGGAAAAATATAAAATTGTTTTCAAATTCTACCTGACACTTGATAATAATAAAGACAATCTGTTTACAAAAAATCGGTCAGAATATTAATTTTTAATATGAAATTTTTATGAATGAATTACCAGCTATAATAAAAACTTTATCAAATATTTTGTAGATTACTTCGATTCAGAGGAAGAGATCTTTATACTATCTCTTATGACTTCTTCATCATTATTTGCGTAAAAATTTAACGCCAGAACGGCAAAAACAGATATTAAGATAAAGAGGATTACCTTCTTCATCGAGACTAAACCTCCATCAGCGCTCTGCCTAATCCTACTTTATTAATAGTTTGTCAATAAAAAAATTTTTATTTTTAAAAACATTTTTTGCAAAATCATATATATTTTAGAATTTCTTATAAATTTTACAAAAACTTCACAAATCAATATCTTGATCGGCTTTTAATGCTTATAACAATTTGGTTCTAAAAAATGACATATTGGTCAAATGTTAAAAACACTTTAAAAATGCTTGTTATTTAACCTTCAAATATAAACCAGTGGAAAACAAAATAAGTCCCCAAATTAACAAGTAATTAAGGTGTTATTCCAGATTAAAAAAATGAATATATAAATCTCTTATTTCTACCTGGCACCTAAAAGGTCTCATTAAACATAGAAGGATAACCAAACACCTCAGATTATTTAAATATCATATCAAAACCCAAGCAACAAAACACATTGCACTACAAGTATTGTATTGTATAGATTATTGACTCTTTTTAATTAATTCAATATCTATTGCTACATCCACATCATTACCAACCAAAAGACCCCCTTTATCTAATGTTTTATTCCAGTTGATACCAAAGTCTTTTCGGTTAATTTTTGTTTTTATAGAAAATCCCGCCCTCACATTCCCCCAGGCATCTACAACCTCAACACCTGGACTTTCCACAACCAAAACAATATCCTTTGAGACTCCATGCATAGTAAGTTCCCCAATAACTTCTAGTTTAGTACTTGAGATCTTTTTAACAGTCTTAGACCTAAATTCTATAAATGGATATTTTGAAACATCAAAAAAATCTTCTGATTTTAGGTGTTCATCCCTTTTAGGTTCCCTTGTGTTTATACTGTCGACAAATATCTTTGCATACACCTCTGATTTCTCCACTGTCTCTTTTTCTCCCTTGACATTCACTTCAAATTTAGAGAACTCACCCTTCACATTCGAAATTCCAAGA
>CALINM010000235.1 GCA_938045315.1 uncultured bacterium | reverse complement strand
TTAGGAGTATGTCCCTTAATTTTATCTAAATAAAATGGTGACATCTGCCATAGTCTATTTACAATGCCAGGTAAAATTTGAAGAGTATAATCGATGTCTTCAACAGTATTATCCATACCCAAACTAAAGGTCAATGAACCGGTACAAATATCTTTTGGTACACCAATGGCTGTTAACACTGGCGACGCAACCAAATCATCTTCACCTTTACCCCTCAAATTAGAACTACAGGCTGAACCACTTGAAGCCATAACTCCCATATAATTTAACATTAAAAGTAATGATTCTCCTTCAGCAAACTCGATCCAGAAACTTAAATTATTTGGCAACCTTTTTTCTTGATGCCCAGTAAAATGAACAAAATCAATACTTTTCTCTATTCCATCTTTTAATTTATCTCTCAGAGGTTTTAAATAGTTACACCTATAACTCATCTCTTGCTTGCCTAACTCACAGGCTTTGGCAAATCCAACAATGGCAGGCACATTTTCAGTTCCAGACCTAAGTCCACCTTCTTGAAATCCCCCTTCAATAAGGGGTTGTAATACAATACCATTCCTTACATAAAGAGCACCAACCCCCTTTGGTCCATAAAGTGAAGTTGGAGATAGGGTGAGCAAATCTATTTTTAGTTCAAAAACATCCAAATTAATAAAACCACATCCTGCTGTTGCATCACTATGAAATGAAGCATCACTATTCTCTTTGACGACCTTAATAAGTTCAGTCAAATCCTGTACTGTCCCTATTTCATTATTCGCAAGCTGAAGAGTAACAAGAATCGTATCCTTTTTTAGAGATTTTTTCAATTCATCGGGACTTATTAATCCATTAGAATCCACAGGTAAGTATGTTACTTGAAATCCAAAAAACCTTTCAAGGGTTCTCAATGGAGATGTTATGCTAAAATGTTCTATTTCAGATGTTATAATGTGTTTTCCTTTATGTTGGTTAGCAAAGGCATATCCCTTTAAGGCTAAATTATTTGCTTCAGTAGCACCAGATGTAAATACAATTTCTTCTGATTTTGCATTAACAAAATTTGCAACACTTTTTCTTGCATTATCGAGAGCTAAAAGGGCCTCATTACCTTTTGAAATGATATGGGAAGAAGGATTCCCGAATTTTTCCGTAAAATATGGAAGCATCGCATCTAAGACTCTTTTATCACAGGGTGCTGCATTAGCATAATCCATGAAAATTTGTTTCATATTAAACTCCTGATAATTTATTATACCACAAATATTTATCTGTAAAAGACTTCGTATAAATAAAGACCTTGCGGTGGAGCAGTTTTTCCAGCTTTTTTTCTATCACCACTCTCAAGTATTTTTTGAAAATCTTCTGGTCTTATTTTACCAATTCCCACATCTACCATCGTACCTACAAGAATTCTCACCATATTATGTAAAAAACCATCAGCAGTTATATAATAAATTATAAAATCTCCTTCCCTTATCCAGTAAGATTCATAAACTGTCCTTACAGTAGTTAATCTTGCACATATAGATGAACGGAAAGCTTTAAAATCTTTTCTTCCAATAACATGACCTGCAGCTTCATTCATGGCATCTAAATTCAATCTTCCATAAATATGCCAGCATCTATTTCTTTCAAGTGCTGTTGGTTCAAACCTATTTAATATTCTGTAAATATAAGTTTTTCTTTTTGCAGAAAGAATTATGTGAAAATCGTCACTCACCCTTTCAACTTTCTTAATTCTAATATCCTCTGGTAAAAGGTGATTCAAACCAAATATAAAAGCAGAATCGGGAAGATTTTTTTCTGTTCTAAAAGCACAGTATTGATTTATCGCATGAACACCCGCATCAGTTCTGCCAGCACCAAGCACTCTCACACTCTCTTTTAGCAGTTTAGATAGAGCTTCCTCAATCTTACTTTGAATAGTTTCTCGATTCTTTTGTTTTTGCCAACCAAAGTAATTGGTCCCATCATATTCTACACATAACTTATATTGCATACTTGCATTGTAAATAAATATTGATAAAATGAAAATACTAAAATGAGAGTGAAAGTCACGATAGACAGCATTGAAAAGGCGTATAATGGAATAAAATCATTCATCCATAAGACTCCCCTTATATACTCAAACTCTTTCAGCAAAATGTTCTCAAGAAATATTTTTTTAAAAGCAGAAAATCTTCAAAAAACTGGTTCTTTCAAAGTTAGGGGAGCTCTGAATAAAATTTTGAAAACAAAAGCTAAAAAGGTTTGCGCTGTATCAATGGGCAACCATGCACAGGGTGTTGCATATGCTGGTAAATGCCTTGATATTAAAGTAAAAATAATAATGCCATTAGTAGCATCTATAGCCAAAATGGAAGCAACAAAATATTACGGAGCAAATATTATACTAAAGGGAAATAATTTAAGTGAATCTCTTGCATATGCAAAAAAGTTAAAAGATTGTGAGTTTATTCATCCCTATGACGATATTGATGTAATAAATGGTCAAGGTACACTGGCTATAGAAATATTAAAAGATTTACCAGAAGTAACAGACTTAATCATACCCGTAGGTGGTGGTGGCTTAATAGCTGGAATTGCAGTTTATATAAAAGAAAAAAATCCCAGAATAAAAATTTTAGGTATCCAGTCAGAAAGAGCAAGATCTGGAGTTGAGTCTTTTAATAAAGGTAATGTTGTTAAAATAGATGTAGAACCTACTATTGCAGATGGCATATCTGTGGAAAAAATCGGTGAAATACCCTTCGAATTAATTAAACATTATGTGGATGATATTGTTTCTGTTAAAGAAGAATCCATAGCAAAGGCAATAATGAATTTATTAGAGAGAAAGAAACTCGTTGTTGAAGGTGCAGGTGCAGTAGGACTTGCATATCTTCTTGAAGATAATAGTTTTAAAATCGGTAAAAATACATTGTTGCTATTAAGTGGTGGCAACATCGATATGATGCTTATAGACAAAATAATTTATAGCGCCCTTATCTCATCAAAAAGAATTATATCTTTTAGTGTAGAAATTCATAATTTTTCAAAAGAGTTTTATGACATTATTAAAATCATAACTAAGCAAAGGGGCATTATTAAAAATGTATTTAAAGATTCCTTTTATATGACACCGCCATTTGATCATATGAGAATAAACTTTCTCGTGGAAACCAAAGATGAAAAACATGGTGATGAAATTTTATCTACCCTTTTAAAAAGGAAATATAAAATTTTATATTAAGGAGAAATGTATGAAAGTGATATTAGAAGAAGAAAAAGAAGGAATTGCTATTTTAAAACTTAACAATGGGGTTACTAATTCAATCGATATGGATTTCATTGGAGACTTTGAAGCAAATTTAAACATCGTTGAAAAAAATTACAGAGGCTTGATAATAAGGGGTAATGAAAAATTTTTTTCTATGGGATTTAATTTGCCCGAACTTTTAAATTTAGATAAAAAATTTTTCGAAAAATTTTATATACACTTTAATGAATTAATACTAAAGTTATATACCATTTCAATTCCCACACTCAGCGTTATCGAAGGGCATGCAGTTGCTGGTGGTTTCATAATAGCAATAGCAACTGACTATAGGTTAGCTGTACCAGATAAAAAATTGGGATTAAATGAAATTAATTTAGGGGTCCCAGCTCCATTTTTATCGATTAAATTATTAGAAAGACTCTCTTATGAGAGAAGTTCAGTTAACTTATTATACAACGGTAATCTAATTAAAACACAAGATGCATTGAAATACCAGATCGTTGATGAAATTGTTTCTTTAGAAGATATTCATTCAAAATCATTAGAAATAATAATAAATCTCTCTAAAAAACCACTATTGGCTTTCAAAAATACAAAAAAATTTTTAACAGAAAATATAAGGGATCAATACTATAAGTTCAAAGAATTTGATAAAGAAAAATTTTTAGAGTGTTGGTATAGTGAAGAAGCTCAAAATATTTTAAAGGAAACGGCAAAAAAGTTTTAAAATGATATAAGTTTTT
>CALINM010000234.1 GCA_938045315.1 uncultured bacterium | reverse complement strand
TTTCATAATATACTCTTTTAAGCCCTCAAAAATTCCACGGGCAACATACTCTCTATACTCACTAGTAGCAAGCAATGCTCCCTCTTTTTCATGGGTAATAAAAGAAGTTTCTACAAGAATGCTTGGCATTGCTGCACCTATGAGAACATAAAAAGGTCCCTGCTTAACTCCTAAATCATTTACCTCACTATAAAAATTTGATACTTCACCAACAAGTCTCTTTTGAACCAGGGAAGCAAGTAGTGTAGATTCGTTGTATTTAGAACTTACTATCAAATCTCTAAGTATTGCCTGAACTTCATCAACACCTTGAATAGTAGTAGCATTTTCTCTTGCTACCACTTCTTTAGCTCTCTCTTCTTTTGTAAAATCCAAAAAATACGTTTCGATGCCCTTTGCATTTTTATTTTTACTTGCATTAGCATGGATAGATACGAACAAATCAGCTTTTTTAGTATTAGCAATTTTGGTTCTTTCATCAAGGGTTAAATAAAAGTCGTCATCTCTCGTATAAATTACTTCTATTTCAGGGAAATATTTCTTTAAATAAGCTCCAACCCTTAGACATATATCAAGCACTACATCTTTTTCTTTTAAACCATTAACACCAATTGCTCCCGGGTCATGACCACCATGGCCGGGGTCTAAAACAATTTTTTTTACACTAAGATTGTAATTTTTTGTCTCAACAAGATCCATCTTACCAATTTTAGTTGCACTTTTCTTGGTTTCTTCAGCAAAAATATCAACAACTATTCTGAATGGATTTTCAAGAAAATATGCTTTATAACTCTCCGATTTGATTAAATCTATTACTACCCTTGTTATTTCTTTGGTAAACTGCCCAACCCTAATTTTATCCACATATCTATCTGAAATAGGAATATTTTGTAAAACCCCCTCACCAATAACTGCATTATGAATATCAATAACAACTCTTTTTGGTTTATTCGTATCGGGATCCTCTCTAAGAAATTTATGTTCAAAAACTGACTTATTGCTTAACTCAATTATAATCCTTGTAAAATTTTCATCCCCTTCTTTATTTATAGAGAGTAATTTTGTTTGTGTAACTGGAGATTCAAAATTCTCTGTACTTTGATTTTTTTCAAGGGAATTAAAACTTTTATCTTTTTTATAAAAACCAAATAATCCAAGCTTTTTTCTTGCTGCAATTCCAAAACTATTATTATTATTTGAAATTTTTTTATATATATCAATGGCTTTTTCTAAATACAGTTCATTCCCTGTAGTTTCAAAAAGCTTTTCCATCACATCGGCACAAAAATAAAGGGAAGGCAACTTATCTTTCTCAGAGCCCCTTTCAGTAAAATCTTCAAATTTTGAGTAAAATTCTTTTAGCTTTTCTTCTTTAATTTCCTTCTCAGTATGCTTGTAAGTAATATACTCTTTTTTCAGTTTTTCAAAGGGAGATTCAACTTTTTTACTTTTCTTTACAGGCTTTGCACCTGTAAGTATAAATAGAAATATCATTATAATGATAACACTAACCTGATATTTTTTTAAAGGCATTTGCCAACTCCTCCTCAGCCCTTGGCAAAATCTTTAAATAATTTTTAAACTTCTCAGTAATCTTCTCTTTACCGGCTAAATTGCAAACAAAATCCATATCCTCAAACCAATCTTTTACTTTCTTTTCATTTAATTGATAAAAACCATCTCTGTGTATTATAACTTCTTTATCATACTTAGGTGGAGAAAATAATACTGCCTTTTCTGGGTAACCAAAAGCTATAGTTGTTAAAGGAAAAACTAAATCTGGCAAGGATAATTTTTCTTTAAGATAGTCATAATCCACAAGTCCTGTTCTTCCAGTATGAGATAACATTATTGATTTAAGACCCATACCCTCTATAGCAATAGCCATATTCATTGCTGCCAGCGAAGCATTCATAACTGATAAAGTATAGAAAAAATAAGGATATTCTTTGAAAACTGGATCTATTACTTCTAATCTTTTCAAGTCGGCACAAATAATAATTGCAGCTTTACCACCAAAAGGTATGTGGCTATTAAACTTCTTATACCACGATTCATCATTGAAGGGAAAAAAACTCCAGGTCTGTAAATTTACAGTGGAAGGGGTACTGGCACCTGCTAATAGTACTTTCTCTATAATATCTTCAGTAACTTTTTTTTTTGAAAATTTTCTACAGCTTTTTCTATTAAGAATTACACTTAAAACTTCATTATTTTCCTTAATACCTCTTTGATTGAGCAATAATTTTAATAACTTAAAAAAATATTTCATCTATCACCTATCATCTCTTTTAACCTTCTTAAAATATCAAAAGCTTGAAGAGGTGTTATCCTGTTTAAATCAAGATTTCTTACTTCATCAAATACCCTCTTTTCCAGTGGCGAAAACAGAGAAAGTTGAATTTTTTCTTCCTTCATAACACCTTTTTTATTAATCCCCTTAACAAGTTCACTTTCTAATTGTTCTAATATCTCTTTAGCTCTTAAAATTACCGATTCAGGTAGTCCTGCCAATCTAGCCACATGTATCCCGTAACTTTTATTCGCAACTCCTTCCTGTAGCTTATGTAAAAAGAGTATATCTCCTTCCCATTCCCTTACAGTAACATTATAGTTTTTAATATTCTTCAAAGTCAAGGAAAGCTCAGTAAGTTCATGATAATGGGTTGAAAAAAGAACATAAGGCCTTTTATTATACAAAGCAAGGTGTTCTAATACAGCCCACGCTATCGCCATACCATCATAAGTACTTGTTCCTCTACCCACCTCATCAAGTATTACAAGACTTCTCTCATTGGACTCTTTTAATATCCTTGCTGTTTCTAACATTTCAACCATAAAAGTACTTTTTCCTGCTGCTAAAAAATCAGACGTTCCAATTCTTGTAAAAATCTGCTCAATTATTGGTAATTGAGCAGATTTAGCAGGTACAAAAGAACCTGTTTGTGCCATTATTGTAATTAGTGCAACCTGACGCATATATGTTGATTTTCCAGCCATGTTTGGACCAGTAATAAGCATTATATTACTTTCTTTATCGACTATAGTATCATTAGGAACAAAATTTTCAATGGATCTTTCTACGAAAGGATGCCTGCCTTCGAGGATTTTGAATGTTCCATTATCAACAAAATTGGGTTTTACATAATTATATCTTATAGCATTACTTGCAAAGTTTACAAAGACATCTAACTTAGCTATAACTTGAGAAATTTTTCTAATCTCTTCTTTATATTCTAAAATATTCTTAATCAGTTCTGAAAATATTAAAATCTCAAGCTGTTTTGACTTCTCTGATGCAGTTAAAACTTTTTCTTCCAGTGTTTTGAGTTCATCTGTAATAAACCTCTCTGCATTTACAAGTGTCTGTTTTCTGTGATAATAATCAGGAATATTGCTTAAATTTGCTTTTGTTACTTCTATATAGTATCCAAAAACTTTGTTAAACCTAACTTTAAGAGACGAAATTCCTGTCCTTTCTCTCTCTTTTTTTTCGTAATCTATTATAAATTTAGCTCCCTCTTTAATTATAAATCTTAATTCATCAAGTTCTTTAGAATACCCATCCTTGATAACACCACCATCTCTTATATTAGTTGGAGGTTCATCTACTATTGCATTTTCAATCATTGAAATTATGTTGTTTAGCTCGGGTAACAAATAGTCTTTTGAAATGTCGGGGACATCCTTTATTAATTTATTTATTTCATGTATCATTTTTAAGCTATTAGAAAGACCAATTAAATTCCTTGGATAGGGATTATAGGATTCTAAATTTGCCAGTATCCTTTCTAAATCACAAATTTTTTTTAGAACCTTTCGCATGGGTTCAATTAGATATGATTTATTCATAAATGCTTCTACAGTCTTTTGTCTTTCATAAATCTCATTGATATCAAGGAGCGGAAAAGCAAGGTAATTTCTTATTAATCTACCCCCCATGGGTGTAACTGTATTATCCATAATTGATAAAAGAGTAAAATCTTTTTTAATGTCTAAAAGGGGGTCAAAAATTTCCAAATCTCTCTGGCTATTTTCATCAATAAACATGAATTTTTTTAATATAAGCTCTTCCGCCTTATTAAAATCTAAGGAATTTATGAGAGCTATATTTTTAAGATAATATTCCAGTAAAGGCAATGCATAGTTTTTAGGTTGATATGTACAAAAGGAAAAAAATTTATCATCCTCCACCACACTAACAGGAAAAATTAGTTCATAATTTTCGTTAAATATATTTTTTCTATCTTTTTCACAGATTATAAGCTCACTAATTCTAAACCTTTCAAAAAAATCTCTTTTTAAATCGTCAGTAAAAAAATATTTTATTTGTCCACAAGAAGCATCTGCAAAAGAAACGTGAATTCTATCTCCTTCAAAATATACTGCCGAGATAAAATTGTTTTTTTTGGGTTCCAATATTTCAAGATCAATTACTGTACCAGGTGTTATTACTTTGACTACTTCCCTTTTTACAACACCTTTTGCTGTGCGTGGATCCTCAATCTGATCACATAAAACAGCTTTAAATCCAGCCTGTATAAGTTTATTCAGATAAAAATCTATTGCATGATAAGGAACACCACATAGAGGGACAGAATCCTTATCACCCTTGTTTCTACTGGTAAGAGCAATATTAAGTATTGAAGAGGCTTTTACTGCATCATCATAAAAAAGTTCATAAAAATCACCCACTCGAAAAAAAAGAAAGGCATCCCGATATCTTTCCTTTATAGAAAGATACTGTTGCATCATAGGGGTTAATCTTTCTTCTTTTTTATCCATAATAAGCAAACAAAATTATTTATAATTTTTCAGATTTTTCTTCTAATTTTTGAAATATAGGATAAATACGATTAAAAGTTTCTGATAAAATCTCATGTAGAACTTTTGTATTCGAAATAACTGGCATAAAATTAGTATCCCCACTCCATCTTGGTACAATATGCCAGTGTAAATGATCCGCTACTCCAGCCCCTGCAACTCCCCCTATATTTATACCAATATTGAACCCCTGTGGATTATATGCTTCTTTTAAAACTTCTGTACTTAGGATTATGTTCTTCATAATTTCTGTATACTCATCGATGGATAAATGACCAAGATCATGGGTGTGCTTATATGGTGCAACCATCAAGTGCCCATTGTTATATGGGTATTTATTCAAAATAATAAAGCTATATTTATCTTTGTGTACTACTAGGCTCTCTAATTGAGGCAAAAGTTTACTTCTATTACAAAAGATACATCCCTCTTCTTTAGGTTCCTTTTTTTCAATGAAATCTTTTCTCCATGGTGCATATATATTTTCAATCATAATAAATCTCCTCAATTCTAAATTTTATTTCTTCACCATTTACCTCTATAAAGCCTACGCTTTTTTTTGAACCATATCTATTATCAAAAGGTGATCCTGGATTAAATAGTTTTATTCCTTCAAATTCACCCACATAGGATTTATGTGTATGTCCAAAAACTACACAATCTATCTTTTCACCTTCAAACTCTTTCAGGATTCTTTGCTCAATACCATGAGGTGCTCCATAACCATGTATTAAACCTATCTTAAAACTTCCTATCTCAATTACCCTTTTATAAGGAAGATCAACCCCTAAGTCCATGTTCCCTTTCACGGCAAAAATATTTATTTCAACTCCTTCAAATATCTCTGGATCAACAATATCACCCGCATGTAATAACATATTACAACTATGAAAATAGTGCTTAACAAGGTGATAAAATCGAGTATCATGTTTCTTTAAATGAGTATCTGAGACTACACCGATTAACATAAGTATCAATTTTCTAAATATTTATACAAAGGTATTATGTATTTTGGTATTCTCAAATCGGAAAGCAGGAGAAAAAAATAGTTTTTCGCATCCTTGTCAGAAAACTCACCCAACAAATCAAAAAACATACTCTTCTTTTTCTTGCCATAAATTAACTTAGGTTCTCCTTTTATACCAGAGAGTGTTTTTGCTATTTCAACGGCATCATTAAAATTACCCAAATCATCTACAAGCTTAAGATCCTTAGCCTGTTTTCCTGTTATAATCCTTCCATCTGCTATCTTTTCAACTTCCTGCCTGCTTAAATTTCTTCCTTTACTAACTGCCTCAATAAATTGGTTGTGAACATCATCAATAACAGCCTGCATTAAAGCTTTTTCTTCCTTTGTCATCTCCCTGAAAGGAGAACCAGTATCTTTATACTCACCACTTTTTATAACATTCCCCTTAATACCAATCTTGCCAAGAAGATTCTCAAAACTCATAAACTGCATAATAACACCAACGCTTCCTGTTATGCTCCCTGGATTCGCTATAATTTTACTGGCACCACTGGCTATATAATAACCTCCAGAAGCACCAATTGTACCAATTGAGGCTACTACTGGTTTTTTCTTTTTTATTTTTAAAATTTCACTGTAAATTTCCTGAGAAGGACCAACTGCACCACCGGGTGTATCGATTCTTATTATAATAGCTTTTATCCTGTTATTTTTTCCAAACTCATATAACTGCCTCAACTCTTCCTTACCGTCTTTTATAACACCTATTAATTCTATTACACCAATACCATCATTTACAACTAATCCCTTTTCAGAATCTTCGAAATAAAAAATTATTGTGAGAAAAACTACCAAAAGAACAAAAATCGTAACCAAAGCTAAAAATAACCTTTTTCTACTCATAACATAACCTATGATTTAAAAAAATCTCCCAAAGTTACTTTTGTTTTATTCATTTTCTTAATTTCAGCCATCGCTTCTTCATCACGTTTTTTTATAAGGTCAATATAACTTAATATAACTCGTTTCTTTTTGCCATCAAGTTCCTTTATTAGAAAAGATACTTTATTACCTTCCTCAGGCAGTTTGCCTTTCCCATCCTTTGAAAATTCTGATTTTTTTACAATACCTTCAATAAATGGAGCAACTTCAACAATTATCAATTTATCAGTTACCTTTTTAACCACTCCCTCAATTTCATCCCCCACTTTTTTTGTCCCCGAAAAGTTTTCCCATGGATCTTCTGTTAGGTCTTTTATACTAAAAATTAATTTTTTTCTATCCACATCTCCTGAAACAAACTTAACTTTTATAACTTCTCCCTCTTTTAATAATTTCTTGGCATCATTTACATACTTCCAGGTAATATTTTCGTTGGGAACAAAACCTTCTAAATTGTTAGGTAGTTCTAAAATAATTCCAGGTTCAATGATTTTCTTAACTTTCAAATCCATAACTGCCCCTAATGCATGTTCACTCAAAAAATCCTCCCAAGGATTTGCCAAAATAGCACGAAAACTCAATGATATTTTTTTATTTTCCATGTCAATCTTTTTTATAAGACATTCGATATGATCCCCAACCTTAAAGTATTTTTTTGGATTAGTAACCCTCTCGGTCCATGATATCTCTGAAACATGTATAAACCCATCAACTCCATCAATGATTTCAACAAAAACACCCTTATCTATTATATTTCTTACAACACCTTTAACTTTATCATTCTCCTTATAAGTTCTTAAAAACTTCTGCCATGGATCCTCTTCTAAGGATTTTAAACTTAGTGTCACTTTCCCTTCCTCAGGTTTTAAATCAATTATTCTGGCTTTTACCTTTTCTCCAATCTTAAACATTTCGGCTGGTTTTTTAATTCTTTTATGGGTTAATTCAGAAAAAGGTGCAAAACAATCAATACCATCAACATTAACAAATATACCTTTTTCAATCATACTTTTAATTTCGCCTTCAACAATATCTCCAACTTTTCTGCTACTAAAAAAATCTCTTAATCTCCTATCTCTCTCTATTTTATGATAATCTGATATTGAAGCTATAATTTTTTTACCTTCTTCTTCTATTTTTTTTATCATCGCTTCTACTACATCTCCCACCTTTAATTCTTCCTTTCCAGACAGTGATTTAGGTATAAATAATTCAAGCCCCTTAAAATTTGCTACAAAACCGCCGTTAACTGGCTTTATAATCTTTATCTTAACGGGATTATTTTTCTCAAAATATTCATTTATTTCTGCAAGGGCTACAAGTTTTCTTGCCCTGGCATACGAAACCCTCCCAGAATCAACATAAACCTCAATTTCATTACCTTCCTCAAGGGACTGCCATTCTTCTTCTAAAAATTCAGAACGGAGGACAAATTTCTCTGCTTTACTTTTTAAATCAATTAAAATACCATCATTACTTTTTCTAACTATTAGGCCTTTAACAACGCCTTCCATGTTTTCCAATGTTGACATCTTTAACAGTTCTTCAAAACTTTCCATATCTTACTCCCCCAAATTTTCTAAAAATTCTATTACTTCTTCAATATGTTCCTTTGGTGTAGAAGCGCCTGCTGTTATACCCACTTTTTTTACACCCCTAAACCAGCTTTTTTTTAAATCCTTTACTGTTTCAATATGATATGTATTCTCAAGTTCATTTTTACATACCTCCGCTAACTTTTTTGTATTGGCACTCATTTTACCACCCAATACAATCATAATATCTACCTTTTTAGCAAGTTCTCTTGCTTCTTTCTGCCTTATCGTTGTTGTCTGGCAAATTGTATTAAACACTCTCAATTCCTCACATAAAGGAAGAAGTTTTTCTACCGATCGTTTGAAAAGCTCTGGTTTTTGAGTTGTCTGAGATATTAACCCAACTTTCTTGTATTTTTTACAAGGTATATCATCTGGCCTTTCAAATACTACAGCCTGATTATTTATATAACTTAATAAACCTTTCACTTCTGGATGATTCTTATCACCTAAATAAAATATCTCATAACCTTCTTTTGAGAGTATTTTAAGTTTGTCAAGCGCTTTCTCAACAAAGGGACAGGTAGCATCTACTAATATAATTTCCTCTCCTTTTCTGTCAAGATAATCTTTATCTTCTTTTGAAATACCATGGGATCTAATTATTAGTGTTCCCTTTTTAATATCACTAACTTTATTTACAACCTTTAATCCCTGATCTTCCAATTCTTTTACTACCGAGGGATTGTGTATAATAGGCCCCAGAGTGAAACATTTTAATTTACTTTTTTCCAACGTTTTCTTTGCCAGATTAATTGCCCTTTTTACGCCGTAACAAAAACCAGCAGAGCGAGCTACATAAATTTCCATAATTGCCTCTTCTCCATAACAATTACATACATTTTATTTACAACTTCTTCCACTGTTAATTTTGAACTATCAATTAAAACAGCATCATCTGCAGGTTTTAAAGGTGCAATATCTCTATTACTATCCTGCTCATCTCTCCTTTTAATATCTTCCAATACTTCTTCATAATCTGTGCTAATATTTTTTTCTAAAAGTTCTTTAAAGCGCCTTAATGCCCTCACTTCTGGTGTGGCAAAAAGAAAAAATTTTGCGAAAGCATCTTTAAAAATAATAGTACCCATGTCTCTTCCCTCGGCAACCAATTTACCTGCTTCACCCATTTTTCTCTGTAAATATCCCATTTTCTCCCTTACTTCTTTTTCCTTAGAAATTGTGGAAGCCCACATACTAACCTCTGGCGTTCTAATCAAATCTGACACATCTTTACCATTACATATAACTCTTTGCGAACCATCATCATTATAGTGAAATTTTATTTGGAAATCTTTTAATAGTTCAATATATTTTTCCCTGTTATTCTCAAACCCCTTACTTAAAACTTCAAAGGCGAAAGCCCTATACATTGCTCCCGTATCAAGATAATTATAGTTTAATTTAAGCGCTAAAGCTTTTGAAACGGTGCTTTTTCCACTTCCAGAAGGCCCGTCAATAGTTACAACCTCAAGCATTAACTAAATTCTCCATAATTTTAAAAAAGTCTGGAAAAGAAATTTTCACAGATGAAATATCATCAAGTTCCAATCCCTTATTAGAACATATCCCAAAAACATAAAAAGCCATTGCTATTCTGTGATCACCAAAAGTATTAACTTTCCCATACTCGAATGATCTCTTTCCACGAATCACCATACCCGCTGGTAGTTCTTCTACTTCAACGCCAAGGTTTCTCAATCCCTCTATCATAGATTTAATTCTATCACTTTCCTTTACCCTTAACTCCTGTGCATCATCTATCACAGACTCTCCATCAGCAAAAGCTCCAGCTACAGCCAGTATTGGTATTTCATCAATAACTCTTGGTATTATATCACCCTTTATCTTAAAAGGTTTTAAATTACCAACACCATTTATAACTATATCACCCACAGGTTCTCCACATTCATTTCTTTTATTTGAAATTTTTATATCTGCTCCCATGCTAATAAGAACATCAATTATTCCTGTTCTTGTTTCATTAAGAGATACATCTTTGATCACTACAAATGAATTTTTTAAAAGTGTTGCAGCAACGATAAAGAAGGAAGCTGATGAAATATCACCGGGCACAACCAATCTAAAGGGTGGTATTTTATTAACTGGCGATACTTTTATTGTCTTATCAATAGTTTTTATTGGTATACCAAGATATTCCATTAATTTTTCAGTATGGTCCCTCGACCTGGCAGGTTCAGTAACAATTGTATCACCATCAGCATACATCCCTGCCATAAGTATTGATGATTTTACCTGTGCACTTGCTATTTTTAAACTATAATTTATTCCCCTTAGTTTTTTGTTTCCCATGATTGCAAGGGGTGGAAAAGAATTATTATCCCTACCTACAATTTTTGCCCCCATCATGCTCAATGGCTCTATTATCCTTTTCATAGGTCTTTTAACTAAGTATTTATCCCCACTAATAACTGAAAAGAAGTTCTGAGCAGATAAAATTCCACTTACTATTCTTATTGTTGTCCCCGAATTACCTGCATCGAGAACACAAAATGGCTCCCTAAGCCCACGAATCCCCACCCCTTCAACTACGCATTTTGATTTTAATCTATTAATCTTAACTCCTAAATTTCTAAAAACATTAATGGTACTTTTATTATCTTCCCCCAAGCCCATATTTTCAA
>CALINM010000233.1 GCA_938045315.1 uncultured bacterium | reverse complement strand
TTAAATTTTTATTTATTGTACTTTATTTACTTACGTAAGATGTCTCCAAACGGATAAGTTTGTTATTAGCTATATAGGATTAACAATATCATTAAAAAAAACCACAAAATCGAGATTTTTAGCAAAAATATACGCCATCTTTAATTTTCTTTAATCCCTGAAATATAAATTTCAAAAAATTGTTTGATATTCATATACTACTATCTATTACTGAAATCTAGTTTAAAAAATAAAGTTAATATCATAAATAGAAAGCGAGATATGGTCCTTTAAAAATAATGGATATTTCTAGATTCTAGAGAAATCCCTGCAAAAAGAAAAAATCGCAGTTTAGGACCCCTCAAATAAGGAGCTCCTGTGACCAAAATCACCACAGACAGCCCGTTTACCCCAAACTTTTTCGTAAACTAGAATGATATTGGCACCCAAAAATCACTGTGGCAATTTCTCCCTAAAAATTGGAACATTCCATCCAATATGACCCGGACTAACATTCCTGAAGATTTAACCAAACATGTGGTTCATTAAATATATTTTTTTTAATTATATTTACTAATAATTACATATTAAATATTTTTTAAAAATTACATTTTTTATTTCTTTAGTCTACTTTGACACTCTTTTGTGGTGAAGAGGAACCAAATGTTGTTGAATCTACTCCTGTTGCAGATAAATCAACACGCAGGTATAATAAACCTTTGATGCTTTTATATTTTGTGAGTCTCAATACTTTTCAGTATTTGGAGTATCTTTCTGAAATGTCTGTTCAGAAAATTGTTTAAGTGTTTTTGCTTGCTTTTTAATACATACCCGAAAGTTCTTTAGTTTGTTATATTTTTTAGTTTTGTTGGAAAACCAAGCAAAAGTTCTTTGCTTTCAAATCCAAGCAGAAGTTCATTGTTTTCAAACTCCTCTACAGTATGTATTTTATGTTGTCGTACTCGATATGCGAAAAAAAATACAAAATAGTCTTATGACACTGTGTATCACTTTTTTGAACATAGATTTCATATTAGTAAAATATTTTGAATGACTTGGCATTTTGAAAAAAGACTGATCCATCAAAAATTGTCTAGGCTATGGTTATTGTATGGAGTATCTTGGAATACTCTACCTATCCTGGTCTTGAAATAAAAATTCAAATACAGAAACTTCTTTACTGCGCACCCAGTATGCATCTAAAGAATGTATCTAGCACGGAAATTATCAAGTTTTTATTAAATTATTAGCCAATCCAGTCGGATTTTTAATTTCTGGTCTTTTTGAAATTGTTTTTAGATTCCTACAAGCCAATACAAGGGACCGGTATACACACTTTATACTGATACCCATTTTAAAAAATGATAATGCAAAAGCTTAATAATGGTGGTATTCCTGTAAAAATTTATCAAAAATGTATTCGAGACACTGTAACATGTATGTATGCCATGTCCAGTCAGCCTCACTTTAATAACTGGCCTGCTTGGGAAGATCTGGATGAAATAGCAAAATCGATATGTTTGAAGTATCCTCAACTGAAAAATCGAAACTTTACTGAAATGTTCAAATTACCTTTCTATTTTTATTCTATTGGTAGTCAAGTCATGAAATTAAACAGTTGTGAAGCCTTTGACTGCGAATCTTTGTGATTGCACTTAATTTTTTAAATTTGTAAGATGAAATAGCAAGTCACTTGAAAGGGAGAGTAAAAAATTGAGAAATACAGGCAAAAGTCACGTCAAAAAGATCGCAAAAGACCAGGAAAGCCAGGCAAGTTATGCTCACAGTTTGTTCTTATGTTACTACGTTAAATAAAGTACTGCCTAAATTTTATATTGACCTTGCCCAGAAAATCCCTTTGCCATCTGTCAAGTATTTCCTCCTATGAAGTTTGGAAACAGCCATTTTTACACATACAGTCTTCATAATTTTCTGTTTTCTGTTCTGTGCTGGGGTGTGATCACATGTCATTCCTTTGTAGGTCTGATGAAGGGTATCAAAGGATTTGCTGTATTGAAAGTAATTTAAAAAAAATCTTATAGATGAAAAAGAAGGCCCATTGACGGAACAAAAAAAAAACCAAACACCTCAGAACCGGATGTAAATCAAACTCCAGAATCCCTGGAAGATCAGTTCTAACAATCGTCTGAAAACCCATTATCAGAAGCTCAAGCATCCTCAAAAGACGGTTCATCAAGTGATGAAGTGAATTGTTGCATCACTGAAAATGAAATATTTTGACCTTCAGATACTATTGCAATGGATAATTATTTTATTTCTAAAATTATTTTTATTCTGGGCAAAAATTTCTCTTCTCTGGACAAGAGACCTTGGTTCTGGAGACCACATAAGCTGATAAACCTTGGGTGTGATAATCCAACCCTAAATAAAATTGCAATAATCATCTAGCTAAAAACCAAAGTTTGTTTATTCTGACGAAGATTATAACCTCAAGATGTTACCCCAGATTGGGAAAAAGTTCAAGATACCCCTGAATAAGAATCTTCCCAAATAGACCCTATCAATACTTCCATATGTATGATTTTTTACTAATGATTAAAACTCTTTCTAGACCCCATAAAAAAGAGATTCTATAAAAATTTAATAGATGAGATGGTGAAGAAAAGGGCCAGCTCAGAAACCGTTAGCAAACTGCTAAACCAAGAATTCAAGTATAGGCGAGATTGGATTAGAGGCCTAACTGCAAATGACAGAATTGGAAAAGTTTTGGAAAAGTATCTATGCTTTTCTAACTACAATCATGTAGTTAGCTATCCACCATGTAGATCATACCTTCCGAATATTATTTTAGTTATCCATACTCGTACTTTTTGTCCTCATCCTCAATTTTAGATAAATGATAAATTTAAAAAAAAAACTTTTGAGCAGAAATATTACATCAACTAATTAGCTTCAGTTTTTATGAAGAAAACAATGCTTGAAATTTGTAATATAATGTATAGTATATTATATTTCAGCTGATAGAGG
>CALINM010000232.1 GCA_938045315.1 uncultured bacterium | reverse complement strand
AAGACTTCGGCAAGAAGAACGGTTTTTTCAGTGAACTTTTTCAGATGTTGAAATTTTTTGGCAAATCATTAGTTGATATCTTAAAAAAGGGAATGAAAGAACATAAAAGAGGTATAATAATATTTTTTGTTATTGTTTTTATTGGATTTGTTTTAGTATCATATGGCTTGCTAAAATTTTCAGAAACGGCTTTCTTTTGTGGTTCCTGTCATAACATGAAGCCTTACATCGATTCTTGGAAAGCCTCTTCCCATAGAAATGTTAAGTGTGTTGATTGTCATTACAAACCTGGTTTTATCAATCACTTGAAGGGAAAATGGCGTGATGGACAGGTTTCTTTAGTTTATGCTATTTCCGGTAAAATACCTCCAAGATCACATGCTCAAATTTATGATGAAAGTTGCTTACAATGTCATAAAAAAGAAACTTTAAACACACCTATTTTATTTAAAAATGTAGTATTTAATCATAAAAACCATTTAGATCAAACGATAAGAGGGATGAACCTTAGATGTACAACCTGCCACGGACAGATGGTTCAGGGAGAACATATTGTAGTTAATGAAGTAGAATGCTTTACCTGTCATTTTTATAGTGCAGGTGTTGATCAAGAAAAAAAGGACGCTTACTCGAAGTGTACAGCATGTCATTTTGAAACAAAAGGCGAACTTAAAGTTGCTGATTTTATATTCAATCACAAGGGGTATGTAAAAAGAGGCATTACCTGTGAAAAATGCCATACAAATGTTATTAAGGGAGATGGTCACCTCAAAGAAAATGTTTGTCTCCAGTGTCATGAAAAAAGGGAATTCTTAGAAACTCAGTACAAGCCAGAATATTTACACAAAATTCACGTCACTGAATATAAGGTGGAATGTATAACCTGTCATTCAGTAATCAAACATGAAATCATCAAGCCCCATTATAGATCAACTGTACTAAACGAATGTACTCAATGCCATAAAGCACAGGACCATCATGATGACGTTGTTAATATGTACATTGGTAAGGGTGCTAAATTTGTTGAAGATACACCGAATAGAAAAGCATCACTCAATATGGACTGTAGCATGTGTCATGATGCCAATAGAGATAAGAGTAGTATCCCCGCTAAATGTAAAGGTTGTCATGGGAATTTCACTGATGGCATGGTAGAAAGATGGAACAAAATTTTAAAAGAAAAATTAGATGATTTAAATAAAGATATTAACCATACAAAATCAGTGATAGCAGGTAAAAAAATCCCATCAAAATTAAGCAAAAAAGTAGATGAAGCCTTATATAATTACAGTTTCCTGGTTAACGGGCATGGAACTCACAATATTATATATAGTCTTAAAATAATTGACGCCACAAAAAATGTTTTAAAAGAAGTACGAGCTAAAGCAAATAATGAACCAACAATCTATGATAGTTTTAAATTATCTTGTACTTACATCTGTCACGGGAATATTAATGAAAGAAAAGTACCATTTGGTTCTGTAACATTTCCTCATGAAGTTCACGTAGAAAATGATGAAGCATGCATAAACTGTCATTCAAAATATGATAACCATGGTAAAACAACATTGAAGGGTTGTGGTTCTTGCCATCATGGTGAAGGCATGGGTAAAGTAACTTGTCAGGATTGCCATAGAAGTGAAGTAAACATGTTTAAGGGGGAAGGGGTATCAGGATTATCCAATATGAGAAGCACCAAATTTGGTAAAGTTAAATGTACTGATTGTCACGTCTCTATAAAATCAGGCCAACATAATTTATCTTCAATTAAAGCTACATGTTCAAAATGTCATAAAAAAGGACAGTATGAAACCAAGGTAGAAGAGTGGGCAAAACAAAATAGAGAGCTAAAGGTAAAATATAATAAAATCCTAAATGAACTTGATAAAGAAATTATAGCAGTTGAAACCAAAGAGGGTAAACATTACGTTCCCCTGAGAAAGATTCATGAAGAACTTACTGAAGATATCCATTTCTTAACATTGGGTGGTTATAATCATAATTTTAATTACAGTAAGGCCATCATTGAAAAGATTGATAAAAACATAGAAAAATTGAAAAAAATACTTGCAGATAAAAAGGCCGGTAAAATTATTAAACTTTATGATATGTAAGTAATAATAAGTGATATCTGCATCTTTGAAGAAAATATTCAAAGGGTAAGTGCAAAACTTACCCTTTTTTTATTACAACATTAAACAAAAATTATAAAATATTTTATGTTTAAGAAAATTCTTTTTAAAATATTTTTAATTTTTATTTTTATAACTGTACAATCAAGTACTTCTTTATCATCAACGATAACAGCATGTTATGATGTAAACGTATTCTTTTTAAGGGTGGGAGAATCCTGTATTACTTACAAAATAGACAATAAAATACTTAAAATCAATAGTTACATGAGAACAGTAAATATAGGCACTTTAGCGAAACGCATATATGACTATGGTTCTTCAGAATTAGTTATAGAAAAAATCTCCCCTAAAAAATTTACTTTTTATCAGGAAGAAGGAACATTTAAAAGATACCAGGAATATAATTTCAAAGAAAATAAGATTTATGTTATAGAAAGAAAATATAAAAAACTTACCGATGATATTGAAAAAGAAGAGAGAAAAATATATTCTCGCTCAGATGAATTAGACCCATACAGTGCTGCCCTCTTTCTATTTAAAAATTTTCAAATAAGCCCTGAAGGCGTTATTCCTATATTTTATGACGATAAATTTTACAAAATACCATGGAAGACTTTGGGAGAGATTTTTATTAAAACCCCCCTTGGAGAAGTTAAAGTTCAAAAATTATTAATAAAACCCTATATAAAAGGTAAGGGGCTTTTGCAGCCAAAGGGTGACTGGTTACTTTATATTGACAAAACAAGTTTGTTACCAATAAGAATGGAAATCGGATTTATTATTGGAAGTGTTAAAGTAGATCTGGTAAGTATTAACGGTGATTTAAATCTGATACCCAATTTAAAAATTTAATCACCATTCGCCAGAGGCAGTTTGATAACAACAGTTGTACCTATATTTTCCCTTGATATCAAATATATTTCTCCATTCATCTCTTCTATAAAATTTTTTGAAATTGCGAGTCCAATTCCAGTACCATCTTTTTTAGTTGAAAAAAATAAATCAAATACTCTATTTTTAATTTCTTCAGGGGATCCCCACGCCTGTATCAATTATTTTTATAATACCTTTTTTGTTTTCCCTTTCCATTTCTACTTTTAGTTTTCCCCCATCTGGCATTGCCTGAACAGCATTTAAAACTACATTGACTATTACTTGATGTAGTTTTTCCTCATCAGCAAAAACTATTAATACTTTTGGTTCAAACTCCAATTTTATCTTCTTAAAAATCTTTTGGATAGAAAAACTTTCAAGGATATTTTTTAAAAAAACTGCTAAATTTATTTTTTTTATTTTACTCTCTTTAGACCTGGCAAAATCTAATAAACTTCTAATAATTCTCTTTATTCTCATTGCTTCTTTGATTATTAATTTTACATCTTTTCTAACAGGACTATCAGCTGGTAACTCATCTAGTATTAACTCACCATGACCGATAATTATTCCTTAAGGATTTTCTATTTCATGGGACATCCCTGCAGATATTCTACCAAGTGCAGCCATTTTTTCATAATTCAAAACCTGCTTTTGCAAAAAAAGAACTTCGTCCAGCGCTTTTTCAAGATTTTTATTTATTAAAACTAATTCTTCTTGTTTGCTTTTTATTCTTTGAGCCATTATTTGAATCAAGCTACCAAGATCTCCAAACTCATTTTCTAATGGGGGTATCACAATATCATAATCACCATCTCTTATAGCACTAGCTTTTTCTTTCAATATCTCTGTTGGAATGGTTATTTTTTTACAAACAAAATGGAAAATATTACAGATTTCTTTTCTATAATTGCTTTTAAAATTTTTATTTTAAAACCATTGTAATCAATAATCTCCCCTTCCTTAGTAATAATCTCTTTTTAACATTATCCTTTAAATTCACTATCTCTAACTTTAATGGCATTGAGTAATAATCTATACG
>CALINM010000231.1 GCA_938045315.1 uncultured bacterium | reverse complement strand
GGGTTATAGCTGGCAAGAAGATTTTCAAAGACTTTTCCTAAAAGCTCAGGGTCAAGGGCTACTTCTTCATCAACGGGGGTGTTTTCATCTACGGTGAAGTTGTAAGAATTCAAGATATTGATGAGTCCCCTAACTTTGTATCTCTTGCCTTTTGTGTCGTAGTCTTTATTTAAATCAACCTCTATTTCATCGGAGAAGAATAAAAAGTTTGGCACATAGGGTTGTTTTTTAGGGTCATCAGAGAAGCCATCTACGCGGAGCTCTCTGCCCGTCTCATTTGATTCGTCATCCCTTCTTTTGTCGAGACATTCAAATAGACCACCATTGAGAAATGGAATATCTTTGAACAGCCTTTCCATCTCCTCTGGATTTTTGAATAGAGAATGATGTCTGAAATAGGTATGATTCATATAATCCTTGTTTAGATACCCCTTGTAGCGCTCTTCTCTGCGAAATTTTCTCTGATTGATAGGAGTATTGAGCGTGGCAAAGAAGAGGTTTTGGAGTATTGCCAAGTAATAGGTGGGACTATCTGGAGATAGATCTACTAAAATGTTTTCAAGGAACCCTTTATCAAAGAGATTTTTGTTAATTATTCCCTTTTCTTTCATAAACCAGATAAAGATAAGCCTTGTAATGAGCCTTATTAGAGCGATTTCTCTGCCATTTTGCTCTGCCTCTGCATCGAGGGGGAATCTCACATTCTTACGAGCCCAAAAATACCAATTGGCAATCTCCTGATAGAACTCTTTGGTAACCTTCTCTACTGAAAAGGCTTCAATTATGCTCTTGAGGGAGGAGAAATCTCCATCTCCAATTCTTTGAAGGAAGGTCCTGTTGGTTGCCTCGGGGGATACAAAATAGGTATATCTCTTGAAATGGCTCCATTCTCTGCGTGTACCTATGTAGTTTGCGTGGATTAGAGAGAATCTAAACCTGCCGTTGCTATCATAAAATATAAAAATTCCAGCATCGGCTTGACTTGCTTTGAGAACCTCTTTACCCTTTTCGTACTGAGCCTTTTTTCCTGAGCGTTCTGTGAGGTCCTTATTTACCCTAAAGGCGTAGATGTGAAGTTTAGTGACACTGTCAAAGGGAATTTCTCCCAAGAAGATGCAATCTGTGAAATTTTCATCATTGTATTGTGAAAGGTGTTCTTTAGAGTATACAAAGGAACTGTTCTTAAATCTGAATAAGTGGATAAAGTCGTGAGGTTGGAAGTTTCTTATCAATTTTTCCAACAATTCTCGTGCATCCAATTTTTACCTCTATTCAAACAACATCTAAAAATCTCTCAGTGATGCTATTTTAACATTTTTATATCTGGGTATAGCAATTAATTTTCGCCTCAATTCTCTTCTTTTTATCTTTAAAGTAATCTTCACTAAGCTTACTTTTATGCCTCATAATCATTTACAGATGTACTTTTATGCAATGTAAAATAAAAATAAATTCTTAAGGAAGCAGGGTTGAGTTGGATTTTTCGCAATGGTCTATTTTACAAAAGAGAGTCATGATTTTTTTAATCCTGGAATTTTAAAAAGAGGAGGATGTGTTTTAAAAGGAGAAAGGATTATGTGCCTGTCTCCATTTTGTTTATTAACTTTTAAACTTCAGAATATAAATCCCCCTCTTGTCCCTGAATTTTTCTTCATAATCAAGACCATATCCAACAACAAAATAATTCCCAATTTCAAAACCATAAAAATCTGGCCTAATTTGTCTGACTCTTCTCGATGGCTTATCAAGTAGGGTACAAAAATAAACATTTTTTACATCCCTTTGTAATAGATACTCCTTAATTCCTGTTGCAGTAATCCCTGTATCAAGGATATCTTCGATAACCAGAACATTTTTATTTTTTAGCAATACAGAAGGTTCTTTTAAAATTCTTATTTTTCCTGTTGTTTTATTACCTTCATATGATTTTGCCTGAATAAAATCGAAGGTCTCACAGTTTTTTAAATGGGGAAGCAGTTCAGCCATAAAAAAAAAGGCACCTTTAAGCACACCTATGGCTATAAAACTACTATCTCGAAAAAAATTATTTATTTGTTCTGAAAGAAATAAAATTTTTTTATTAATTTCTTCCTGACTTATTATCTCTTCAAGATCATAAATTTGCAATGTTTGCTTCCCTATTTTTTTAAACTTCTCTCTGATGTTTTAATAGAGCACAAATCACCACACATGGAACAGGGTTCCTTAGTGTTTTGCTTCTCTTTTTCTAATACATTTCTTACCAATACTGGATCAAGAGCATTCTTAATTTGTCCTTCCCAGTTTAGTTTAAATCTATTTTCTGACATTTCTTTTTCCATATTCCAGGCTCGCTTTTTGCCTTTAGCAAGGTCTGCAGCATGTGCTGCTATTTTTGAAGCTATAACACCCATTTTTACATCCTCCATATCTGGCAGATGTAAGTGTTCAGCAGGTGTTACATAACATAGAAAATCCGCTCCAAAGTATGCAGCCCAGGCACCGCCTATAGCAGATACAATATGATCATATCCAGCACCTATATCAGTAACAAGTGGACCAAGAACATAAAATGGTGCCCCATGGCATAGTGCTTTTTCTAACCTTATATTTATCTCTATTTGATTAATTGGAACATGACCAGGCCCTTCAACTATAACCTGAACCCCTTTTTTTCTACATTCCAAAACAAGTTCACCTAAAGTTATGAGTTCTTCAATCTGTGGTCCATCAGTAGCATCAAGGGTTGAACCCGGTCTTAACCCATCTCCTAAACTTAAAACTACATTGTATTTCTTTGCAACTCTTAAAATTTCATCGAATTTTTCATATAAGGGATTTTCTTTTCCATTTTTTTTCATCCATTCCACAAGTAACGCCCCACCTCTTGAGACTACACCCATAATTCTTTTTTTATTTTCTAATCTCTTCAAAGAATTCTTTGTTATCCCACAATGTATCGTCATAAAATCAACACCTTGTTCCGCTTGTCTTTCCATAACATCCAGAAAATGGGAGAATTCCATATTCTCTATACCCTTTTTTTGTTTCAACATTACCTCATAAGCTACCTCATAAATGGGAACAGTACCAAGAGGGAGGTTTGTTTCATTCAATATGGCTTTTCTAATTTTATTTAGATCACCACCCGTGGAGAGGTCCATAATTGCATCTGCACCTGCTTCCTCGCAGACCCTTACCTTTTTTAGTTCCAGAGCAATATCACTGCATTTCATTGATGTGCCAATATTAGCATTGACCTTTACAGTCAAATTACTACCTACTGCTACAGGCTTTGTGTCTCTTAGTCTGTTCTTAAAATAAACAATCTTACCCTCTTTTATGCCATTAATAAGCTCTTCAAAACTTATCTCTTCAAAGTCCGCTATTTTTTTCAGAAAATCCCTCATTTTTTCATCCATATCACTCTCCAATAATTTTTCTTAACTTGATTAGGCCATTAAAATCCCTTACTGGGAGACTTCTTACAGCTACACCATATGCTCCAGCTTTTAAAACATTTAAAACATTGTCTGGATTAATCCCCCCTATGGCATATACAGGTTTATCTGTCAAACTTATTATTTCCCTTAATAATGTTAAACCTTTACCTTGAAGCCCGGGTTTACAATCCGTTTCATACACATTACCAAAAAAAACATAATCAAAATCTTTGTTTCTTTTTAGTTCTTCCTTATTGTGTACTGAAATACCTACAATTAATTTTTCAAATTTTTCTTTAATAATATGCGATGGGATACTATCAACGCCCATATGAACCCCCATTGCGTCTAACAAGTAAGCTATATCAGCTCTATCGTTTATAATCAGTTTAATTTTGCCTTCCCCAATTTCTAAAATGTCTTTTGCCAAATCAAATAATTCTGCGGGTTTTAAATCCTTCTCCCTTAACTGGATAAACTGAAACCCATTTTTTACTAACTTTTTAATATATGGTAAAAAATCATTACCTGCTAATTTTCTATCAGTAACAATGCAAATTCGGGGAAGCAAAAATATTCTCCTACTCTATTAAATTATCCATGGGACTTGAAGCTGAGGCATAAAGCCTTTTGGGGATTCTTCCAGCTAAATAGGCAAGCCTACCTGCTTCTACAGCTAATTTCATTGCTCTTGCCATTTTAATAGGGTCTTTAGCTCCAGCAATACCAGTATTCATCAGTACACCTGCACAT
>CALINM010000230.1 GCA_938045315.1 uncultured bacterium | reverse complement strand
TACCCCGAGTTTGAGAAGGAGAAGGTGGTGTACTCGGAGATTGTTCGTCAACCACAATTTTATTTTGATACAGAAAATTTTTATGTCGAAGCAACAAGTTTTTTAATGACTGGTGAACATGTTAGATACATCTGTGGTCTTTTGAATTCTCATCCCGTAACATATTTCTTTAAACAATGGTATGCTGGTGGGGGTTTAGGTGAAGAAGGTTACAGATATAAAAAAGCATTTTTAGAGAATCTTCCTATACCCCCCATCACCCCTGAGAACCAGCCCCTTGTGAGTCGTATAGAGGAGTTGGTGGAGAAAATCCTCGCTGACAAAAAGCAAGACCCAAAAACCGACACTTTAGCCCTTGAGCGAGAAATAGACGAACTGGTTTACAACTTGTATGGGCTTACGGAGGAGGAGGTCAGGATAATTGAAAGGAAATAAAAACTCCGTGCCTTTTTGCGCTATCTTTGATTGAAATAAAAATGGGGACAGGCTCATAATCCACTCACTCATATCTCCTCCAAAAAATACTTCTTAGTCACATTTACTATATTTTTTCTGTTTAATATGTCCATACCTATATGAGAGCTGCCAAAAAGTGATGTTGACAACGAGATTAGTATTTGATAATTTACATCTAAAAGCAATTTACAGATTGAAAGGGTGATGGAGTTCACCATAACCGCCCCTTAAGGGCTGATAACTCCTACTTTCTATATATGGAAGTAGGAGTTTTTTGTTTTATACAAAGTTGTGTTTAAGGAGGGAAAGTGGGTAGTGCTTACTCAGAATTAAAAGGCAAGCTAATTAATATAATAGATGAAATATCTTCATTATTCTTTAGCTGCAATAGCAATATATCAATGGAACACCTAAAAGAAAAGCTTGAGAAAAATATCTTTAATATAGTCGTAATGGGACAATTTAAGAGGGGGAAAACAAGCCTAATAAATGCGCTTATCGGCTGTGATTTATTACCTGTTGCAGTTGTCCCCTTGACATCTATTGCAACAATCCTTACTTATGGTGATAATCTCAAAATAACGGTATGTTTGAATAATGGAGAATGTATGGAAATACCATTAGAAAAACTTGGTGATTATGTCACAGAAAAGGGCAATCCAAAAAATATAAAGGGTGTTTCAGAAGTCTACATTACCTATCCATCTTCTTACTTGAAAGATGGTGTCAGGCTCATTGATACTCCCGGCGTTGGGTCAGTTTACCAGCATAATACTGAAGTTGCGTATCAGTATATTCACAAAAGTGATGCAGTTTTTTTTCTTGTCTCCGTAGATCAACCAATGAGCAAAAATGAACTTGACTTTCTGAATGATGTAAAAGCATATTCAAGCAAAATTTTTTTCCTCCTTAACAAAAAAGACTATCTGTCAGAAGACGAATTAAGAGAATCTGTTGAGTTTATCAAAAATATTCTTAGCGAGATATACGAATCACCAAAGATATATCCCATATCAGCAAAACTTGCTCTTTCTGGCATAAAAACCAATGATGACAGAATAATATTAGAAAGCGGGATAAAAGAGTTTTTAGCTGATCTGAATAAATTTTTAATGGAAGAAAAGGGTAATGTACTAATTAATGCAGTTTCTAATAATATACTTAAAAACTTGCAACAATTAGAATTTGAAGTTGATTTGGAAATGAAATCTCTAAAGACACCGTTAAATGATTTAAAAGAAAAAATACAACTTTTTGAAGATAAAAAAGCAGACATTGTACAAAAAAAGAGGATTTTGAAATTCTGTTAGAAGGGGAGATTAAAAAACTTGTAAAAAATATTTTAGAAGAAGATATTGATAAACAAAAGAAATCTTTAATATCACACTTAGATGAGGTGATTAATAAGACATATTTGGAGAATAACAATATTCCACTAAAAGAACTCTACAAAGTCCTTGAGAACAAAATTATAGATGAATTAAGATTTACATTTGATAAATGGATACCACAGGAAGATGAGAAGCTTTTTAAAAACTTTCAGCGAATATGTAAAAGATTTTTGAACGATGTAGATACTATTATAGAAGAAATTGTCAGCTTTGCATCAGAGCTTTTTGGAGAAAAGGTGTCAGCTATCAGGACAGAGCTACTATGGGAATTAAAATCAGATTTTTACTACAGATTCAAAAGGGAGACATTAATGATAGATGCCCTTTCAAAGGGTATCACATTATCTCTTCCAAAAATCATAGGCGATAAAATTTTGTTAAAAAGCTTCAAAACCTATATTGTGAATGTAGTTGATATGCAAGCTGGCAATCTAAGATATGATTTTGCAGAGCGACTGAACAAAAGTAAAATCAAGTTTAAATGGGAAATGATTGACAAAATAAATTTAACAATAGATGGAATTGAAAAGGCAATTAAAAAAGGATTGGAAAGTAAAAATAAGAGCGAAGCAGAAATAAATAAAGGGGAAAAAGAATTAATTGCTATAAAAGAGAAAATTCAAGAATACAAATCCCATGTATTATCTCTTTCAAAACTAAATAGAGACACATAAAAAATTTTGTCTCCCTTGAAAAGATTTTAGAGGGTATTGATTTTAAGAAACTCACGGCTGAAGGGATAACTGGAGAGCACGGGTTATTGATGAGAGTATAATGTACCTGCATTCATTTTGGTTTTTATCCCCCCCACAGTGAGTAATACTTCACACTGTAAGGGGGATTAAAATGTTTATGGAAGTGTTATTGTAGCGGTTACAGGAGTTGATTCATTTCCAGCTAAGTCTTTGAAGATAAC
>CALINM010000229.1 GCA_938045315.1 uncultured bacterium | reverse complement strand
CACCAGAAAATATCATTGATTACCAAGCCATTTTAGGTAGTGATATAGCGATGGTTTTAGATGTTTGCCCTCCATATCCAGCAAGTTATGAGGAGGTAAAAGAGGCAGTAATGTTAACTAACAATTGGGCAAAAAGGAGTGTAGAAAGATCTAAAATATTCAATAAAATTAAAGTTTTTGGGATTGTTCAGGGTGGGATATTTCCAGACTTAAGGAGATTTTCTTCAGAATACCTTGTGGCTCTTAATTTTGATGGATATGCTATTGGCGGTCTTGGTATAGGGGAATCTAAAGAAGATATGTGGAATATGGTGGAAGAGGTTATTAAAATTCTACCAGAAAATAAGCCAAGATATCTAATGGGTATTGGTAAGCCTGAAGATTTCATTGAAGGTATAAGAAGAGGTATTGATATGTTTGATTGTGTTGTTCCCACAAGAAATGCAAGGAATGGTACACTTTATACAAATCGAGGGAGGGTTTTAATAAAAAAAGAAAAATATAAGTTTGATAAGAAGCCGGTAGATGAAGAATGTAGTTGTTTTACCTGCAAAAATTATTCACGAGCATATCTAAGACATCTATTTACAATAGGGGAAGTTTTAGCCTTGAGGTTGAATACTATTCATAATTTATACTATTATTTTTCCTTGATAAAAAAAATAAGACAGGCAATAATTGATGATAAATTTGATGAATTTATGTTAAAATTTTACGAACTACAAAAGGAGGAAGAAAATGGTTGATTTTATTACAAATGTTTATGCAATGGGAGGAGCTCCTAATGGGCAGACAGGAGGCAATCCTATATTGGGTCTTTTACCACTTATAGTGATGTTTGTTATCTTTTATTTTCTCATTATTATGCCTCAGCAAAAAAAAGCAAAAAAACACAAACAGATGATCGATTCTTTAAAAAAGGGGGATAAGGTGCTAACTGCAGGAGGAATTTATGGTACAGTTACGGGAGTGGCAGAAAAGGCAGTGACAATTGATATTGGGAATGATGTTAAAATAAAGGTTAATAAAAACTACATAGCTGCTGTAATGAATCAGGAATTTGATGCAGATATTTAATATCTACAAATCTGGAGTAGAATGATGAAAAAACTTGATTGGAGATTTGTGCTAATTTTTTTGCTACTACTGGCTTCTGTATATATTCTATTACCAACATTTGTGAAAAATTTACCCAAGAATGTTAAAAAGCTTTTCTTTGTCGAACCTATCAAATTAGGTCTTGATTTGCAGGGGGGGATACACGTTCTTCTGGAAGTGGATACAAAAAAAGCCTATGAAGCAGATTTATTGAGTAAGGCATCTCAAATTAAAGATGTATTTACAAAAAAGAATTTAATTTTTGAGTCCGTTAGAGTAGAAAATGAAGGTATTGTAATTACAACGCCTTTCAAAGAGAAATGGGATGAGATGGAGAAAATTTTGACTAAAGAATTGTTTTCAAGAGTTGATATAAGCAGGCTTAAGGAAGATGCAGTATCAGTTTCATATAAGCTTGAGTTTGATCCAAAAATAAAGGATCAGATTGAACAATCTGCGGTAAAGCAAGCTCTGGAAACAATTAGAAATAGGATTGATCAATTTGGTGTAACTGAACCAATAATTCATACACAGGGCAAAGATAATATAGTTGTCGAGTTACCAGGGATCAGGGAACCTAAAAGAGCAATAGAACTCATGGGGAAGACGGCAATGCTCGAGTTTAAACTTGTAAGAGAAGATGTAACTCCAGATATGATTTCAAAAGGGGATATACCACCTGAAGTGGAACTAATACCCGAGAAAAGGGTAAACAGGGAAACGGGTGAAATACAACAATACACCATAGCTGTTAATAGAGAGCCTTTAATTACAGGAAGGTTACTTCAGGATGCTGCTGTTAGGATAAATAATCAGTTTAATCAACCCTATGTATGGATGAAATTTAACGCCGAAGGAGCAAGGGTATTTGAGAGGGTTACGGGTGAAAATGTGGGGAAAAGAATGGCTGTCATACTTGATGGTGTTTCATACTCTTCCCCTGTTATACGTGATAGAATAGGTGGGGGTGAGGCTGTAATTGAAGGAAATTTTGATCATAAAGAAGCCTCAGATTTGGCAATTGTATTACGGGCCGGTTCGCTTCCAGCACCAGTTAAAGTAATACAAAATATAACTGTAGGACCCACTTTAGGTATGGATTCAATAAAAAAGGGGCTTATTTCTGCTATTGTTGCCTTTGTAGCGGTTCTTATATTTATGGTCATATACTACAAAAAGGCTGGATTTATTGCTATATCAGTATTAATTTTAAATCTTGTTTATCTTTTAGCAGTTGTAGCAGCAATGAGAGCAACCCTGACCTTGCCAGGTATAGCAGGAATAATTTTAATGATCGGTATGGGTGTGGATTCTAATGTTCTCATATTTGAAAGAATTAAAGAAGAGTTTGGCCTGGGAAAAACTGTACGAAATGCTATAGAATCAGGATTCAAGAATGCCTTTTGGACAATTGTTGATTCTCATATAACTACCTTAATAACCGCCGCTATACTTTTTCAGTTTGGTACGGGTCCCATAAAGGGTTTTGCTGTAACTCTTACTATAGGTATCGCAATTAATTTATTTACAGTTCTTGTGGGGACTAAAACTGTTTATGATTATCTTGTCTGGAATAGGAAAATAACAAGTTTGAGTATTTAGGAGAAATAGAATGGCGATAAAGAAGTTCAATATTGATTTTTTTAAGGTTTTAACACCGGCAGTTATACTATCAGTTATACTTATTAGTTTAGGTTTATACGCAATTTTAATGATGTTTAGTGGTAAGGGGGTAGGTATCGATTTCAGTGGTGGCAATGCGATTACCGTTAAATTTTCAAGGAACCTAACAATTGAAGAAATAAGACAGATAGCTTCAAAAACGGGTGTAAATTTTGACATCGCTCATTTACCAGAAGAGAATAAAGCAATTTTTAAAACTAAACTTGTTGAAGTGAATGGAGAGAAAATTTCAGATATTTTAGATAAGGTATTAGATTCTTCACTTTCTAAGGACGGATATATAATGGAAGGAATAGTTGAAATAGGACCAAGGGTTAGTAGTGATTTAAAAAAGGATGCTACTATTGCTTTTATCCTTTCAGCTATTGGTATAATTCTTTATTTAGCATGGAGATTTGAAAAAAAATTTGGAATTGCAGCAGCAATTGCTACTTATCATGATGTAATAGGAATAGTGGGCATAATGTATATAATGGGATATGAAATGGATCTTTTAATTCTAACAGCTCTATTAACTATTGCTGGATACTCTTTAACAGATACAGTGGTGGTCTTTGATAGAATCAGAGAAAATCTTAGGAAAAAAGTATCCTCAAACTTAAAAGAGGTGCTGAATATAAGCATTAATGAGACAATGAAAAGAACAATTATTACTTCATTGACAACTCTTTTTTCAGCTGTTGCACTACTTATTTTTGGAGGCGAGGTTTTAAGAAGCTTTGCTATTGCAATTACACTGGGAGTTATCATAGGTACATATTCTTCCATATTTATTGCAAGTCCTCTTCTTATAGCATTAAAATTAGATCCTAAAAAGATTAAAAAGTAGGTAGGAGATATGAAAAACATAGCTATAGTTGGTTTGGGCAATATGGGTCAGGCATTACTTAAGGGAATTTTAGATGCTAGGGTAATAGACAGGAAAAATGTAATCGGAGTAGAAAAAGATAAAAGCAAAGTTGATTTTATAACCGAAAATTTAAATGTTAAAGTATTTGATAATTTTGAAGCATTAAAAAATGCTCAAATAATCATTATTGCCGTTAAACCAGAGAATGTAGAAGAAGTATTGGAGAAGATAAAAAAATTTTCTGAGAAAAAGGTAATTATTAGCATTGTTGCTGGAATCACTGTTAATTTTATTAAAAAATATCTTAAAAACTCTAAAATAGTAAGAGTTATGCCAAATACACCAGCCCTTGTGTTGAATGGGGTTACGGGTATTTACTGTGATATGGTAGTAAATG
>CALINM010000228.1 GCA_938045315.1 uncultured bacterium | reverse complement strand
TAAAATATATTTAAACAGGAGGTGTGCATAATGAAAATAAAAGTTACCTTAGTAAAGAGCGTGAAATGGTGGGTGACATAGACTGATGATGTCCCAACCGCGCTTACACAGGAAGCAACCATTGAAGAAGCAAAAGAGAATCTTATAGATGCCATACATGAAATGCAAAGACCTATTGATATTTCTTCTCTACCCAATCGAGATGTTGTTTCAAAAGAAATTGACCAAATCCTCGCTGCCAAAAAGCAAGATCCAAACACCGACACCTCAGCCCTTGAGCGAGAAATAGATGAACTGGTATATAAATTATATGGATTAACGGAGGAGGAAATCCAAATAATTGAAAATAAAAAAGATAGCTTCTTTTAGTGGTTCCTTCCTAAAAGCATGGTATCATAATCAAAAAATACTTTGAAAAGGATTTAATAAAATCAAAATGGGAAAATGGGGACAGGCACATTATCCTCCAAAAAATACCCCATCGTCGCATTTACTACATTTTTTTGGTTAATATGTTCGTACCTATTTGAGAGAATACCCTCCAATTACATTTACATTGGGGAATAATTATGTTATAGTTATTAGCCTTATGTTTTTCTTTTGTGAAAAAACTACCACATTTTTTTTCAGGTTTTGTTTTTTCCATAATGTGAATTACTATAAGAAAAAATAAAAAATTTAAAGGGAAAAAAGTGAAGAAAATTAAAACAGTTAGTAAGTTTGAAGATTTGGGACTTTCTGAGCATCTGATAGAGCCTCTTTATGATTTAGGTTTTGAAGAGCCCACACCAGTTCAAAGAGAGGCAATACCATTGATCCTGGAGAATAAAAATCTCATTGTTCAGGCACCAACGGGTACCGGAAAAACAATGGCTTTTGCACTACCCATATTAGAGCGGTTGAGAAAGCAAAAAAATCCATATGCAATTGTAATAGTCCCCACAAGAGAGCTTTGCATTCAGGTTGCCCAGGAGATAAACAAAATATCTTCCAGCTTTAGAGTTTATGCTCTTCCTATTTATGGAGGTCAATCGATAGATAACCAGATTAGAGCTTTAAAGAAAGGCGTTCAGATAGTTGTGGGGACACCAGGAAGATTAATAGATCATATTAATAGAAAAACACTTTATCTTCAAGAAATTAAATGCCTTGTTCTTGATGAGGCTGATGAGATGTTAGATATGGGATTTGAGGAGGATATAAGGGAAATACTCGGCTTTGTTCCTGAGGATTGTCAAAAATTATTATTCTCAGCAACCATGCCACAGGGTATTATTGCAATTTCAAAAAAATATTTAAAAGATGCAGAGAGAATATCATTGAGCAGAGAAAGCATTATCGTTCCTAATATAAAACAGATTTTTTATGAAGTTAGAGAAAGTGAAAAACTCGATGTTCTTACAAAAATTCTTGATACGGAGATAGAAGATCAGGTTCTTATTTTCTGTCATACTAAAAAAGAAACTGATGAAGTAGCGTATGCTTTAAAAAATCGCGGATATAGTGCAGATGCTTTACATGGTGACTATTCGCAGGCTCAAAGAGAAAGAGTAATGAGCAAATTTAGGAAAAAAGACATAAATATACTTGTTGCAACAGATGTTGCAGCAAGAGGTATAGATATTAGTGACGTAAGCCATGTTATTAATTATAGCATTCCCCAGAATCCTGAAAACTATGTACATAGAATTGGAAGAACTGGTAGGGCAGGTAAAGAAGGTGTGGCAATTACTTTTGTTACACCCCACGAGTACAGGAGTTTAAGGGAAATCGAGAGGATAACTAAAACAAAAATTCTCAAAACTGAAGTTCCCGAGATGGAAGAACTAATAGAGATTAAATTAAAGAATTTTCTTATCCAAATTGATGAAGTTCTGGAAAAAGGTAAAAGGCTTATAGAAAATATATCACCTAAGTTAAAGATGCTTGAAAAGGAAGAATTATTAAAAAAATTTATCGCCTCTTTTATAATAAATTCTAATTTAACTGATTTTGAAGAGGAAAGAAAAGAACATAATGGCCAGAACATGAAAAAACTTTTAATTACAATAGGTAAAAAGGATAAGATTGAACCAAAGGATATTTTTAGAGCTTTTATAGAAAAAGCTGGCATTAAAGCTAATGATATAGGTAGAATAAAAATCTCTGATAATACAACCCTGGTAGAAGTTAAAGAGTATGTAGCAGAGTTAGTTATTAATGCGTTAGATAAGTTTGTACTAAAGGGTGTATCAGCAAGGGTTTTAAAAGCAAGGGAAAAAAGATAGTTTTTTTATTTACCAGTTTTTAATAAAATATTAAGGCATAAATTAAGTGGAGGTTTTTTTATGCTTTTTGATTCCTTTTTTGGTTGGTTCTCTAATGATGTTGCCATAGACCTGGGAACAGCAAATACCGTGATATATATTAAAGGCAAAGGGATTGTGTGTTCTGAACCAACTGTTGTAGCTATTCAAAAGGATGCAGGTGGAGCCAAGAAAATTCTTGCCATAGGGCAGGAAGCTAAAGAAATGGTTGGTAAAACACCGGGAAATATTTTAGCTATAAAACCAATGAAGGATGGTGTGATTGCAGATTATGAAGTAACCGAAGCGATGCTCAGGTATTTTATCCAGAAAGTTCATAATAGAAAAAGTTTTGTAAGACCAAGGGTTGTAATCTCAATTCCATCGGGAATAACTCCTGTAGAGAGAAGGGCAGTAAAAGAATCAGCTGAATCAGCTGGG
Source organism: uncultured bacterium (assembly GCA_938045315.1). Lineage (GTDB taxonomy): Bacteria > CALINM01 > CALINM01 > CALINM01 > CALINM01 > CALINM01. The sequence continues at coordinate 1,052 of CALINM010000228.1, read as the reverse complement.
GCCAGGGCTGTTTATATGATCGAGGAGCCCATGGCAGCTGCAATTGGTGCAGGTCTTCCCATTACAGAACCTGTAGGAAATATGATTGTAGATATAGGTGGTGGGACAACAGAAGTAGCAGTTATCTCCTTATCTGGCATTGTATACTGTCAATCAGTAAGAGTAGCTGGGAATAAAATGGATGAAGCAATAATTCAGTATATTCGCAGAAAATATAGTTTGCTTATAGGTGAAAGAACCGCAGAACTTATAAAAATTAATTTGGGTACTGCCTATCCAGAACCAGAAAGTGAGTTAAGAAAAATGACTATAAAGGGTAGGGATTTGATCGATGGTATTCCAAAAACTTTAGAAATCAATTCTGAGGAAATTAGAGAAGCACTTTCAGAACCTATAAATTCGATTGTAGAGGCTGTAAAAGTTGCTTTAGAGAGAACACCCCCTGAATTAGCATCTGATATAGTTGATAGGGGTATCGTGCTTGCTGGTGGTGGTGCACTGCTTAGAAATTTAGACATTCTTCTAAGAGAACAAACTGGACTTCCTATTATAATTGCTGAAGATCCTCTCTTTTGTGTTGTAAAGGGATCGGGTAGTGTTCTCGATAAGCTTGACTTACTCAAAGAAGTGGCTGTCCAAGTATGATGTAGATGTTCGATAAAAGATTAAAGAAAAAATTATTTTTTATTTTTTTACTTTATATTTCAACGAATGCATTTTATTTAGTAAAACCAGCAATTTTTAATGAAAAAAACAAGATAATCAGGTTTATTCTTTTGCCTTCCTTTGTAGCAAAAGATTCGGGGAAGATATTTCTGAACTTTATTAAAAGCATTGTAGATGCAAAAAAAATATTGAAAGAAAATGAGGATTTAAGAAAGAATGTTGATGCACTTTATCTTGAAAATATGTTTTTAAAGAAAGATTTTATCACAATTACTTCTCTCACCTTTAAAATATCAACAACAGGGACCACATAGGCATCAAGAAAATAATCTCCAAAGGGCTTATTTATCTCTATTACATACCCAACAGGAATACCTTCAGGGAAA
>CALINM010000227.1 GCA_938045315.1 uncultured bacterium | reverse complement strand
ACATCTCATAATATTACATATACCATTAAGAACTTATTTTGTCAATTTCTCATAAAGATCTGTAATTATTTGATTTACAATATTTATCATTGCCCAGATTACATCCAAAGGGAAAAAATCCTCCAAATTTTTATTCACATTTATTGTTAGATTATCACTTAACTCTTCATCACCTTCCCAAAAAATATATCTAAGTAGAATATCTTCAAAAACTGGTATAATAAAACCAATATCTCCAGCACCAATAAAAGAACCACCTAACATTTTGACAATTTCTCCAATTTGTTCTTTATTCTTAAAACATTTTAAAAGAGTTTCTATGTTGATTGGATGTGAATCTTTAAAAAAATGCACTCCTCCTCTTAATTCATTAGGTAACACCCAAATACTTTTATTAGAAAGGGGTGATGTCTTCCTATGATATAGATAAAACAAAATAACCAGATAGAGCTGGTAAGTATGATTTAATTCCAACTCTAAATAAACTCTTTTATTATCTAAATCTGCAGAGGCGTGGTGAGATAAAAAAATAAAATCAATTATTCGTTCCCTATAAACACTTTCCAAACGCTTCCAGTATAGTTCAGGTATGGAGTTTGGATAAGCATAAAAGGGATTATTATCAGGATTAAGGGGGCCTTTATTCATAATTTTCTCCATTTTATAGCAAAAATCCCAATACCAGGAACAATTTCCCTTTCATACTCTCCAAATTCATACTTAAATCCATAATTTTTAAACATTTTGTATAATTCACTCAGCATCATACACTGACCTATATTAAAAAGGTCTGCCTCACTGGATATTATGAAATTGAACTTTTTATAAATATCTGCGATAAAAAGAGTCCCGCCATTACATAAAACCCTATTTATTTCAATAAGAAGTTTTTCTTTATCTCTTATTAAATTAAAGACACCATTCATAATAACCGTTGAAAAAATACCATCTTTGAAAGAAAGTTCCAGAGCCTCGGAACAAACTAATTCTTTATTGATCTTTTTAGCTTCAAGTAGTAATGGAAGTGATATGTCAATACCTATGATATTTTTATCGGGAAACTTCTTCTTAATGAGATAAATATCCAAACCACTACCGCAACCTATATCCAGTATATTATTACCTTCCATATCTAAAAAAGGTAAAGGATTTTTAACAGGAAAAGAGAGTTCTAGTAGGTAATCAGGAATATCCTCTAAGACATAACCTCTCTGCTCGAAGAAAAATTTATCACTTAAAACTTTATTTAATTTTTTTAAACGTTCTAAATCACTATAAATATACATAATTTCCTGATTCATTAATAGAATACAACCCCCTTTATTACTCCATCTTCAAATATTTCTGTCTTTGATAATACTTCTCCCCAAGGTGTTATAATAGCTGTAATTCCTGTATTTGCAACCCTTATGAGATATTTTCTATTCTCCACAGCCCTGAATATACTCATAGCAAAGTGCTGATAAGGGGCTGGTGACTTACCAAACCACGCATCATTGGTTATATTTATTAGTACATTTGCACCATTTGTGCTCAATTTCTTTGAAATTTCAGGGAAAATAGACTCATAACAAATCATTATTCCATAACTTTGATCATTAAATGTACACGTTTTTATATTCTCTCCTGGCACAAAATCCCCTGCAGCAGAAACGAGTTTATTTACAAAAAATAAAAAATTCTGAAGTGGTACATACTCACCAAAAGGAACTAAGTGTACTTTATCGTATTTATCTATAAGTTCGCCCTTGTAAAAAACACCAGCACTGTTTGTTAATTTTGGATTTCCCTTATCATCCCATTTAAAACCTACAAAACCAGATATAATAGGAATATTAAAATTTTCGGATTCTTTTCTAAAAAATTCTGTAATTTCTTTATCAACTCCATAAATTATTGGCAGTGCTGTTTCTGACCAAACAACCAGATCTGTTTTAGGATCTATATTTTCCCTGGTCAATTTTAAGTGTTTTAAAATAATACTTTTCTGTAACTCCTTTTCCCATTTTTGGGACTGATCTATATTTCCTTGAACGAGTAGAACATTAAGTATTCTTTTACCCTTAACTTCATTTTTTATAGACTTAATCTTTTGAGTCCCCCAAAAAAACAATATTAATATAGAAATTATAGAAACAAGCATTGGCAAATACCTGAATCTTGCCTTAATAAAAAGATAATAGATCGAAAAGCTAATGAATATAACAATAAATGATACTGAATAAATACCAGATATTGATGATATTTGAATAAGGGGTAGAAAATTATATTGCGTATATCCAACTAGCATCCATGGGAAGCCCGTAAGAAAATTACTTCTTATAAATTCTAAAAAAATCCAGAAAAAGCTAAAAAATAAGGTATTTATTATTGATAAGCTTTTATTTCTACTGACAAAGAAAAAAAATACCGCATAGTATAAAGATAAATAGGCAATCAAAAGGAGGAACAAAAAAATACTAATAAGATATTGAATATTACCGTATTTTGTCAATACATAGGTAATCCAATACATGGACATAGCATAATAAAAAAGTCCATACAAAAATCCATAGAGGAATGGTTTTTTGCATCTTCTTATTACTAATAGTGCAACGGGTAAAGAGAAATAGGCACAAAAGAAAAAATTAAATGGTGGTGTTGCAAACATCATTAACGATGCTGCTAAAAAAAGAATAATTATATCCTTAAGTTGATTATCCTTCATAAAACAAAAAAACAAAATAAGTAATAAGAGTCCCTAATATAGAACCATAAACAACTTCCATACCCCTATGTATGCCCATCCACATTCTGC
>CALINM010000226.1 GCA_938045315.1 uncultured bacterium | reverse complement strand
TATTGCAGATATGCCCTCTATGGATCTTTGACCATTTGCAAAAAAATTTTTCAATAAAAGACCTTTTCTTGTAAGACTATCAAAAAAAGGCGTAGCATTAACTTCGTGACCTAGTGACTTGATGAATTTGCCGGTCCAGCTTTCCATCACAAATATAACAATATTTAATTTTCTGAACTCTTTGGAATTATAATCAAACCTTCTTAAAAGGGGAAACTCATCACTATAGTAAATCTCTTTATGGGCATAAAAAAACTCCCTGAATTTTGTTAAATCCCTCACATCACACTTGAAATTTTCATATCTATTTTTGTTTTTTTTAATCTTTACCTCATAAATTGTTTTAATAGTGGTATAGAACCCATTAAGACAAAGATGACCAAATGAAGGATTCTCGAAAACAAAAGCATCACTTAGCTTTATAGGTTTCATTTGAAACCCACCACGAGAGAAAATAATTAGAATAAAGCATAAAATAAAGAAGCTAAAAATATTTAGCAGAGGTGAATTAAATTTGCTTTTCAAGAATTTTTGCTTGAATACTTTAAAATAGCTGTAACTTAAAAGAAGGACATAAATTATTAAAAAAAACGTTTCAAACCTATACTTGGTAAGACCAATCTTTAAAAGGGGTTTAATATCTCCTTTAGCATTTAATATTTCAAAACTAAGATGTCTAAGAGAAAATTCATAGTATATCAAGTCAATAAAAAGATATATTATGAAAAAAATTAGCCAAAAATAGAACAGAATAAAAAGAAACTTAAAGTAGTTTTTAAACCTTTCTCTCACCGGTAAATATATAAACAATAAAACAGGCATTAAGAAATAACTTGCTGATGCTAAATCAAACCTAATACAAATGTGTAATATATCTTTCCATAATCTTGGATTAATTTGTTTTAACTCAAAATATTTCAGAAAAAAGGCGGTGTGATATAGAAAGAGTGTCAAAAGGACATATATAAAATATCTAATAAAAAAGCGAAGTCTCATCAAGAAATTACTTCAGATATGGTAACATACATTTAAACTCTTCTGTGCCAGCCCTTCCTAACCACCTAAAAATTAGCATTTCTGTAGTTAATACTATAGCACCCATTTTTTCCATAGTTTTAATGGCAACATCCCAATCGAGATCAAATCTACTTCCCACAGCATCGGCACATACATATACATTATATCCAGAACATAACAAATCATAGCAGGTCTGTAAAACACAAATATGTGCCTCTATACCTATAAGAACAACATTTTTTTTCTTTATTATATCAATAGCATCTTTAAAATTCTCAGCCAAAAAACCTGAAAAACAAGTTTTAGTAATTGGTTTATAGTCATCTTCCAGAGCTTCCTTTATTCTTTCATTTGTAGGCCCTATGCCCTTGGGATATTGTTCAAATACAAGAATAGGCATTGCTTGCTGTCTAAAATAACGAATTAATGTGCTACTTTTGCTTAAAATTCTCTCCTTAACTTCATCTTTAAAAACTTTCAATAAATTATCCTGAATATCTACAACTATTAAAAAAGTATCATTTTTATCCGGAAAAACAAATTTATTCATAATTTAACCCCTCTTTGTAATTTTTTTATTAAATAACACTTTAATTTTTTTTTTGCAAGGATAATTTAAATTAAACAAGATGGTTATGGGATAATAAGGATTTAAATCTTATAGAATATGGGGAGATAAGTTATTTAAACATGTTCTTCTGAGATACCAATGCAAAACCAGAATCATTAAAACAATAATTTTCCGTTCTTACAAATTTTATAAGATAATCTCTATCTTTAAATTGATCGAATTCAAATAATCCAATCAAATCCGTGGGATCCTGCTGTAACCAGACTTCGTTAAATTTTACATCTACCCAGGCATGTTTAATAGGCATTCTATTGCTATGCAGTTCTCCTACTACTACTCTCACATGTTTTTCCGGAATTCCAAGTGCTCTATAAAGTGAAACAAGAAGAACTGCTTTACTTAAACAGTTCCCTTCTTTTAATTTTATTGTTGCCTCTGGATTATTTGTTGCCATCGTTGGATTAAAGAGTATAAGATCCCTTACATAATAATAAGCTTTAACTGGATCCTGAACCCTATTGACGATTTTTTTAACTTCCACATTATCAGGCGTGATTAAATTTACATATTCTTCTGGAACAATTATATCAATATTTTCGAAATACAAATTTCTCTTTTGATTTTTAGAGAAACTAAAAAGAATTACAAAAAACACCAAAAAACAAGAAAAATATTATTATTTTCATTTTTATTAACTTTATTTATTTTTTACAAATTAAATGTTATATTTAAAAAGTTATGAAACGGTTTTTTATTTTTATTAGCACCCTTATTATAGTTTCCCTTATTATACTTGCCTGTTTTGGTTTTTATCAAATTCAAAGTCAACAAAGATTGCTTAATACACAACAAAGTCTTCAACTCTTAAATGATAAAACTTCCCATCTAATTATAAAAATTGATCAAAATGCTGATGAAGTTATAAGTGCTGCAAAACAGAAGGACTTAACTTTTGCTAAAAAGGCTATTCTCAACATTTACAATGAAATAGGCAATTATAAAAATCTTGTAAAAATAGATTATATGGTAAAAGGATGTACAAGTTGTCACGGAGAGAAAGACCCTAATATCTCTAATTTAAAAAACAGTTTTTTAAATCTTACAGATTTAGCATTAACACTTTATAATGAATTAACATTATATTTATCAACACCAGAGAATTTAGTTAAAGTGCTACATTATAAAAGCGAGTTAAAAAATAGTTATTCTAAAATACATGAACTATTAAAAAACATGCATACCCATATAAATGAAGAGATTTTTAAGAATAATGAATTTTACAATAAATTAGGATTTGGGATTACAATTCTCCTGATCTTGATAATATTCTTTTTAATTTTAATTTTTTATAAAAAAATTATTAAGGACATAGATACCCTTATGAGGTTATCGCAAAATTTTTTTAGTCAACAAAAGCTCATAGATCCAAACATATTCAAGAATAGGGAAATAAAAGATTTTGTAAAAATTCTCAATAAGGCAATGCAAAACCTCTACGAAAAAGAAAAACAATTACAGGAACAAATGGAAGAAATTTCCAGTATGAATGAGGAGCTTCAAGCATCAAACCAGCAAATGGAAATGTTAACTTTTGAGCTTGAAGAGGCAAGAGAAAACTTAGAAAACATTGTTAGAGAAAAGACAAAAGAACTACAAAGGGCTTACAAAGAACTTCAGGAGCTTGATAATTTGAAGAGCAACTTTTTACATAGCATATCCCATGAGTTTAAAACCCCTTTAACACCACTTTTTGGTTACTTAAAATTATTCAAAAATAAAGATTTAGGAGAGTTGACACCGCTACAAGAGCAAGGTATTGATATAATGCTTACATGTGCTGAAAAGCTTTATAATACAATTGAAGATATAATTCTTCTGGCAAGGTTAGATGTGGAAAAGGAAAAATATATCCTCAAGGAAATAGATTTAGCATATCTTCTGAAGAATACAATTACCAGAATAGAAAAGGAACTTTTAGAGAAAAAAATTAAGCTTATACAGGATATACCAAATATCCCAATTGTTATTCTTGGTGAGCAATTAATGCTAATTCAAACCTTTTTACATATCTTAAGAAACTCAATTAAGTTTACACCCGAAAAAGGTACGATAAGGGTTATTCTTAATCAGGAAGAGAAAAATGCAGTTGTGCGAATTATTGATACAGGAATAGGACTACCTGAAAAGACTGTGAAGGAGATTAATGAATATCTTGAGTCTCAAAGCATATACAAAAGAGGTGATGCAATAACTATTGGATTAAATCTTATGAAACGTGTTATAATTATACATAATGCTACTGTGAAGTATAAAAGTGAGAAAGGTAGGGGTACAGAGGTTATGCTTACTTTCCCTTTAAAAGGTTAATATGGGCTGGCTCAAAGAGATAAAAAAAGAAATAGATTGCATTTTCGAAAGAGATCCTGCAGCAAGGAATGTATTAGAAGTTATTCTTTGCTATCCTGGTTTTCATGCAATACTTATTCACAGAATATCGCATTTCCTGTGGATGAAAAATTTAAAACTTCTTGCAAGATTAGTGTCACACATTGCCCGCTTTTTAACGGGCATTGAAATTCATCCAGGAGCAAAAATAGGTAGAAGATTCTTTATTGATCATGGGATGGGGGTGGTAATTGGCGAAACTGCAGAAATTGGAGATGATGTAACAATTTATCATGGAGTCACCCTGGGCGGCACATCATGGAAAAAAGGTAAAAGGCATCCTACAATAGGTAATAATGTGGTAATCGGTGCAGGTGCAAAAGTGCTAGGCCCAATAACAGTAGGTAACAACTGTTTAATTGGTGCTGGATCCGTTGTTGTTAAAGATGTTCCAGATAACTCCACTGTTGTAGGTATCCCTGGAAGAATTGTTTTTAGAGGTGGCGATAAAGTTAAAATAGACGAAAAACTTCCCGATCCAGAAGCCCAGGTTTTGCAGTGTCTTATGGAACAACTAAGGGAGATAGAAAAGAAACTATCAGATCTAACACGTGAACATATTGAATTTACTTCCTGCACTTTTGAAAACATACCTAAAAAAGACAAAAAAGAATAACCCTTATTTAGATATTTCTAAAAAAATGTTCTATCTCATATGACTTTAAAAATAACCTTTCCTGTAATTTTATCAAAATCAATTATAACCTTATTTCCATCCTTTATATTTCCTGATAACAACTCTGCCGCAAGCCTATCCTGTATCTCTCTCTGTATCAATCTTTTTAAAGGTCTTGCACCAAAAGTGGGATCATATCCATTTTCAACGAGAAAATCTATCAAAGACTCGCTGGTTTCAATTTCAATCTTTCTATCCATTAATATCCTTCTAAGTTTACTTAATTGAATTTCAATTATCTGTTTTAAATGTTCTTTCTCTAATCTATGGAAAACTATTATCTCATCCACTCTATTAAGAAACTCGGGCTTAAAATATTCTTTTAATAAATCTTGAACCTTTCTTTTTATATCATATTCTGTAGCATCTTCATTAAGAATATACTGGCTTCCAATATTGGAGGTCATAATAATTATAGTGTTTTTGAAATCCACAGTTTTACCTTTTCCATCTGTCAAACGTCCATCATCAAAAACTTGCAAAAGAATATTAAACACATCACTATGAGCCTTTTCAATCTCATCAAGGAGTATAACAGAATAGGGCCTTCTCCTTACAGCCTCTGTAAGTTGTCCACCCTCCTCATATCCCACATATCCTGGTGGAGCACCAATAAGCCTTGATACTGTGTGTTTTTCCATATATTCAGACATATCTATCCTAATAATAGCCTTTTCATCGTCGAATAAAAACTCAGCTAATGCTTTAGCAAGCTCCGTCTTCCCAACGCCAGTGGGACCTAAAAATAGAAAAGTACCTATGGGCCTATTTGGATCCTGTAATCCAGCCCTACTCCTCCTGACCGCATTTGAAACGGCTTTAATCGCCTCTTCCTGACCCACTACCCTTTTTGCCAATCTTTCTTCCATATGTATTAGTTTTTCCTTTTCCCCTTCCAGGAGTTTTGACACGGGAATACCTGTCCATTTAGAAACAATTTTAGCAATATCCTCTTCATCAACCTCTTCTTTAAGCATCTTTCTATCCTTCTGTATCTGTTTTAGTTCCTCATTTTTTTCACTCAGTTTTCTATTAAGCTCAGTAAGTATTCCATACTTAATTTCAGAAGCTCTTGTAAGATCTCCTTTTCTAAGGGCTTCTTGTTCTTCAGTTTTTAGTTTATCAATCTCTTCTTTTATCGCCCTTATTTCAGATATTATTTGTTTTTCCTTTTCCCATGTTAACTTAAGAGCACTTAGTTCTTCAGTTAAGTTCCCAATCTCTTTCTCTATTTCCACAAGCCTTTCAAGGGAAACTTCATCCCTTTCTTTTTTCAAAGCCTGTCTTTCAATCTCCAATTGAATTAGCTTTCTTTGCACTTCGTCTATTTCCATAGGTACGCTATCAATTTCGATTCTCAACTTAGATGCTGCTTCATCTATGAGATCTATAGCCTTATCGGGCAAAAATCTATCTCCAATATATCTATGGGATAGTGTTGCAGCAGCAACAAGTGCAGTATCTTTAATCCTTACACCGTGATGAACCTCATATTTTTCTTTTAAACCTCTTAGTATTGCTATTGTATCCTCTATTGATGGCTCTGCTACATAAATAGGTTGAAATCTTCTTTCTAAAGCCGCATCTTTTTCAATATACTTTCTGTATTCATCAACAGTAGTTGCACCTATACAGTGAAGTTCTCCCCTTGCTAAGGGTGGTTTTATCATGTTTCCCGCATCCATGGCTCCTTCAGCTTTACCAGCACCAACAATAGTATGTAGTTCATCTATAAAAAGTATAATCTTACCCTCTGAGGATGTAACTTCCTTCAATACCGCTTTTAATCTATCCTCAAACTCACCCCTATATTTTGCTCCTGCAATCATTGCCCCTAAATCTAAAGCAATTAACCTTTTATTTTTAAGATTTTCTGGAACATCTCCACTTACAATTCTTTGTGCCAAGCCTTCTACAATTGCTGTTTTACCTACACCAGGATCTCCTATTAGAACGGGATTATTTTTAGTTCTTCTCGAGAGCACCTGAATCACCCTTCTTATTTCTTCATCTCTTCCTATTACGGGATCTAATTTCCCCCTGCTTGCCAGCTCTGTTAGATCTCTGCCATACTTTTCAAGAGCCTGATACTTATCTTCAGGATTCTCGTCTACCACATTCTGGTTTCCCCTAACTTCTCTTAGTAGAGACATAATTTTTTCTTTATTGATACCCCGCTCTTTAAAAATCTTTGAAGAGGGTATATCGAGTTCTACAAAAGCTAAAAGTATGTGTTCTGTGCTTACATACTCATCTTTCAATAAATCCTTTTCTTCCCAGGCTTTTGAAAATAATTTTTCCGTCCCATTAGAAAAATAAATTTTAGCACCCCATACTACTGGCATTTTATCTAAAACCTTTTTAATTTCCGAAGCAAGTGATTTAGGAGTATAACCAATTTTACTAATTATTTGATAGGGAACACTTTGTTGGTCCTCAAGAAGCACATATATTATATGTTCTGGCTCAACTGCAGGGTGCCCCTCTCTTTGAGCTAAATTATAGGCCTTCTGGATTGCTTCCCTGGACTTTACAGTAAATTTTTCGTAATCAATCATTATTGCCTCCTTAATTGTATCTGATTACAATTTAATCATCTTAACTTATATAAGCAAGACCCCCAATTCTAAAGTTTACTTTTATGGGTAAAGTTATTGCCATCAGGAAAGATAAATTTATGTGAGGAATTTGAGCACTTAAGAATTAAAATTTTAGCTTTTTTTAACATTCAAAGAGATTTAAAAATAAAAAAGCCCGACCGGAAGTGTCGGGCTTTTCCAACTACACATTAAAAAATCTTAGAAAGCATAGTTAAATTTAACAAGTGCTCTCCAGAGGCTATCAGGATGGATTGCATTATTGTCAAAAGTATTATAAACATAATCATTATAATAATCACCAAGGTCAGCCCAGGCAACGGCACCAGTAATGCTCATGTTTTTACCTAACACATACTTAAGCTGAGCGTTAACTTCTGTACCCATATGCATCCCTGCATCTTTTGTACCTAAAGCAGCATTACCATCTACGCGATTGTCATTTGCCTGCAAGTAACCAGCACCAACCTGGAGGCTCAATTTATTAGTGAGTTTGTGATTATAATCAGCATATACAAGGAAAGCACCACGCCCATTATTATTTACATCAGGAAGAAGTGCTGCTGAATGAGAAATATCTTCAGAGGTACGAATTAAAATCAGTAAATCTGAAGAAAGAAGTGGTAATTCTGCACCTACTGCATACTGGTTACCTGTTACCATGCCGTTGTATGCCTCTCTGTTCTTATCTCCCCCAGAAACATAAAGGGCACGACCACGAAGTGTTCCGGAACCTAAAGACACATCAGCCATTGCATGGAGTGCATAGGATGAAATATCCATATTTAGTCTTCTTCCTAATGGCGTTACAGGAGCGTGAGTGGCACCCATGATTGTTCCCCAGTTGTATAAACCAAACAATGTATAAGCCACATTTCCACTCTTACCAGAGAAATTAACACCGCCATAGTATACCCTAGCACGTTGATATTCAGCTGGTAAATGGGTTTTGTGGGGAATATTAATTGCACCATTTACAATAGAAGTTCTATTTGAGGATAAGCTAAGCTCTGTTGTACCATTGAGCAATCTTTCACCAGGCCTACCACCATCATCAAAGAGTCCGTATAGGGAAAAGCTAAGGGTGTTATTTCCCATTTTCTGTTTTAATGTAATGGGTATAAAATAGATACCATCGTTTACTCTGACATTTCTATCAGAGAAGAGAAACCATCCTGCCATCAAACTCGTATCCTTTGAAATATTGTAGTCACCTCTGATACCAGCCATATCGGCACCACCAAAGATAATACCCATATATTCATCAGTAAAACCCTGTATTCCAACAGTAAATTTTGCACCATAACTTGTTTTAAACCATAGATTCGCATTTTTTGTTTCAATATTGATAGTATCAGCTTGTAATGCGCCACCCTGGTTTCTTGCCACTGCGTAGGCTACATCACCCCACCTGGAATCAATTTCAAAAGCCACAGTACCACCTACATTTTCCCCCGATTTGAGGTTAAAATAAATGCGAGTCCTTTGATCCACAAAAGCCCTTGTTTGTGAATCATCAGATAACTCAATGGTTCCATATCCATAATTATTAATTTCTGGATAAACCCTTATGTGCCCTGAAAAATTTACTGTTGTCTGAGCAAAAGAAAAACCACACATCATAAGCACTGCAAGTAATGTAACCAACATTTTAATTCTTTTCATATTTTTCCCTCCTTCGAAATTTTTGATAACTTATATTACCACTTTATCCTCAAACTTTTTATATCACCCCCTTTTTCTAAAATTATGTTTTATTGATGCAATATATACCAAATTAGTGCTTTGTATGTCAAGCATAAATTCTATTTTTTTACATTATGAAACAAATAAATCTTCCCTTCTCCTACTTCCGTCACTACAGATACAATTATTTTTTCTTTATTTATAGCAAAATCACAGAGATAGCCGTTTATATCTTCTGTAGTTAATTCTTCTTTGTAACTCGCCCCATCAAAATTAAGTAGTACTATTTTACCACTATCAAACCCCTTGGACCTTAAAAATAGTCTTGTTCCTTCATTTTTAATAGTTAATATTTTATCTGT
>CALINM010000225.1 GCA_938045315.1 uncultured bacterium | reverse complement strand
GGTATTGCCAATAGTCTTTGTAATATCTTCAAATATTTTAGCCATATAAACCTCCAATCTTTACTTTTTGAGTAAAATTTATCATTTTATTCTTTACTTGTCAACTAAAATTTATTTTTTTTTTGTTTTATGTTTTAATTTTAACTCTAAAAAATGAAAAAACAAGTTACTAAATGCCTTTTAGTTTACAGGGGGATGCAGGGGAAATTTAGAGATCCTTTTACAGACTTTGTGCCCATAGGACTTTTTAATATATTAAAAGCCTTGCTCGATAGAGGTCTGGAAGCAAATCTTGTTAATCTCTCGAAATATACACAAAAGGAGGTTGAAAAATTTATAAAAGATTCTGATTGTCATATAGTCTTTATCTCCAGCTTTTATGGGAACCATATAATTTCTTTTGAAATGGCAAAGCTTTTTAAAAAATACCATAAAAATACATATACTGTGATTGGTGGTCCCATATCGATACTGGGTAAAGAAATTTTAGAAAGATTTCACTTCATCGATTTTGTCATAAAAGGTGAAGGAGAAGAAGCAAGCTCTTTACTTATTGATGCTTTAAATGAGCATAAAGATTTATCAAAAGTTTTTAATCTTGTCTATAGAAAGTTCAGTAGGATTATTGAAAATCCTGTAAAACTCATTAAGAATATAGACAAATACTTTTTTTTACCCTCTCAAATAATTCAATACTGCAATAAGGTAGATGAAGAAAACTTCTCTATAATAATAACCTCAAGGGGTTGTCCTTTTGATTGCAATTTTTGTTCATCACCCGTTATCTGGCAAAGAAAAATAAGGTTTCATTCGCTAAATTTACTGATAGAATATTTAAAAGATTTAAGAGAATGTTTTGGCACTCTTTATTTTAGCATAAGAGATGACAATTTTCTTCTTAGTAAAGATCGCGTAAGAAACTTTACTAAATCACTTATGGTTGAAAAGTTATATTATCTCTGGAACACACAGGGATCGGCAAGTTTTATTGACAATGAACTTGCTGAGTCTCTGTCAGATGCAGGATGTGATCAGGTTCAAATGGGTATAGAATCAGCATCTTTGAATCAGTTAAAGTTTTTTAACAAAAACCTTAACTTAACAGGGGCTAAAGAAGCTATAAAAATACTGAGAAATAATCTAATTAGACCCTTTGGTTATTTTATTTGTGGAATGAAAGAAAGTCCTGAAGATATAACTAACACTCTAAATTTTATTAAAACATCAGGACTTATGGATGCTGTAGTTGCTCCCCTTGCAATTTATCCTGGCACAAGCCTAAGTAAAAATTATCAAATTGATATATTTTTTAAAAATCGAGAAATAATTTACTACGATCTAAATTCTTTTAGAAAATACAAAAATTTATTTTTAGAAACCTTTGAGGAAATTTACCAAAAGGGATTTTCGCTAAAGGAATTAAATAACAACAAAAAATATAGTTTTAAAAATAATATTGTTAAATACTTTGCTTACAGAAGAGAGGAACAAAAGTCATTAGATTTTCTGAAAGAAATAGTTTATAAAGAGCCTAAAAATCCATGGGGATATTATTTATTAGGCAAGCACTTTTACAAAAAAAATAGTACTTTGGCAATAAATTATTTAACTAAAGCTGATGAAATACTTAATGGTAAAAATGAAGTAATAAAAAAATTAATAAAAAAGTTTTCTCTATGAAACGTTATATTATTCAAATTTTAGTATTATACGTCAGTACTGTTTTTATTATTTCTAATATTTATGTAGCGCAACCTATACTACCAATGCTTACAAAGGACTTTAATGTTTCTGCTCAAATGGCAAGTTTAGCTGTTTCTGTGACAATTCTTTTTCTATCTTTCACTCTTCTTATTTACGGTCCTCTATCAGATTTTTTTGGAAGAAAACTTATCATGGTTGCATCAGGATTTTTATTAGCTATACCAACCTTTCTTACAGCCTTTGCAAAAGATTTTACTTATTTCTTAATTATGCGTGCCCTTCAAGGGTGCTTTGTTTCTGGCATGGCTGCTATCGCTATGGCATATATATCAGAGGAATTTCCCTGGCAATTATTAGGTAGAGCAATTGGTATATACATACTTGGCATGATTACATCGGGACTTACGGGAAGAGTTCTTGGTGGGCTTATTTCTGGAATTTTTGGATGGAAATCAATGTTCATATTCTTTTCCATACTTAATATACTTGGTTCACTGCTTATGCTAATTTATCTACCCTCCTCTAAAAACTTTATAAAAAATTTATCAATAAAAGAATCTTTTATCAGCATGTTTAACCATTTTAGAAACAAAATTCTTTTAGGAGCCTTCATCATAGGATTTTGCTTATTCTTCACTTTTACCTGTGTATTCACTTATGTATCTTTTTATCTTACAGAAGTACCGTTTAATCTGAACACTATACAACTGAGTATGATATACTTTGTCTATATTGCTGGACTAATATCCCCCATCGCTGGTTCCTATTCAAATAAAATAGGTAGAAAACCTGTAATACTCTTTGGACTTATAACTGCATTATTAGGAATAGTAGTTACCCTCATTTCAATCACTTCGTTTGTTATTTTAGGACTTTTCTTTCTTTGTGCTGGGTTATTTATATCCCAACCCTCCACAAGTGCAATGGTTGGCGAAAATGCAAAAACTGCAAAAGGTTCAGCTACATCACTTTACTTATTTTTTTATTATTTTGGCGGAGGTCTTGGTGCTTTTTTACCTGGTTATTTCTGGAGTTTATCTGGATGGTCTGGCATATTCTATATTTCAATCTCTATGATATTTATTGCCATATTCTCTTTATTAACCTTATGTAAATAATGACTTAAGCTTTTTCAATTTGTTCTATTTCAGGTTCTTCAATATATAATTCTCCAGAATCATAATCATAAGCAAATAATTCCGCATATCTACCCCAATCAATCGCCGTTTCAAGCTGATTCCATGCTTCATCTTTAGTAAAATGGTTCTCCAAAATTTCTATAAAAAAATCCTCACTCATCCTTTTCTTTTCCGTTGTAGTTAGAACCTGATAAATCTGATTTATAAGTTGAATATTCTTTAAAGCCATTTCTCTAAAAATAACTTTTTTCTGAAGAAGATCTGAACGGGAAAAATTAATTCCCTCTTCAGTTAATTTGATATCGCCCTCTTTAACCGTCGCAAACCCCAAAAAAGCAGCAGCTTCTATCAAAGGAAAAACATCGTCCACCTCCAAACCCAGATCTGTTGTAACCTCGGATATATCAATTGTACCACCCTTTGATAAAACGAGCTCGAGTAATCCCGCTATTGCACCTACCTTTGCGTGGGGCAAAAACTGATATCGCTCCTTTCTTAACATAAAAGGAACCTCAGTTTTTGGCCTCGTCAGTATAGTGAATATGTCATCAACAGTTAGTTTAAACTCTTTTTGGTTTTTATTTCTCACATGGGGAATGTTAATTGTTATTTCAGCTCTAATAGTGGCAGGGTTGTGGCTTAATATAATTGCTCTATCAGATAGAAATACAGCTTCTTCTATATTGTGAGTTACAAATATTATTGATTTTATAGGTAGTTTCTTTTCTATCCAGAGTCTTATCAGTTCATTCCTCAAATTATCGGCAGTTAAAATATCTAAAGCTGAAAAAGGCTCATCCATAAAAAGAATCTCCGGCTCAATAGCAAGAGCTCTTGCTATACCAACTCTTTGCTTCATCCCACCTGATAGCTCCCTGGGATAGGCATCTTCAAAGCCATCCAACCCAACCAGATCGAGCATTTTTACGGCTTTCTGTCTTGCAGTCTCTCTATCAACGCCTTTGACCTTTAAACCAACTTCTACATTCTCAAGAACTGTAAGCCATGGAAATAGTGCAAAACTTTGAAAAACCATGCCGATACTGGGAAAAGCTTCCTCAAGTGGTTTACCATGGTATAGTATTTTCCCAGATGTAGGTTCAATGAGTCCCGACAATATTCTCAATAATGTTGATTTTCCAGCACCAGAAGGGCCAAGGATTGATATAAACTCACCTTCACGAACTGATAAGTTTATATCTTCTAAAACAGTGAGCTGACTACCCCCTCTCATGGGATAAGCTTTTGATAAATGTTTTGCTTCAAGAATTACATTTGCCATTGTTACCTCAATCAAGCCTAAATTTTTCCTCGGCTAATAAAAACATTCTTTTCCAGAGGAATCTATTTAAAGTTACCACTATAAGAGACATAAGTAAAGTGCTTGCAAAAAGCATACTAAAATTACCACTGGCACTTGATTCACTAATTAAACTTCCCAAACCTAAGGTTTTTTGCACCTCACCACCAAAGACAACATATTCAGATACTATAGTAGCATTCCAGGCACCACCTGTTGCTGTAATAAGTCCCGTTACAAGATAGGGGAAAATGCCTGGTAATATTAATACCTTCCATTTCTTAAAACCTCTTATTCTATACAAATCTGCAATATCTTTTAAATCTTGTGGTATAGAAGATGCCCCAGCTATGACATTAAACAGTATATACCACTGGGTACCTAGAAGCATAAGAAAAACAGATCCAACCCCCAATCCACCACCAATTTTTAATAAAAAATAGATAATGATAGGAAAAAGTGCGGTAGCTGGGATTGATGCAGCTATTTGTATAACTGGTTGCAATATATTTGCCACTTTTGGTTTCATACCTATCATAACTCCAAAGGGGACTGTCCAGATGGTAGCGATTGCAATTGCCCCCAATGTTCTAAGTAGAGATAATCCACCAGCTTTTATAAGAAGGACAAAATCTTGAAATGTTATTTTTGATAGCATTTCAAATGCTCTTATTCCTCCTTTTAAAACTAATAACAAAAGACCTATTAGTAGCAGACCAATTAAAACAATTTTTATAGGGGTTTTTTTTAAGTAATTATGTTCACTCTTTCTATTTACAAAATAATAATTTATTTTGTCTATTTTCGACTCTATTGCATCCCATATCCTCTCTAACAACCTCGACTCTCTTAAGATATTCAACACAAATGATTCTTTTTCCTCCTCACTCTGGACAGTATCGAATTTAAACTTTTGTGACCATACTACAAGGGGCCTCCAGATCATAATATCAAGAAGAACAATAATTATCACCATAACAAGCAGCCCGATAAATACTTTTTGCAGATCACCTTCATTTGCAGCCATTTGAATAAAAGAACCAATGCCAGGTAACCTGAAATCTCTATCCTTTATCACAAACATTTCACATGCCATTAGAAAAAACCATCCTCCTGCTACAGACATCATACTATTCCAGACCAGTCCAATCGCACTGAATGGTAAATCTATCTTGATAAACCTATAGAATTTAGAAAACCTATGAATTTTTGCTACTTCAAGGATATCCCGTGGTATTGTAGAAATGGAATTATAGTAACTAAATGCCATATTCCACACCTGACCAGTAAAAATAAGTATAATAGATGCAAGCTCCACACCGATTCTTTTATTTGGGAAGAGGCTAATCATTGCAAGAAGAACACCGGGCAAAAATGATAAAACAGGAATCGACTGCAAAATATCGAGTAGGGAAATTAAAATTGTCTCGGTTATTTTATTTTTTTTTGCTAAATAGCCATACCCTATTGAAAATATTAGTGAAAGTATATATGCAATACCGATCCTTGAAACCGATTGAATCACATAATATGGTAAGTATCTGTATTCAAGGCTTATATAGGCAACGCTTCTTAAATCACCCTTCCACTCTTTTCCCAGAAAAAAAACAAGCCCAATTATAGCAAAAAGAATAACCAAAACAATAAAATCAGACAAAGTAATACCTTTTATAGGTGGAAAAGCAACCTGATTTTTCATAGGTTTTAAATTATAACTTTTAAAGATGTTTTTTACAAAATTTTTTTACAAATACTATCTGGCACCCTTACCCAAGAGAACGACTTTAGCCGTCTTAAGTAAAATTTGAAAATCAAGAAAAAGTGATAAATTTTTTATATAATAAAGATCATACTTCAACTTTTCTAATGCATCTTCTTCAGAAGCACCATATGGGTAACAAACTTGTGCCCATCCAGTAATACCTGGTTTAACGGAGTGTCTTAAATTATAGTAGGGTATCTTTTTCTCCAATTGATATACAAACTCAGGCCTTTCCGGTCTTGGACCTATAAAACTCATCTCCCCCTTTAAAACATTCCACATTTGTGGTATTTCATCGATTCTCAGCTTTCTAATAATTTTTCCCACACGTGTAACCCTGCTATCATTTTTACTTGCCCAAACTGCTCCATATTTTTCTGCATCAACAGTCATTGAACGAAATTTAATACACTCAAAAATATTATTATTCAACCCTACACGTTTTTGCCTGTAAAATATTGGACCTTTGCTTTCTAATTTTATTAGAATTGCTACAGGTATTGTTATAACTAAACTTATTAGCAAACCTAAAAGAGAAAAAATTATATCAAGAACTCTCTTTACCTTAATGTTATAAATACTTTTTTTTACACCCGATATTGGAGTAGTTACAAGCCACAAATCATTAACAAGTTCTACCGGGACTTTGCCGGTCACCTCTTCATAAAAAGTAGGTAAGTCAATAACACTGATACCCTTCATCTTACATTCTAAAGCATACTTTAAAAGTTCAGTATTTTCTATATGAGTGACTGCTACAATTACAATGTCAATATTATTTTTATTAACTATATCAATTAATTCTTTATAAGTACCAAGGACATCGGGGCAATCAATATTGTTTGAAATCCTTTCACAAATAAATCCCTTAATCCTATATGGGCCTAAGCTCTCAAAGACTTTTGAAAATTGCTTTGTAAGCTGATCAGATCCAATAACAAGAACGTTTTTTTCATTATATAACAACTTACGAAAGATAAATGAAAATAAAAGACGCCATAAATATGTAAATGAGCCAACAAGTATAGTGCTTATTAAAAAAATACCTCTTCCAAACCACAACTTTGGAAAAAAATAAAAAGCTCCCAGTGTTATAATGGAAGCAATAAATATGGCTGTGATAAAACGGAAAATATACTTAATGCTTCTTACAGGCTTATCAAGTTCATAAAGATCAGCTATGTAAAATGTGAATATATAACAAAGAATAACAAATCCACCACCTATTGATGGTTTTAAAAGGGAATAGTCTTCTATACCAAATCGTATTACAAGGGAGAAGAAGTAAGCTAAAGGTATAAGAAAAATATCCCCTAGAAATAACAACAATTTTTTTTTAGGAATTAACTTTAGATCGAGCATTATACTTAAGTTTATAATGAAATGATTAAAAAGATAAAGCTTTTTTGATTAACAGCAAGAAAATTTTTTATTTTAAAATGGGCGGTATAGGACTTGAACCTATGACCCCCGGCTTGTAAGGCCGATGCTCTCCCTCTGAGCTAACCGCCCGGAATAAACAAAAAGAGAGGAATTAACCCCTCTCTTTTTGATTTAAAACCAATAGACTACAATTGTTAAGCTACTGCCTTCTTCAAAGCCTTGCCAGGTCTAAATTTAGGAGCCTTAGATGCTTTAATCTTAATTTCCTGGCCCGTTCTTGGATTTCTTCCCTTTCTTGCAGCTCTTTTTACAACTTCGAAAGTTCCAAAACCAACAAGTGCTACTTTGTTACCTTTTTTCAAAGCTTCTGTAACTGCAGCGATGAAACCATTCAGTGCCTTTTCAGCAGCTGCTTTTGAAATTTCCGCCTTGCTTGCTATTTCACTTACAAGTTCAGCTTTTGTCATGTCTTACCTCCTATGAGTAAAGTTAGTCTATATATAGCAAGGCTTTAAAAGGATGTCAATACTTTTTTAATTTTTTTTTAAATTTTTCAATACTTTTAAAAAAAAATTAAAACCCATTACATTACAATACCATCAAATCATGCACTTTCAATACTTTCCTCATATATTACTATTGGTGGTTCTTTTTTTGTTATTACCTCTTCACTAATAATACATTCTTTAACATTTTTCTGACCCGGGATCTCATACATAAGATCTAACATCACATTTTCCAATATGGATCTCAAACCTCTTGCTCCTGTTCCTCTTTTTATTGCCTCCCTTGCTACTGCTCTTAATGCGCCATCTGTAAATTTAAGGGCTACTCCCTCTATATCAAATAGTGTCTGATACTGCTTTACTAAAGCGTCTTTAGGCTCAGTTAAAATCTTTACCATTGCCTCTTCATCAAGTTCTTCAAATGTTGCAACTACAGGAAGTCTACCTACAAACTCAGGTATTAGACCAAATTTTAATAAATCCTGTGGCTGGACATCCTCAAGTATTTTCCCTATTGATTTATTCTGCCTTTGCTCTACATTAGCTGTAAAACCAAGGGACTTCTTACCCCTTCTTCTTTCGATAATTTTTTCAAGGCCATCAAAAGCACCACCACATATAAAGAGTATGTCCGTAGTATCAACTTTAATATATTCCTGATGGGGATGCTTTCTTCCCCCTTTAGGTGGAACATTTGCAATGGTACCTTCCAGTATTTTTAGAAGCGCTTGCTGAACACCTTCACCTGAAACATCTCTTGTAATCGAAGGATTTTCAGACTTTCTTGCAATTTTATCAATTTCATCAATATAAACTATACCCTTTTGTGCCTTCTCGATATCATAATTTGCTGCCTGGAGCAGATAAAGAATAATATTTTCCACATCTTCTCCCACATAACCAGCTTCAGTTAGTGTGGTGGCATCAGCAATAACAAAGGGCACTTGAAGTATCTTCGCTAAAGTTTGAGCAATAAGCGTTTTTCCTGTACCAGTGGGACCTACGAGAAGAATATTACTTTTTTGCAATGATACATTAAGTTTTTTACCCTGTTTTTTTGCATAAATCCTTTTATAATGATTATGAACCGCCACGGAAAGAATTTTTTTCGCCCTTTCTTGACCTATAACATATTCATCAAGGATAGCTTTAATTTCAATGGGTTTTGGTATTGTAAAACTCTCTCCAAAACGGAATCTCTCTTTCTCCTGGTCTTCTCTTATTATTTCATTACAAAGTTCAACACATTCATTGCAGATGAAAATGTTAGGTCCGGCGATTAATTGTTTTACTTCTCCCTGCGTTTTACCGCAGAAGGAACAACGGATAGATGAATTTTTATTCACTTGTAACTCCTTTTTCTACAAAAGCTTTATTTCCTCTTTTTTCTATAACGTCATCTATTATACCATATTTTTTTGCCGATTCGGCATCCATGTAAAAATCCCTATCTGTATCTTCCTGGATTTTCTCGATTGGTTGCCCCGTATGTTTCACGAGAATATTATTCAATTTTTCTTTCAATCTAAGAATTTCTTTTGCCTGAATCGCAATATCACTTGCCTGGCCTTGTGCACCACCCAGTGGCTGATGAATCAAAATTCTGGCATTTGGTAAAGCAAATCTTTTACCCTTTGCACCACCAGCAAGTAAAACTGCTGCCATACTTGCTGCCTGACCAACGCATATAGTGCATACATCTGGTTTTATATATTGCATGGTATCATATATAGCAAGCCCAGCAGTTACATATCCACCTGGTGAATTAATATACAAATAAATATCTCGTTCAGGGTCTTCTGATTCCAGAAAAAGCATCTGAGCAATTATTATATTTGCTACATCATCGTCTATAGCCGTACCGAGCATTATGATTCTATCTTTAAGAAGCCTCGAATAGATATCATAAGCCCTTTCTCCTCTACCTGTTTGCTCAATAACTATGGGTACATAATATGGCATTTACTCCTCCATAACTTCTATCTGATTATTCGCTATTAAAAATTCTACCACTTTATTCTCCAGCATATCCATATAAATATTTCTTCTTACATTAGGATTTGTAAGATAAGCCGAAGCTTTTTCTTTATCCTGTGATTTTTCTATAATTTCTGAAATTCTTTTATCTAACTCCTCTTCTGTAACTTCAAGATTTTCCTTTTCCTTTAGAGCTTTTAGAATGTAATGCCTTTTTAATACGTGTTCGGCACTCCTTTTGTTTACTTCGAACATATTTTTCCAATCCAAATTCATATTAGATGGGTCTATCCCGGCCTTTTCTAAATTTCTCATAAAGTCTTCTAACATCTTAATTGCCATTTCATCAACCATGCTCTCAGGAACTTCAAAGGGGTTTTCCTGAGCTAATCTATTAAAAAGTTCGACTCTAAATTTATCTTCTACTTCACCAGATAATTTGTTCTCAATTTTTTTTCTTATATCCTCTTTTAATGCCAAAATATTTTCAAAATTCATTATTTTAGCTAACTCATTGTCATCGGGATAAACCTTTTTTGATATTTTCTTAATAATAATTTTTAGTTCTGCCTTCTTCCCTCGCAACTTCTCATCTTCCATATCTTCTGGATAAGTAAACACAACATCTTTTATTTCACCTACACCGCAACCAATCAACGCATTTTTCAAATCACTAAAAATAGTAGCTTTTGTTAAATCTACCACTTCATTATCAAACTTACCAATATACTCTCCATCTAATTTATATTCAATTACATCAAACGTAACAATACTATTTTCCTTTGATTTTTCACCTTCAGCAATATCTTCAACGTGATAATTTTTTTCTCTCAGTTCTTTTAGAGCATTATCGATCATTTCTTCTGTAACATTAACTTTTTGTTTTTTTATCGTAAGATCTTTATATTTATTCAATTCCACTTTTGGATGAACTTCTATTATAGCATGGTATTCAAATCCACTTTCAGTAAAATCCTCCTTCTCTATAATGGGCCTTGTTGCAATATCTAACTGATTTTCTGTTGTTATATTCTGGAGACTTTCTTTTATAATTCTTTCAGCATACCTTCTCATCGCTTCGGGCATATAAATTTTTTCTACTATTGAATATGGAGCTTTACCCTTTCTGAACCCCTTAATTTCTGCTGTTTTTTGAATCTTTAACAACTCTTTTCTAAGCTCTTCATCTACTGCTTCTTTTGGGAAATTTACAATCACCTTCTTTTTAACAGTGGTTACATCCTCAATATTTACTTTCACTTCTAACCCCCTGAAAAGTTTGATTAATTTTTTGATTATAACCTGATTTACTTATATAAGCAATTTTTTTCAGATTATTAAGATGTAAAAATTATTTGACATTTAAATGAAATATCCTAAAAATAAAAAAACAAAGGGGTTTTTATGAGGTAAATAGAAAAGGTGAGAAAATTATCCCTTATAATTTTTACCTTAATATTTCTAATAATAGTTGGCTCAGAACACTCCTACAGTGATAATCATACTTTAAAAAAAATCAAAGAAAGAGGGTATCTCCTCTGGGGAACTGACCTAGAGGGTGGCGCACCATATGCCTTCCCAGATCCCGAAAACCAGAACAATATTATTGGATTTGAAATAGATCTTGCAGAAGCAATTGGCAGAAAATTGGGGGTTAAAATTAAATACGTTCAAAACGCATGGGATAGCTTGATACCATCATTAGAAAGAGGCGATTTTGATGTCGCCGTTAATGGAATAGAAATAACAGATGAAAGAAAAAAAAGGGTTCTTTTCTCGATTCCCTACTACATTTACTCAGAACAACTTGTAGTAAGACACGACAATGAAAATATAAAGAATCTTGAGGACTTAAAAAACAAAAAGGTTGGCACATTACAGGGCGCTGTTGCTCAGGAAATTTTAGAGAAAATTGGGGGAGTTAAAATTAAACATTATTCAGGAGTGGTAGAACCATATGAAGATCTTGTTCTTGGAAGACTTGATGCTGTTTTCTTAGACTATCCTATCGCTGCTTATTATGCAAAACCAAATCCCAAACTAAAATTTGTAGGACCACTTATTGCAGAAGGATACTACGGAATTGCTATAAGAAAAGAGGACAAAGAGTTAAAAAAAGAAATAGATAGAGCTTTAAAACACCTCATCGATACAGGAGAACTTAAAAAAATATACGAAAAATGGGGACTATGGAATGAAAAACAGGAGAAATTAAAGGAATATAAAGAAACAATAGAAGGGGAACAAATTGTTGAAACTGTTAGATATACACCAATTTACTCCTTTCTGCCAGCGCTAATAAAAGGCGCATTGATTACAATCGGCCTTTCAATAGCTTCGATGGCTATTGCAATATTTGTGGGCCTTTTTTTATGCCTTGGTAAACTTTATGGTGTAAGACCGATTAGGGCCTTCTGCAATATCTATATAGAATTTTTTAGAGGCACACCTCTCTTGATACAACTGTATATTATTTATTATGGACTCCCAAATATAGGCATCACCCTTAACCCACTTACAGCTGCAATTATTGGATTGGGGCTAAATTACGCTTCCTATGAAGCAGAGCTTTATAGAGCTGGTATAATGGCAATACCAAAAGGGCAGATGGAAGCTGCTTTATCACTGGGTATGACAAAAAAAATGGCATTAAGAAGAATTATTTTGCCCCAGGCTATAAAAATTGCCCTCCCGGGTGTTACAAATGATTTTATTGCCCTCTTTAAAGATACATCTTTAGTCTCTGTAATTGCGATGGTAGAGCTTACAAAAACTTATACTATAATAGCTGCAAATACATTAAGATATTTTGAGCTGGGATTAATTGTAGCTTTTCTTTATTTTGGTATGAGTTATCCATTATCACTCATAGCAAAAAAACTTGAAGAAAAAATATCTCCAATTAACTTGAAAGGAGGTGCTCACGTTTGATCAGAATAAAAAATTTATACAAAAGCTTTAATGAACACAAACTTTTTAGTGGTTTATCTTTAGAAATTAAGAAAGGAGAAGCTGTTGTTTTTATAGGCCCTTCAGGAAGCGGCAAAAGTACACTACTTAGATGTATAAACGGTTTAGAAACCTTTCAGGAAGGTGAAATCACAGTCAAAGATATAACAATCCATGGAACAAATAGGGGTTTAAAAAAGATTGAAGAAGAAGCAATAAGAAGAATAAGACTTTCTGTGGGGATGGTTTTTCAGCAATTTAATCTTTTCCCCCATATGACAGTATTACAAAACATAGTTGAGGCACCAATCCATGTTTTAAAAATGTCTAAAGATGAAGCATATGATATGGCAATTAGTTTACTTAAAAGAATTAATATGGAACATAAGATAAACTCATATCCCCATGAACTATCTGGTGGGCAACAACAAAGAGTTGCCATAGCAAGAGCACTTGCGATGAAACCAGAAGCTATGCTTTTTGATGAACCAACTTCTGCTTTAGATCCCGAAATGGTTGGAGAAGTACTCTCTGTTATTAAAGATTTAGTAAATCAAGGCGGCATGACTACAATTATAGCAACTCATGAAATGGACTTTGCAAAAGATGTGGCAGATAAAATTTTTGTATTAGATAATGGTGAAATTATTGAAGAGGGTGACCCAGAAAAAATATTCAGTAATCCAAATACAGAGCGAACAAGAAATTTTTTAAGCAGATTTCTAAAAAAATTCTAAAGAACCATTAACTTGACATACCGGAGCTTTTCGGTAAAATTTCTATAAAATAGAGACAGGAGGTAAAGTATGAAAAAAAATCTACTATTTTTAACTTTAATTACTTTATTTTTAAGTACTCAAGCTTTTTCTGCTGAAAAAGACTATTATCCAAGTAATTACAGACAATGGCAGCATGTAAAATCTATGGTTATACAAGAAGGCCACCCTCTCTTTGATGCCTTCGGAGGTATTCACCACATTTATGCAAACAAAAAGGCTATCAGGGGTTACAAAGAGAAAAAAAACTTCCCCGATGGCTCTGTAATAGTTTTTGATTTATTGAATACAAAATTAGAAAACAATGCCATTATTGAAGATAATAGAAAAGTCGTTGGTGTTATGGTAAAAAATTCAAAGCAATTCAAAGATACCGGTGGATGGGGATTTTTTGCCTTTAAGGGTGATACAAAAGAGCAAATTGTAAAAGATATGAAAGCATCTTGTTTTGAATGCCATGCATCCCAAAAAGATGCAGATTATGTCTTTAGCACTTACAGAAAATAAATCACTTAGACAGGGAAACTAAACTTCCCTGTCTTCTTAGCTACCAATAATTTGCAATATCATCGGTAAACTGACAAAGGATAGTAGAGTTGTTATAACTATTGTAAAAGCAGTTAATGTTACGTCTAATTTAAAAATAAAAGCAATCAGGAGTGACAGAACCATAGAGGGCATTCCCGCTTCAAGGGTTACAATACTTAAAGTAAGCCTGGACAGTCCCATTAATTTACCTAAATAAAAACCAACTACTGGTGATAATATGAGCTTGAAAATACACGCAAAAACTATTGCAAAGGCATGTTTGGGTTTGACGAAAGAGAGAGAAAGACCGATACTGAATATCATTAAAGGAACAACCACAGATCCTAATAATTCTAAG
The DNA here is from genome assembly GCA_938045315.1 of uncultured bacterium. Taxonomy (GTDB): domain Bacteria; phylum CALINM01; class CALINM01; order CALINM01; family CALINM01; genus CALINM01. The sequence continues at coordinate 495 of CALINM010000225.1, read as the reverse complement.
GCTTTATATATGAAAAAGGGCAACTTCAACTGTAATATATTAATTAAAATGCCTATAATAATTCCCCAAAGGGGGGGCAGGGTTAAAAGCTTTTTTATAGAATCATAAATATTTGGGCTTTTTTCTCCTCCATAAAATGCAGCAAATCTAGCTCCAATTGTCCAGAGAAAAGGTGTAGTTGCAAATAAATCATAGTATAACACATATTTAGCACTCTCTTCTCCAAAAAGTCCAGTTATAACAGGAAGCCCTAAATAAGTTGTATTACCAAATGTTGAGGTAAGTATTAATGCTCCTATTACTTCCCTATTCAAATGGAATAATTTTTTAGTTACTTTAAAAAAAACGAAACTTATCAAAATCAGTAGACTCAACGTTAAATAAGCATTAATAGGTACAGTAATGGCCTCAAAAGATAGATTGGCATTAGTCATAACTTTTACACATAGAGCAGGCAAAAATAAGTTAAATACAGTAGTATTAATATTCTTTCTT
>CALINM010000224.1 GCA_938045315.1 uncultured bacterium | reverse complement strand
AGCTAAAAAGTTTTCTTAATTTATGATTAAAATTACCTGTCCTTTTTGTGGGTATTCAAAGGAAGTATCAGAAGATAGGATTCCTGAGAAAGCAAAAAGTATTATTTGTCCCGTTTGTGGTAAAAAATTTAGTTTTACTATCGATTTTTTTAAAAAAGCAGGATTTGGGGTTAGATTTTTAGCAATAATAATTGATCTACTTTTATTAAAAATTGTTGCTATATTAATTGGGGCATTTATTGACTATACATTGACATATATGTTAGATAAATATTTCTATCTTGATAAGGAAAAAATAAATACAATAATTGGTGGAGTGATTTATTTTATCTGGTCTGCAATACCTTTCTTATACTTTACAATTTCCACATGGAAGTATAGTGGATCTATAGGCAAACTCTTTTTAGGAATTAAGATTGTCGATAAAAACTGTCATAAACCTGATCTTAAAATAAGTTTTAAAAGGGAATGTATGGGTAAATTTATCTCTGGGTTGCTATTTGGTATGGGATTTTTATTTGTATTGTTTGATAAAAATAAACAGGCATTACATGATAAGATTGCTAAAACATACGTGGTGTATAATTTTTAAAAGGGGGTAAAATTATGAAAAGAGAAATATTAACATTAAAAGCTCCTGCACCAATAGGCCCCTACTCACAGGCTATAAAAGCTGGTAATTTTCTTTTTTTATCTGGACAAATACCTCTAATACCTGAAACAGGAGAGGTGGAAAAAGGTGACGTTAAACTTCAAATGGAGAGGATTATGAAAAACATATCGCATATCTTAGATGATGCGGGCATGAGTTTTTCTGATATAGTAAAAGTTAATATTTATTTGAAAGATTTATCAAGTTTTGCAGAAGTCAATGAGATATATGAAAAATATTTTAAAAAACCCTACCCAGCAAGAACAACGATTGAGGTCAAGGGATTACCAAAAAATGTAGATATTGAGTTAGATTTAATTGCCTTCAAAGATGAATAGTTTTAAAATTATTTTTGATAGGTAATATAAGATATTTCGAACATAAATTGACTTTGGAATAGAAAAAAAAAATTAATATAAGAGCTAATGATTTAAAGGAGGACAGTTATGGCACGAATCGATGAGCTTAATAAATCGCTTCAGAATCTACTTTCAAGTTCTGGTGATATTGAGGGAGCAGCTATAGTTTCGGAGGATGGTCTGATTATAGCTAGTGCTTTGCAGCAAGGAACTGAGGAGGGTAGAGTAGCAGCTATGAGTTCAGCAATGTTATCTATAGGTGATAGAATTGGTATGGAATTAAAGCGAGGGAAATTAGAACAAGTTTATGTAAAAGGGGAAGAGGGATATGTAGTTCTTATGCATGCGGGAGCTCATGCAGTATTAGTTGTACTTGCAAGAAAGGAAGCTAAATTAGGGCTTCTTTTTTTAGATATGAAACAGACTTCAGAGGATATAAAAAAAATTTTAGGATAAAAGGAGTTTTTATATGCTTACTATTTTTGAAAATAGTGAACATAAAAACATTTTTTTTAATGATTTAACTTCCGAAACTATGGTTCAAGCTAACCAACATTTAATAATACATAAAGATGAGGTATTGGTCCTTGATCCAGGTGGACATAAGGTATATCCTAAATTGTTATCTGAAATTGGTAAAATTATACCAATTTCAAAAATAAAATATTTATTTTTCTCCCATCAAGATCCTGATATAGTTGCTGCTGCTAATGGTTGGTTGATGGTAACAGATGCAAAAGCTTACATAACAGGGCTGTGGACAAGATTTATACCCCATTTTGGTATAGACGATTATCTTATTGATAGGTTAATTCCCATAAAAGATGAAGGTGATACTTTGATGTTAGGGGATTTAAAGATTAATTTTATACCAGCTCACTTTCTTCATTCTCCGGGTAATTTTCATGTTTATGATCCTGTTTCGAAAATTCTTTACACGGGAGATTTGGGTGCATCTATAGGGTGTAAAGATTTTGTAGTAGAAGATATAGATGATCACATAAAATACATGGAAGCTTTTCATAAAAGATATATTGCTTCAAATAAAGTACTAAGAATATGGGTAGATATGGTAAAAAATTTAGATGTAGATATCATAGCACCACAACATGGATCAATAATTAAAGGAAAAGATAATATTAGAAAATTTTTAGATTGGTTGTATAACTTACAATGTGGAGTAGACTTAATCAGTGATAATATGAAAATTCTTTCCATATGAATTACGATTTGAATGAAATAATATATAGCCTTACTAAAGCTGTTGATGGAGTTAATCCAAATTTTAATTATCACAGCAGAATGGTTGCTTATACAGCTCTATCTTTATTTGAAAGATGCAACATAAGAGATGAACTTAAAGAAACAGTTTTTTTGTCAGCACTTTTGCATGATATAGGTTTTGTTAAATTATATCAGCATGAATTAAAATCCTTTTTAATGGATTTACCGTGTTTTTCTTATCAGCACGAAGATGTGGGAGCCCGGTTGATTAAAAAGTACAAGCAAATTTCACATCTTTATTATTATATAAAGAATCATCATAAAAAATGTTCCGAGTTCGATTCAGAAGAAAATGATAATTCAATAATTACTCAAATCTTAAATTTAGCTGATAGAATATCTATTAATTTTGCTATCGAATGTGATTGTTATTTTTCAATTTCTAAGAGTAAAAATAGAATAATTGAATTTGTTAAAAATAATAAAAGAGTAATTTTTTCTGATTATGTTAGTGATCTTTTTCTTGATGAGCTAGCTAATGTTGATGAATTTTGGTTTACACTATTTTCTATTAAAGATTTTTGTTATCAAAAAATAAAAGATATTTTTGCATTACAACCAAAATATATAAATGAAATTGAATTAATAGAAATTACCCAGCTTTTTGGTGAAATTATAGATAATCATTCACAATTCACAAAATGTCATTCTTTATTTGTTGCGAATATATCATATTTAATTGGCTGTTATTTCAATTTTTCCGAAAGGGAAAAGAACATGTTATATATGAGCGGGTACTTGCATGATATAGGTAAAATATATGTCCCCAAGGAAATCTTAGATAAACCTTCAAAGCTTAATTCAGAAGAGAGGGAAATAATTAAACTCCATCCCTTTTTTACAAATAACGTCTTATCAGACATATCTTCATTTAATGAAGTTAGAGAGATTGCTTCAAATCACCATGAGCGACTGGATGGGACTGGATATCCAAGGCGTCTTAAACAAAAAGATATCTCCATCTACACAAGAATTTTAACAATTGCAGACATTATGGCCAGTTATTTAGAAAATAGACCATATAGAGAGGCTTTAAGTTTTGACGATACTATTGATTTACTTGTTAAAGAGGGTAAAGAAGGCAAAATTGATGGGGAAATCGTAGATAGAATCAGAAAATTTAAAACTGAGCTTAAAGATACGATATATAAGATTTCAGGTATTTATTATTGTGAGGTTAAAAATGAATAACCAACTTTTATATCCCCTGTTATTGGAAATGGGTAAGTGGCAAATGGTTGTTCTCAATGATAATCTCGAAATATTAAAAGTTATGGAAGGTAAAAATTCTTATTTTTCAAAGAACAAATGTTTTATTGATTATTTTGACGATCATTCAAAAGAAGTACTATTAAATGAGAAATCTAAAAATAACATATTTAGTAATTTAATTCTAACAACAAAGAATGGCAAAATTTTAGAGATAATAATTTTAAAAGAAAAGAACATAAGATGCTTTCTGAAAGAACTAAATGAAAAAATTAACACATGGAACAAGTTATTGATTTTTTATCAAAATTTCTTAAATAGTTTGATGCCCATGTTCTATACAGATAGTAACGGTATAATATTAGATGCTAATAAAGCTTTCTTAGATCTTTATGGATATGAATTAGAAGAAGTTGTTGGTAAGAATCCTAGAATATTAAAATCCTTCAGACAGTCACCACATATTTACAAGAATATGTGGGAATCAATACTGGATAAGAATAAAGCGTTTTTTTCAGGGGAAGTCGTTAATAGAAAAAAGGATGGCCGAGAAGTTACAGTTTTTGCTTTTATCACTACAGTATTTAATTTTAGAGGTGAAATAGTTGGTTTTATTGCTACACATTCAGACATGACAAAAATAAAATATGTGGAGATGAAAGCAGAAAGTGAACATAGAGAATTAGAAACTTTATATAAAAAATTTTATGAAACAATCAGTATAGTTTCTCATGATTTAAAAGGTCCTTTAAATTCTTTAATTAATTACATAGAACTTGCAAAAAAAAGGCAGAATTACAAAGAGTGCTTAGATAAATCGTTACAAATAGCATTTAATTTAAATAACTTTATTAAAGAAACATTGACCCTATCTAAAATTGAATTAAATCAAGAGGTATTAAGAATTTCCAGGTGTCATATCTTTTATTTGTTATATGATAGTATTACATGTTTTGAGGCTAATGCAAAAGCTAAGAATGTGCAATTAAAACTTATAACTTTAGGTGATGATGAAGCTATTGGTTGTGATTACATTAAGACAGAAGAGATTATAAATAATTTACTGGATAATGCAATAAAGCATACACCAGCTGGGGGAGTAGTAACAGTTGAGTACATCAACGAAGAAAGTTTTATTAAAATAAATTTCAAGGATGAAGGTGAAGGGGTAAAAGAGGATTTAAACAAAATTTTTATGCCCTTTGTATCTGGAGGTAAAACAAAAGATAGTTTTGGCCTCGGACTTTATATTGTAAAAAAATACATTGAACTCCATAATTGGAAAATAGAAGTGCAAAATAGGAAAGATAAAAAGGGGACAATTTTTAGTTTGATAATTGATAAAAGTGCAAATAAGATACCATCTGCTGAATCGGCATTAATTTTTGATCCTTCAAACACTATAATCGATTCATTGGAAAAAATTCTCAAGAGTTATGGCATAAATATATTTATAACAA
>CALINM010000223.1 GCA_938045315.1 uncultured bacterium | reverse complement strand
ATGAGTGCTGTGACAAGCCTGTATCGCAGGACAATTATTCATACAATCACTTCCCGATTCTATACACTTTTTTACATCAATCACCATTCCCCATCTCTGGGCCTTGAGAGCTCCATCGGGAGCTTTATGCTCAACTACCATGACCTCAGCCTGGGAAAGTAAATTTCCCAAGCCTGCAACACTAAATGTACTAATAGATCCAATACCTAATAACTTTAAAAAAGTCCTTCTCTTTATTGCCATTTTTTAACCTCCTCTGGTGCTAAATGACATTTCCAACAATCTGGCTGTACTACTAAGTTTTTATGACATCTATCACAAAATTTTTCCTTATTATCGTGACATTTCATGCAAGTTCTTTGTAGACTCATTTTATAAATCTTGCCTTCTTTATTTATATAATATACTTTACCCTCTCTCACTTTAGTCTTTCTCCACTCATCTAAAAATTTCATATGGTAAGCCTTCATATAATCCGTGTCTTCAATACATTTTTTTTCCTCTTTAGGGAGTTCAGGCTTTGGTAAGGCTTCCACTTTCCCAAAATTTAACCAGAAAGGCATAGCAAAGAAAATTAAAAAAACAATTATTCCTATAATAACTTTATTAGCATTGTACATCGCTTATACCTCCTCTTCCATTCCTTTTAATGGTCTGTATCTGAGATCAGTAGTTCTCTCTTTTTCACCTTCCATTATAAGGGCATTACCCACTAATTCATGTACTCCTGCAACCACTACATCTGGAACCCAGTATTTCATTAAAGCTGTCAAAGTTGCCCTATCTATAGCACAAATTGCAACTAATGTGTTTACTCCATAGTTCTTATGTACAAATTCAACTGCATTGGCTCTTGGAAAACCACCCCTCATTCTTATTTCCATATACTCATCCGTATTCAATCCAGAACCACTACCACAACAAAAAGTTTTTTCTCTAATAGTGTTTTCTGGCATCTCAACAAAATTGTTACATACATTCCTAAGGATAAATCTTGGTTCTTCAAATATTCCCATACCTCTTGAAGTGTTACAGGAGTCATGGAAAGTTACTACTATATGATCATTTCTTGAAGGATCGAGCTTCAATTTGTTATGAGCTATAAGATCTGCAGTAAATTCACAGATATGCACTGCTTTGTGATATTTGGCGTGCTCAAAGACTGTACCTGTTATGGGCGATTTGGGTACCTCTAAATAGTCAAAAGGTCCAAACATTGTTCCGTGGTATTGATGCCAAAATCTCCATTGATGACCACATTCTCCTCCAAGAATCCACTTGACCTTTAACCGCTTAGCTTCCTCGTAAATTTTGCTATGAAGTTTTTTAGCAAATTCTATAGAATTAAAAAATCCAAAATTTCCGCCCTCTGACGCATAGGTACTTATGGTATAATCAAGTCCTATATGATGAAAAAGTAAGACATATCCCATAAAGGTATAAATTCCTGGATCAGCAAAAAAATCAGCAGAGGGAGTCACAAATAAAACTTCTGCTCCCTTTTTGTTAATAGGTACTTCTATATTTAAACCTGTAATCTCTGCTATGTCTGACATCAAGAACTCTATGTTCTCTTTAATGGTATGGGGCTGAAGTCCCAAATGATTCCCAATAAAGTGAGAATTTCTTAATGGCTTCATTGCCCAATCTAAAGCTATGCCTAACTCATGAAGGATATCACGCATAATGATAGTTACCTCAGCTGTATCAATACCATAGGGACAAAAAACGGAACATCTACGACACGCCGTACACTGATAAAAATACATATACCACTCTTTTAAAACCTCTTCTGTTAGTGGCCTTGCTCCAGCTACTCTACCAAAAAGCCTTCCAAAGAAGGAAAACTCTCCTTTTATAACTGATCTAATCAATTCAGCCCTAAGAACCGGCATATTCTTAGGATCTCCTGTTCCAAGAAAGAAATGGCACTTATCAGCACAGGCCCCACATCTAACACAGATGTCCATAAACAACTTAAAGGACCTAAATCTTTCCATCCTGTCCCTTATGGCCTTAAGAAGGCGCTCCTTCCAATCTTCAGGCAATGGCCACTTCTCATCCGTGGGTTGCCATTTTCCTAAATTGGGTCTACCCATATCAATCATCACCTGAGGGTCCACCGCATAACAGTATTTGCCGGGTGAAAAATCCGGTTTTATATCCATCCAATGTTTTTCCGGTGTCCTATGTAGGTCCAATCCTTGAAGTAGTTGATCTGGTTTTGGTAGCTTACTCATCTTAATCCCCCCCTTAAAACCTACTTTTGAGCAACATTAGTCCATTCTTCATCAATAGGTATACCTGCTTCTTCCAAAACATCTCTAAACTTCTCTTGCCATTCTGCATAAGTCACATACTTAACTGGATACTCCCAAGGATTGATGTGTCTACTCATTCTATTGTCATTTGGCATATTTCGGGTTGGTGAGAAGAAAACACCAACCATATGCACAAGTTTGCTAAAGGGAAAATATGCAGCTAAGCTTGAGACCAAAAATAAATGTATATAGAACAACATACTTAGATTACCCTTAGGTAGAGCAGGATTAAAAGTAGCTAAACCATAAGTTAATTGCTTAATGGCATAAAGATCAGGTTTAACATATAACCTCATTAAAATCCCTGTAAGTGCAATAGAAATAATTAACAAAAGTGGGAAATAATCTGAGGCATAAGACAAATAATTGACCTTTGCATCCACAAGTCTTCTAAGCAACAGAAAGCCTAAGCCTGCCAAAATGAGTATATCTGTAATATAAATAGGAGGTACCCCCAGTTGAAAGAAACTATCCACTGCACTTATCTTCTGAACAAAAGAAGGAACTTCATTGACAAAAAACCTTAAATGTCTAATCATAATTACTAAAAACGAGAAGTGGAACAAAATAGCACCAAGCCATAACCATTTTGCTGAGCCATATATCAATCTTTTTCCATCAAAATCTGCCCGTAAGTTCCTAAATAGAGATCTAAAAAGAAAAACTTCAAAGAACATTCTAAGATAAACTTCCCAAGAGGAAGCTGGAGATTCAAGGCGACTGTGCTTAATCCAAGAAAGGCTTTTCTGTTGCCCGGAAGTGGTGGTAATTTTGTAGGGTTGTGGAGATCGGGCCCAGTCAATAATCCTATAAATAAGGCCAAAAAAGAAAATAGCAAAGGCCAAATAGGGTATAAAAATGGCAAATAAACTACTCAATCCCAACACACCAACCCCTATAAGGGGTATTAGGATAAGGATAGCTAAAACAATAAGACTAAAGATTAGATTCATATGCCTACTCCCCTCTTTTAATGTTTTTTATTATCAAAAAATTTGTCTTTCTCTTCATCCCAAATAAGCCCAGCCCTCTTTAAAAGCAAATAGTTATTTCTTTTAAATTCCTCAAGTCTTACTTCATAAAGCCTCTCTCTATACTTTTGATAAAAATCCATAAATCTTATTAAAAGACAATTAATTTTGTCTTCCCATTCAAGTAAACTGCCAAATCCAAACTCCTCTATTATTTGATCACCATAAAGCTCACGAAGAATCTTTTTTAAATCAAGTAAAAACTTTGCAGCTTGCGAAGGTAAAGTCTCCTGAACAGATCTAATTTGAGCAAGCTTCTCTAAATAAGGATCCACTCTTTCCCAAGAAAAATCCACTATTAGGGTTTGCAAAATTTCTCTAAAAGCCTCCTCAATATAATATCCAAAGGGATTAGTAAATTGATCAATCTCTTTTCTAAAAAAAGGCGCACTCTCTCCGAAACTTTCCCAAAAAGTTCTAATCCAATGATTAAGAATCTCAACACTACGACTTTCCAAGAAAGTTTTAAAGCTCAATCCACTCCTCCAAATTAGCTATAAGATATTAAGCTTATTTAAAGGTATTTAAATAAATAAAAAAACAAAGTCAAGGATTAAAAAAAGAAAATATGTTTGAAAAAAAGTTTTTAAGAAAATTTTTAGATTTTTTTCTAAAAAATTTAAAAATTTTCTTTTTTAATCTTTCCAAAGGGTAGCTAATTTTTTGATCAGTCTAATCTTTTCAGAACTTTCCAGAGGAGCTTTATTTAATATATCTTCTAAGTAAAGGATAGTATTTTCATAAATTGAAGGATTAATTTTGTAAGGATAGCCATCTTTGCCACCATGAGCAAAACTGTAGTGAACGGGATCCACTCTACAAGCTTTAGTGTTATAAATTAGTTCTGCTGTTAGAGTCAAAGCTCTTAAAGCTTTAGCACCAAGGCCCGGTTTTAAAATTAATTCGGTAAATTCTTGAGGAGGATTTTCATAGGTCTTTTCCCAGATCTTTGGCAAAAGATTAATAGGGATATCTTTATAGCTAAGACTGTGTTCTCT
>CALINM010000222.1 GCA_938045315.1 uncultured bacterium | reverse complement strand
AATAAATAATCAAAATGAATTACATAATCATAACACCGGCAAAGAATGAAGAGAAGTTTATCGAAAAAACTATTCAATCGGTCATAAATCAGACTTTTAAACCAATCCGTTGGGTGATTGTAGATGATGGTTCAACAGATGCAACTGCGGAAATTGTAAAAAAATACCTAAAGGATTATCCATTTATAAAACTTATTAGTAGAGAAACAAACACTGAAAGACATTTTGGTAATAAAGTTTATGCAATAAGAAGAGGATTTGAAGAGGTGAAGGATATTGAATACCAATACTATTGCAATCTTGACGCAGATGTGTCTTTTGAAAATAATTACTTTGAATTTTTGTTGAAAAAATTTGCCGAAAATCCAAAACTTGGAATATGCGGCGGTAAAGTTTATGATTTAATAAACGGCAGATTTGTACCGCAGAAATATGAAAATCATAGTGTTGCCGGACCAATTCAATTTTTTAGAAAAGAGTGTTATGAAAGTTTTGGAGGATATCAAATTTTCAAATCTGGATTTATAGACGGTCACGCAGAAATATCCGCAAGAAAAAACGGCTGGGTAACACAAACTTTTCCTGAACTTATAGTTAGACACTATAAACCAGCCGGTGTTGCAAAAGGTAGCTTATGGAAAATTAGATATGAGGGAGGAAAATTTGAATACAAGTTCGGATATTCTTATTTATATCATCTGTTGAGGACGATATCCACAATTAATAGTTTCAGGTCTTTCTTCGGAGCAATAAGTTGTATGTTCGGATATTTAAGCTGTGTTATCAAAGGAGATGAAAAATTAGTTGACGACGATTTTATAAAATTTGTAAGATTTGAGCAGAAACAAAGGTTAAAAAATTTTATATCAAATTATATTAAACTCTAAATAACAAATGAAAAAACTAAAAATTGCGCAGGTAACACCATATTATCATCCAAGTATTGGCGGAGTATCGGGAGTTGCCAAATATATTTCTGAAGGACTTGCTGAACTTGGTCATCGGGTTGATGTTATAACTGCGAACAGAGATCATAAAGAAAGACCCCCTATGAATGCTCCTTCATTTGAAGTAATAAATAATGTTAATGTTTACAGATATAAAAGTATTTTGAATATCGGACATATGAGTTATATGCCTGGACTATTTACACATTTTCTCAAACACAAATATGATGTAATCCATTATCACTCATACAGACATCCGCTATGCGATATATCAGCATTTTTCGGAAAAATTCGTAACTCTGTAAATGTTTTACATAGCCACGGTCCTTTTTTTGAAAGAGGTGAAATTCCTAAGTTTAAACATTTTTTATACAACACCTATGACAAAATTTCGAGTAAAACAACACTAAAGTGGACTCATAAAATAATAACATTTAACAGCTACGAAATAAATAACTTTTCACGCCTGATAAATGATGAAAGCAAAATTGCTTTAATATATAATGCAGCAAATCCTGAATCCTTTAACGAATATGACCCCAAACCTTTTATTGAAAAATATAAACTTTTCGGCAAGAAATTGTTTCTCTGTGTTGGGATATTAAATGCCTCTAAAAGACAGGATTTACTTATAGAAGCGCTGCCTCTTATTATTAGTAAAGTACCAGATGCATTTTTGATACTGATAGGACCTGATGGTGGGCTACTTGAAGTGATAAATAAAAAAGCAGAATCATTAAATGTAGTTAATTATTTTAAGTATATCGGCCCTGTAAGTGATATTGAAAAAAATCAGGCGTTTGAGGCATCTCTTCTTTTTACATTAGCATCAGACAAAGATGCCTATCCTTTAGTAATAGCAGAAGCAATGGCACACTATCTTCCGGTGGTAGCCACTGATGCCAGAGGCCCAAAGGATATGATTCACGATGGTATTGATGGATTTATCGTACCTAAAGGAGATGTTCAGTCAATTGCCAAGGCAATCATAAAGCTTTTGATTAATAATGAACTCAGAATTACGATGGGAGAGAACGCCAGAAGAAATGCAGAAGAGAATCACCACGCTCAAAATGCAGTTAAGAAGTTAGAAAATATTTATTTGGAGATACTTAGTAAGTAGTTTATGTATAAAATCAGAATTCCATATTCAGAAGTAATTATTAAAGCTGCTTTTTTTATTTACTTTTTTTCGACATTTATACCTTTGAGTGAACCGTTTCCCTCTGCAAGGCAGGAAATAGGCGTTGAAAATATAAGTGAAAGTAATCCTTTAAATCAGATTATCAAACTCATTATATTTTTTCTTACTTTTTTAGCCAGCATATATAAATTAGATGAAATAATAATTTTTATAAAGAAAGAAAAATTTCTTTTTCTTTTCCTGCTTTGGGCTTTGCTGTCAATATTTTGGTCAAATTTCCCAATGGTAACATTTAAAAGATGGTTTCAGATTTTTTTAATCTATTACCTGTTTATAACATTTCTTGTTTATTTCGATGAGAATGAAATATTTAAAATACTTAAGCCAATTTTATTTCTTTATTTAATTGCGACGATCTTTTCGGTTCTTCTAATACCAGGGGCAAAAGACCCAGCTTTTAATACCTGGCGTGGTTTTAGTGCTACCAAAAATTCATTGGGGCAAATCGGAGTAATCTCAAGTGTTTTATCATTAATAATCTACCTTAAAGAAAATTTAAAAATCAAA
>CALINM010000221.1 GCA_938045315.1 uncultured bacterium | reverse complement strand
TCTGAATCTTTTTAGAATAAGACAATACTTCCCTTTCGTCATCAATAATATTAGTTTCCCCATTATTTTCTATCTTTTTTTGGTGTTCATTATCTTTATTTCGAGAGATTTCTATGGGTTTGATACTTTCAATGCTTTCTTTCTTTTGGGGTATTAAATTAGAGATCTTTTCTCGCCAGGAAGTGTCTATCTTTTCCTGGGCTTTATATTCCCAACCGCTACCTTTAGAATCAATTTCTTTAGCAATAACTGGTGTATTCGCCACTACTTCTTTCATATTTATCTCCTGACTACTTTTTACTTCATTGATATCTTTTTTTGCATCAAAAAATTCTGGAATGGGTATATACTCTGCTCTATCAATTATAACAATTTTTTCTTTAACTATATAGGGTTTCTCTATGAAAAGCTGAGTTGAAAAAAATATTGAAAAAACAAGTAAACTATAACACAGTAGGGTTACAAAAAGAGACTTCCACAAAAGGCGAACACGCCTTCTTTTTAAGAGAGTGTCAAAGAAGATAAACTTACTGCTATCGTAATTATTTATCAATGTATTACATTATAGTTTCTTATCACTAAAATTTGCAAGTTCCCAAAGTTTTTTAACAAGTTTTTCAAAATCTTCTACTTTTAATGACTGGGGACCATCGCATAATGCTTTTTCTGGTTCAGGATGCACTTCAATAATTAAACCATCTGCCCCACAAGCCATAGCAGCATAACATAGTGGTGGAACTAAATTTCTTGCTCCTGTTGCGTGAGAAGGATCAATGATGATGGGTAGATGTGAAAGTTCCTTAATCACTGGAATAGCTGAAATGTCAAGGGTATTTCTTGTAGCTGTTTCAAAAGTTCTAATTCCCCGTTCACAAAGAACAATATTTTTGCATCCCTCGGATAAAATGTATTCTGCAGACATAAGAAACTCTTGAATAGTAGTTGCCATACCTCTTTTTAAAAGCACTGGTTTGCCAAACTTCCCAGCCCTCTTTAACAATGCAAAATTCTGTACATTTCTTGCTCCTATCTGTAACATGTCAGCATATTCTCCCACTAGAGGGACATCTTCAGGATTAATAACTTCTGTAACAAAGGGTAGACCGGATTCTTTTCTTGCCTTTGCAAGAAGCTTTAATCCCTCTTTTTCAAGTCCCTGGAAAGAGTATGGAGAAGTTCTTGGTTTAAACGCCCCCCCTCTTAACATATGAGCTCCAGCCTTTTTAACCTTGATTGCCGTTGTTATTATTTGCTTTTCTGATTCAACTGAACATGGACCTGCAATTATACCAAAATATAATCCTCCAAATTTTGCACCCCTAACATCAACAATAGTGGGATCCTTTTTAAATTCCTTGCTTGCTAATTTGTAAGGTTTTAAAATAGGGACAACCTTTTCTACACAAGATAAGGCTTCCAGTGCTTGAAGTTTGTATTTATTTCGCTCGTCTCCCACTGCACCAACAACAGTTTTTTCAACACCCACGATAGTGTGGGGTTTGAATCCCATTTCTTTGACCTTTTTTTCAACAGTTTTAACATCTTCTTTTGTACAACCTGTTTTAAGAACTATAATCATATGCCCTCCTTTAGTAGTATAAAATAAAAAAGCCACAGTAGCTTAAGTGCCACTGTGGCTTTTCCTTATTTCTATTTTTCTATGCTAAATTATGCAAAAACCATCAGCGGCACTCCACAGAGGATAAAAAACAGGCTAAATCGAATAAATCGCATGTAAAAACAAGTGCCGTGCTGATGCATACCAGTAATTATATAACAATAATAATCTGAGTCAAATTAAAAATTGAAAAAAAAATAGAATTGAATTATTTTTTTATTATGCAAAAAAGTGATGTTAAAAAGCGTATAGAAGAATTAAGAAAGTTAATAGCCTATCACGATTATCTATATTATGTCAAAGACTCTCCCGAAATTTCAGATTCAGATTACGACAAGCTTTTCAAAGAATTAAAAGATTTAGAATCAGAATATCCAGAATTTATAACCCCTGATTCACCCACTCAACGGGTTAGTGGCCAACCACTTACAGAGTTTAAAACATTACCACACTCTGTTCCTATGTTAAGTCTCGATAATGGATTTGATGAAGGGGATGTATACGCTTTTGAAGAGAAGATAAAAAGGATGTTAAAACAAGAAATTTATGGTGGATATGTAGTTGAACCAAAGATTGATGGCATAGCTATAGAGCTCGTTTATGAAAATGGTATTTTAAAAGCGGGCATAACAAGGGGTGATGGGTTCATAGGAGAAGATGTTACACAAAACGTTAGAACAATTCGATCTGTACCTATAGTTTTGTTAGATGAAAATCCTCCTAAAAAAATTGAGGTTAGAGGAGAAGTATTTTTATCAAAAGAAGCATTTAAAAAGATAAATGAACTACAGGATGAATTGGGTAAACCACCCTTTGCAAATCCAAGAAACGCAGCTGCAGGAAGTTTGAGGCAGCTTGATCCAAAAATCACTGCCTCACGTCCCCTTGACATCTTTTGTTATGCTGTTGCAAATCCAAAGGAGCTAAAATTAAAATCCCAGTGGGAACTTCTTGAGTATTTGAAAAAATTGGGATTTAAAGTAAATCCCTTGATAAAACACGTGGAATCTCTAAAAGAGGTTTTTGACTACCATAAGAAAATGATGGAAATTCGCGAAGAATTACCCTATGAAATAGATGGCATTGTAGTAAAAGTTAATGATTTTAGACTCCAAGAAGCATTGGGCGAGACATCGAGAAGTCCAAGATGGGCTTTAGCATATAAGTTTGCACCAAGACAGGCAATTACTAAAGTACTTGATATTATTATAAATGTAGGTAGAACAGGTGTGCTTACACCTACAGCTATTTTTGAACCCGTTAACATCGCTGGAGTTACTGTATCAAGAGCAACACTACATAATCAAGATGAAATTGATCGTTTAGATATAAGAATTGGTGACTACGTTGTTGTGGAAAGAGCTGGAGATGTAATACCTGCAGTGGTAAAAGTATTAAAAGATAAAAGGGTTGGTGATCTTAAGCCCTTTAAAATACCAGATAAATGTCCTGTTTGCGGATCTAAAGCGGTTAAATATGAAGGTGAAGTTGCAATAAGGTGTACTGGGATTGATTGCCCTGCTCAGTTGAAAGAACGCTTAATACATTTTTGTAGCAAAAATGCTATGGATATAGAAGGTTTTGGTGAAAAAATATGTGAACAATTAATTAATAAAAAAATTGTTAAAAGCATAGAGGATATTTTTTTGATCACAAAAGATGACCTTATGAAATTAGATAGAATGGGGCCAAAATTAGCTCAAAATTTAATCAATGCCAGGGAAAAAGCAAAGCACAGAGAATTACACAGATTTATATTCGCTCTCGGAATAAGATATGTAGGAGAAGTAACAGCTAAAAAACTGGCAAATCATTTAGGAAGTTTAGAAAAAATAAAAAATGCTACTTATGAGGAACTAATTTCAATCCCAGAAATAGGTCCAATAGTAGCCAATAGTATAAAAGTCTTTTTTTCAGAACCAAGAAATATAAAAACCATCGAGAATATTTTAAAATCTGGTCTAAAATTTACAGAAAAAGAAACCAAAGAAGGATTCTTTACGGGAAAAAATGTTCTCTTCACAGGGGCACTAAAGTCAATGACAAGATCAG
>CALINM010000220.1 GCA_938045315.1 uncultured bacterium | reverse complement strand
GCCAAGCAGACAAGAACGACATCCTTTTGAAAATTTATTTTCATTTCCCACGAAAAAAGTTCTATTCTCCAAAGTTTTTAAGTCTGTAATCTCAGACATTAACGTGTCATTTCTATGATCAATGGCTGCCTCAATTTGTGCAAAGGTAGAGTAAATTATTTCTTTTTGTTTTACCATTGGTTCCTCATCCTCTGGCAATATTGAAAAAAATTCAAACCATTCCAATGCATCTTTCTTTGAAATTTTCATAACGTGTCCTCCTCTAATTAATCCGTTAGTGTAGACTTTTTACACTATTTTTCAGATTTTCTCTTTATGTATCAATGGTCATAGAGTTTTTTGTACAAAAAACAACGACCCATTTTTAGGTATAATTGTGCTCACTTATAACAAAAAACTATCCAAAAGGACAATGTCATTGTCGAACCCAATTATATCATTTTTATTCCTATATAATCAATGTTTATTAAATCATCATCTGCCATGTTGAATTATTAGCGACTTTGGAAACAGATATACCCCATTCTAAGCAGAACTAGCTAATGATTTAGTAACACGACTTAAGTATATTCTCTCTAGGCGTTTTTGTGGCTGAAGGAAAAATAAGTGGTAAATAACCCAGCAACGGTACTAGATTATTTACCGCTTACCCATGTATTATAATAGGTCCCTCTCTACCTCCTTTAATCATTTATAAATTTTTTAGTCTAATAATCCACTCATGAAAAATTTGTTTATTTCTTTCTATATTTACTTGGTTTAGATACTGATACGCAATTCTTAGTCCTGAATCTGTTGTAACAACTCCAACAATTTTATCTGTATTAGCGATGAGTGGTGGTATGAAAAAAACGCTTTTTACTCCATTTCCTGTAGAAATACTAATTTTACCCAAATTGGTCATTCCTAAACCAAAGGGATTTTTGTTATAGCCAAGTATTTTTCGAAGAGTTCTGGTAGGTTTGCTCTTAAAATCCCCAAACAAACTAAAATACATTGAATCGATTAGGTTCAAATTTAGAGCTTTGAGAAGCGTTAAGAAATAAGCCTTAGCTTTTTCACTTCTCAGTCTTTTATTTGCTAACTTCTGTATTTTAGAAACGTTCTCCCATAGAGATTTCACCCTATTATATCTATATTTTATAGAAATTCCTGAAGCAAAATTTCCCACCCCTGTCTCCTTTGGTCGTATACTTGCTGCAATACCAATTTTAGCATTCTTCCTATGGATTCTTTCGGCAGATTCTAGAAGAGTTGCAACTAGAAGATTATTTACTGTTACCTTGTATTTCTTGCATTTTGATATAAGTTGACTTGTCTGTTTTTCATTTAATTCTGCGACTTCTATTGTATGGCTTCTTTGACTCCAATAGTTTTGTCTCATAGTATAGTATTCTGATTCCGTGAATATATGAGATTCCTTACTCCACTGCTTGTTTAACACGTCTACAAGTATCCTCACCGGTATACTCAGTTTTTCGTTGTCATAAAGAACAGTATCTTCAAGCAGATTGGGATGTTGTACCTTTATAGTCTGGTTATGTCCATTAACGCAGGTCATAATATCTTGCAATATCTTTATGCAAGAAAGTCCATCAGCAAGAATATGATGAACGCACATTACTAATTGCATATTTATACCATCTTTCACGCATGTAAATCTTATGAGTGGTGCTTCACTTAATATAAAAGGCTTTTCCTGTTCCTGAGCAACAACAGTTATCCACCCTTTATCATCAGTAATCCTTACTAAAGAAACTTCCACTTTTACTTCCTCTGTAACATCATAAAAAGTATTACCTTTTTCATCAAATTTGACCGAAGAACGTAGAATTGGATGCTGTTTCTCTACCATATTTATTGCCTTCTGCAAGGCTCCCACTTCAACAGCGTTGCAAAACTCTACAACAAAGCAGATATTAATATTTGGAGCAAATAAATGGCTCCTTTCTGTTATCATCTTATAGCTCATAATCCACTACTCCTCCTCCCATATAAAAAACTGCATTAACAAGTTCCGAATGTTCTGTTGTTTTTTAGTTAACTCCATTTGGGTAATTTCTAACAAAGGTTTTTCGTGAAGAATTCCACTAATTCCATAAACAAGGAATAGTGTTAATTCATGTATGCTAACATTTGGTGTCCTTATAATTATTTCCTTGTTTTTAAGAGCTTTATTTATAAGATCCTCAATATATGGAATAAGGCACTGTAGTGTTTTTTTGTAGATTGCACTTGCCATACTCCAATGTATCTTATTTGACCAACCAATTTTATATTTACGAATTGTTTCACTCTGTAAAGCGATTAAGCTCTCTAAACTTTGCTTAAAAGATAAGCTACTATTTTTGCTTACTTCAGAGAATTTTTGAATATATTCATTTAGGTAATACTCGATTGCAAGCTCAAAAATTTCATCCTTTGATTTGAAGTAGTGATAAAACATTCCTACTTCGCCACCAACTTCTTTTAAAATCTCTCGTATGGATGTCTTCTCATAACCATTCTCATAAAATAGCTTAAGCGCCGTTGCAATTAACTCTTGTTTTCTTCGCTCAGATTGTTTTGTATTTTGCTCCATATCAAATCCCCCTCTAAGAACAGAACA
>CALINM010000219.1 GCA_938045315.1 uncultured bacterium | reverse complement strand
TATCTTGCAATAGCTCCAAAAAAACCACCAATCCCAACAAGTGCAAAGGGAATAATTTTTTGCATGTTTCAATATTAATATAACAAAATAGTTTTTTCAACCAAATCATCTTAAAAAACTTCTTTAATCCATCCACCACCTATTAATTTATCGTTGTCATAAAGCACTGCTGCCTGTCCAGGGGTTACGCCCCTTTGGGGTGTTGTAAACTCAAGCAGGTACTCTTGTTCTCCCCTCTTTCTAATTTTTGCTTTTTCACCTCTATGGGTATATCTTATTTTCGTATCATACTCCTTTTCAGTATCCGGTATTTCAAAAAAATTCACACTTTCAATAATAAAGCTTGTTCTATAAAGATACTTCTCATCATCAACAATTACTAAATTTTCATCAGGTATAATTTTATAAACATAAACAGGTTTTCCAACGGCCACATTTAAGCCGCTTCTCTGACCTATTGTAAAATTAAAATAACCCATATGAGTACCAAGTACTTTGCCACTTAAATCTACAATATAACCTCTCTTTTCTTTAAATCCCATCTCCATGAGAAAATTCCTATAATTCTTTTCAATGAAGCATATTTCTTGGCTCTCCCTTTTTTCAGCAGTTGCAAGATTAAATTCAAAAGCCTTTTTTCTCACATCCTCTTTCGTTATGTTACCAAGGGGAAAAATAATCTCTTTCAAACTTTCTTTTTCTATATTGAACAGAAAATAAGATTGGTCTTTTCTCCTATCAGCTGCCTTGAAAAGGAAAAAACCATTATTAGTTTTGTCTATTCGGCAATAATGCCCTGTGGCAATATAGTCGGCACCAAAAGTTTTAACCTTTTTTAAAAGAAAATCAAATTTTATAAATTTATTGCACATAATGCAGGGATTAGGAGTCCTACCCCTTCGATACTCAGAAATGAAATAATCAATTACATACTCTTTAAACTCCTCTTTAAAATTTAGAACATAAAAAGGAATACCAAGCTTATTTGCTACTCTTAATGCATCATTTGAATCATCAAGACTACAACATCCTTTGCTTTTTCTATTTGAATCCCATAATTTCATAAAAACACCAAATACTTCAAAACCATTTTTTTTGAGAATAGCAGCTGTAGTGGAGCTATCAACCCCACCACTCATAGCAACACAAACTTTTTTACTCATATTAAAAATTTATTTTTTGTAAAAAGGTGACATTTTTCTTAATTTTTCTACAATTGGAGGCAAGATTTCCAAGCAATACTCTACATCTTCAATAGTATTTCCTAACCCTAAACTAAATCTTATAGCACCTCTGGAACAAAGGGGATCTAAATTCATCGATTGAAGCACATATGATGGCTCTGTAGCACCAGAAGAACAGGCTGAACCTGTTGATACAGCTATGCCCTGCATATCAAGCATAACAAGCAATGCTTCTGCTTCTATGTATTTAAAGCTAATATTAGAGGTGTTATATAATCTCTTTTCAGGATGGCCATTAATAAAAGTATCTGGTATTTTTTCTAAAATACCCTTTTCAAGTTTATTTTTTAACTCCCCTATTTCCTTCGATTTTTTATTAATGGTCATCATTGCTATTTCACAAGCTTTACCGATTGCAACAATACCAGCCATATTTTCAGTACCAGCCCTGAGTTCTCTTTCCTGGTGCCCTCCAGATATTAAAGGTAGCACTTCAACACCCTTCTTAATATATTGAAAACCAACTCCCTTAGGGGCATTAAACTTATGTCCTGAAGCCGTTAAAATATCAACTCCCAGTTCTTTTACATCTATTGGTATTTTTCCTGCCACCTGAACTGCATCGGTATGAAAGATAATCCCATGCTCTCTGGCAATTCGAGATATGTCTTTTATTGGAAATATATTACCCGTCTCATTATTTGCATACATTACGCTTATTAGAACAGTATCCTTTCTTATTGCCTTTCTAATATCATCTGGATCTACCATACCATAAGAATCAACGGGTACATAAGATACTTCAAAACCAAATTTTTCTAAAAATTTACAGGTTCTATAAACAGCAGGATGTTCTACAACTGTCGTTACCATATGGCGTCCCTTTTTTAAATTACCCATAAGGACACCTTTAATAGCCATGTTATCACCCTCTGAACCACAACTAGTAAAAATCACTTCTGATGGTTCAGCATTAATCATCTTAGCAACTTTCTCTCTTGCTTCTTCAAGGTAGGCTCTAACTTCTCTTCCTGCCCAATGTAGCGAAGAGGGATTACCAAACTTTTCTGTTAAAAAGGGCAATATGGCGTCCCTTACCTCTGGATGTATCGGTGTTGTGGCATTGTGATCAAAATAAACTTTTCTCATGGTCATTTAAAAGTATCAAATATTACCCAAATAGTCAAGATTATCTTAATCATTTTATTTACCATATTGAGGTTCGAACATATTTACTTCCCTTAAATCTCACATAATTTCAGCTTTCTTAAAAATATACAATTATGCTACATTCCCATCTTAAAATCAGGAAAAACGTAAAAAACAATATCTCCATAATCTTATCATCTTAAAGTAATACTTAGGTAAGGAGTAGTAAAGTAAAAACTGACTAAAGTATTGATTAACAAAACAATATGTTTTTTAATCAGGTTTTAATTGAAAACTTCTGTCTATTACAACTTGAGCACCTAACATTTTATTTGCGTTAAAGACTAAGGGACCATTAAAGTTAGCAATTACTTTACCATCTTCTACCCTTAGAATTAAAAAAATAACAACATCATCCTTCTCGTCAAACTCTAAATAATCTAAAACTGATTTATCCAGATTTACTTTATAATTCGAGTCTACAACACTTGCTTCAGCTATTAAAAAAGCTAACTCAGGTTCATCAATTGATTGAAGCCACTTTAATGGTGTATCTCTATGATCCAAAATGATAAACCTCCTTGATTCGGGGAAACCTGGTATCCCATCTTTAAAAGTAATAATCTTATCTTCCTTGATAGATAATTCACCAAACCTTAATGTATTTACTTTAATCATTTTACAAATCCTTTTATTATTTCTGATAATTCCTGATCTGTTAAAGCACCAGCTTTTTTGTTTTCTTCGACTATTTTCATATATAGCTCGTCCCTATAAATCTTTATATTAGGTGGAGCAGTAAAACCAATTTTCACTGATGTAG
>CALINM010000218.1 GCA_938045315.1 uncultured bacterium | reverse complement strand
TTCTTTTTTAATCCTGTCACTTATATAGTTTTCTAACTCTGTGTAAGATGATATTTCTTGAAATAGCTGATAAATTTCTTTTTCCTTGAGAGTGATAGTGCATAATATATAAAGTAAATCTTTGCTCATAATTTTTTATTTGTTATCATTAAGGATAGCTTATGTCAAGAAATAAAATTTTTAAGAAATCTTCACAATTTCTACAAAAAAAATTTTTAAATTTTACTATGAAAGGAGGTTAAAAATGAGGATCTTATTACAATTTGTATTGATATCATTAATTTTTGCCTCTACCCTTACTATCAAATTAAACTATGACCCAAAAAAAGGTTATAGTTACATCATAACTGGACCCAGCGCAGAAGAAGTAATTGATGCGGAAGTAAAAATAAAAAACTACATTAGAAAAGGAAAAATTCCAGCAAAACAAAATGAAGAAAAAAAATAAAAAATTTAACTACAATTAAAATCAAAGGGTGATCTATGAGTAATTTTAAACCTAAACTATTTCTTTCTTTATTGATTATCTTGATACCTATTTATGTAAATGCCTATACATTAAACGAGTTGATTTCTCTTGCAAATAAAAGCTATCCAGTTTTACAAGAACAAAAACTTAGTGTAGGCGCAGAAAAGGAAAGATATAAAGCATCCTTAGATCCCTATTACCCAACACTTGATTTTTCTTTAGGTTATACAAATTATCTTCATTCCCGTTTAAACCGAGAGCTTGACGATAAAAATTTTTATAGTGGTGCATTATCATTAGGGTACACCCTTTTTAATGAAAAAAGAGCTCCTGCAAAGAATATAAAAAAATATACCTTTATGATTCAAGAAAACATATATAAGGGTATCGAAAAAGACCTGGCAAAAACTATAAAAGATTTGTATTTTAAAATTCTGGCAGAAAGAAAGATATTAGAATCCAGACTTGATACGTTATCTTCTGCAAAACGCTCCCTTGACCTGGCTACAGCAAAAAAAGATGTGGGCATAGCAAGACTCTCAGAAGTTTATCAAGCAACTGTAAGATATGAAAATGCAAAATTAAATATAATTGTAACACAAAATATGATTAAAAAGTTATTATATGAATTATCCAGTCTAATTGATAGAGATATTAACGAAAACGAGATAGAGGGAGAGCTTACAACTGCCTCTATCCCTTTATCACAGGAAAATCTTGAGCAAATTGCTTTAGAAAGACGAGAAGAGATTATAAAAGAAAAACTTGCATTAAAGAGCATTGAAGAAGAAAGGAAAATAGTGAAATCTGAGTTCTACCCCACGGCGCAAACTTATCTAACTTATAAAAGAAGTGATGGCAGCTTTATCCCTCCCCCTTCAAAGGAAGAAACAAGGTTAGATTTAGTTCTTAACTGGAATATTTTTTCAGGATTAGGTAAATTTCATAATTTAAAAGCTTCTGATTTTGATATTTCAGCTAAAAAAAGAAGAATTGAAGAAGTTGTTAGAAATATAAGGCTTGAGGTTAAGAAGGTTTTAGCTGACTTTGATACAGCAACAGAGCAGATAAAGGCTTCTGAAGCACTTCTAAGATCTGCAAAACAAAATTTTGAACAGGCTTTTGAGGAATATAGGATAGGAAAAGGTGATATACTTTCATTAATTCAATCTGAAATTGATTTTGCAAATGCAAAGGAAGATTTTATAAGAGCAATTTTAAATCAAAATCTTGCAAAAAATTTATTAGAACGTGCCGTTGGAATAATAAGTTTTGAGGAGTTAAAATGAATCGAACAAAAAAAATATTTTTATTTTCCCTAATCTTAATAATTCTCTTATTCTTGATGTATTTTTTCTTCTTTCGGGAAAAAAAACCTGAAATTACTTATTTACCTGCTAAGGTTACAAGAGGCGATATTACAAGGGTTATCGAGGTTACTGGTATAATAAAGCCACAGGTTGGGGCTCAAGTAAAAGTTGGTACAAGGGCAACAGGGACTTTAGTGAAGTTAAGATATCAAGTAGGTGATTATGTTAAAAAAGGTGAATTAATAGCTCTTATAGACGACAGACAAATACTTTCAGATTTAGAAAACGCAAAGGCTTCTTTGAAATATGCTCAAGATAACTATAGCTTGATAAAAGATACCTATCCATTAAAAATATTAGAGCAAGAATCTTTAGTTAAAAGTATGCAAGCGCAAAGGGATTATGCTATTACAAACTTAAATAGGCAACAAGAACTTTTTAAAAGGGGTTTTGCTACTCAAGATGAAGTAGACAGGGCTAAAAAAGAAGCTGAAGTGTCCATATCAAATTATGAACAAGCAAACGCTACCCTTAAAAGATTAAAAGAAGAATATATAAAACAATTAGATTTAGCTCAATCAAATATTGATCAAGCAAAGGCAAGAATAAAAAATCTTGAAGTTAGTCTAACTTATACTAGAATTTACTCCCCCATAAATGGGATTGTCTCACAGGTGTCAACACAGGAAGGTGAAACTGTTGTAGCTGGTCTTTCTGCACCAAATTTAATAACCCTTATAGATCCTGATCTCCTTGAAATCTGGATATATGTTGATGAGACAGATATAGGAAAAGTAAAAATCGGTTTACCCATTGAATATAAAGTTGATGCTTATAGAGATAAGGTTTTTCAAGGAATTATATCTGCCATATATCCCCAGCCGGAAATAAAAGAAAATATTGTATACTATATAGCAACCGTTAAAATTAAACCTGAAGATGCTAAGTTTTTAAGGCCAGAAATGACCACTCATGTTAAGATTTTCTCTGAAACTAAAAAAAATGTTTTATTA
>CALINM010000217.1 GCA_938045315.1 uncultured bacterium | reverse complement strand
TCACTATCTCTAACTTTAATGGCATTGAGTAATAATCTCTACGAGTTGATTCAATATGAATGTGAAAAGGCAATAAAACATCCTTTTTTTCATCCCCGCTAAAACAAATATTTGTAGAATTCCCCATATGAATATTGACAGTACCTAAAAATCCTAAATAAGATGACAAACCAGAAGTAATTATTAGTAAAACTACTAAAATATAAAGTAAAATAACAGATTAGGTCCTTACAAATCCCTTAGATACAACATACCCATCATCAATTTTTCTTATTTTAAATCCCTTTTTTTGAAAACTTTCCAAAATATTTATTTTAACGGAACAAAACTTTTTTCCTGTGAATTTGCCTTTTCTAATTGCCCCATAAACCTTAATAATCCTGAAATAAGAGCAGTAACCAATATTTATGACCAATATAAATAATAGACTTATAAAAAAGGGAGTTTTGTATAAATTAAAATCAAATGGAGTTTTTGGGGGGAATATTGTGCCATAAATAGAAACAATGCCAATCAATATCATAAAAATTATTGCAAAATTAGATGATTTAAAAAGAGAATCGATTAAATTAAAAGCTTTTTTTAACATTATATATATAAAACCCTTTTTAAATATTGACCTGTATAAGATCCTGAATTTTTTGCAACATCTTCCGGTGGGCCTTCTGCAACAATATATCCACCTTTATCACCACCTTCTGGCCCTAAATCTATTATCCAATCTGCAGATTTTATTACGTCTAAATTATGTTCAATAACAATAACAGTATTACCCATGTCAACAAGTTTTTGAAGTAAAAAAAGTAGTTTCTTTATATCATCAAAATGAAGTCCAGTAGTGGGCTCATCAAGAATATAGAGGGTTCTTCCAGTACTTTTTTTGACAAGTTCTTTTGCAAGCTTAACCCTTTGTGCCTCGCCACCAGATAATGTTGTAGCTGGTTGACCCAACTTTATATATCCAAGGCCTACCTCTTCCATAACTTTAAGCATTCCCGATATGCTTGTATGATTAGAAAAAAATGAAAGGGCTTCTTTTACCGTCATCGTTAATACATCATAAATGTTCTTACCCTTATATGTTATTTCAAGAGTCTCCCTATTATATCTCTTGCCAGCACATTCTTCGCATAAAACATAAACATCGGGCAAAAAATGCATTTCTACCTTAACATATCCTTCTCCATTACAATAGTGACATCTTCCATCACTAACATTAAAAGAAAATCTTCCAGCTGAATAACCTCTTAATTTAGATTCTGGAAGAGTGGCAAATATCTCCCTGATGGGGGTAAAAACACCTGTGTAGGTTGCGGGATTACTTCTCGGTGTTCTTCCAATCGGTGATTGATCAATATCAATAACTTTATCAATATATTCCAGCCCGGTAATTCGGTCATAGAGGCCAATTTTTTCAAAAGAACCATGTAGTCTATTTGAACACGCTCTAAAAAGGGTATCTATTACGAGACTACTTTTCCCAGATCCAGAAACCCCTGTTACACAGATAAATGTTTTTAAAGGGAATTTAACGTTTATATTTTTCAAATTGTTCGCTTTAGCACCATATAAAGTTATGTATTTTCCCTCCGGCTTTCTTCTTAATTTTGGGATGGGTATATTCTTTTTCCCAGAAAGGTATGCACCTGTTAAAGAGTAATCATTTCTCATAATATCCTCTGGTGTTCCTTCAGCAATGACTTCACCACCCTGTTCTCCTGCTCCTGGTCCCAGATCTATAACCCAATCAGCAGCTCTAATCGTCTCTTCGTCGTGTTCTACCACAAGAAGGGTATTTCCTAAATCTCTTAGCCCCTTTAAAGTATTAATTAATTTTGTATTGTCCCTTGGATGAAGACCAATGCTTGGCTCATCAAGAACATATAAAACACCACTTAATTTAGAACCAATCTGGGTAGCCAGATTAATCCTTTGTGATTCTCCTCCTGAAAGGCTTGAAGCACTTCTATTAAGGGTAAGATATGTAAGACCCACATCCACAAGAAACCCTAATCTACTCCTTATTTCTTTTAATATCCTATCTGCAATAGCAGCTTCACTTCCTGTAAATTTCAAGTTTTTAAAAAAGTCGTATGCCTTTTCTACGGTCATATCAGTCACATCAGAAATAGATAAATTATTTATCTTAATCGATAAAATTTGTTTTTTTAGTCGTTTACCATTACAAGAAGGACATATACCTTGACCCATAAAATTTTCATAAAATTTTTTTTCCTCCTCATAAACAGCTTTTTTATAACTCTCTTCAAGCCACGGAATTACACCAATAAATTGTGGAATACTCATAGCAAGCCTTGTATCAGACGATGCAGATTTACCATATAAAATAAATCTTTTCATATCTTCAGGTAGCTTATAGTAAGGGACATCCAAACTTACCTTAAAATAATTAGCAATCTTTCTCAATGCATCAATATATTTTATAGTACTATTTTTATTTACCCATGGGGTTATTGCACCCTGTATTATTGAAAGTTCATCATTTTTTACTATTAATTGGGGATCAAAAAATTTTAGAACACCAAGCCCGTCACAAGTTTCACAGGCTCCATAGGGATTGTTAAAAGAAAATAGTCTGGGAGATATTTCCATAAATGTATAGCCACACTGATTACAAGCAAAATTTTTGTTA
This sequence comes from uncultured bacterium, assembly GCA_938045315.1. Classification (GTDB taxonomy): domain Bacteria; phylum CALINM01; class CALINM01; order CALINM01; family CALINM01; genus CALINM01. The sequence goes on along the minus strand of CALINM010000217.1, from coordinate 727 downwards.
AATATAAATCTTTCTCCATCTACCACATCTACAGCAACAATTCCACTACTTAATTTCACAGCCATTTCTATCGAATCGGCCACTCTATTCCTAACACCTTCTTTTATTACAATCCTATCTATAATTATGTCTATATCATGTTTTACTTGCTTATTTAATTCGGGCATTTCTGTGATATTGTAAATAACTCCATCAATTCTCACCCTTGAAAAACCCTGTTTTTTGTAAAGATCCAATTCTTTTTTATACTCTCCTTTTCTTCCCCTTACGATTGGAGATGCAATTATAATTTTTGTACCCTCAGGGAACTTCATGACCTCCTCAATCATACTACTCACAGACATAGCAGTAATTGGTATATTGCAGTTGGGACAAAAAGCCCTACCAACCCTAGCAAAAAGTAATCTTAAATAATCATAAAGCTCCGTAACAGTAGCAACTGTAGATCTTGGGTTTTTGCTAATCGATTTTTGTTCAATGGCAATTGCTGGAGAAAGCCCTTCAATAAAATCTACCTCTGGTTTCTCCATTAATTCAAGAAATTGCCTTGCATAAGCTGATAATGATTCTACATATCTTCTCTGACCTTCGGCATATATGGTATCGAATGCAAGAGATGACTTGCCAGATCCTGATACACCTGTAATCACAACAAATGATTCTTTAGGTATTTTCAAATCTATATTTTTTAAATTATGCTGTCTTGCACCCTTTATGGTTATATATT
>CALINM010000216.1 GCA_938045315.1 uncultured bacterium | reverse complement strand
CTATTAGAAGAGCAACTAAAAATAGTAAAGGCTAAGGAGATAGAGAGAAAGCTCTCTCAAAATATATTAGATATAACTCTTCCCGGCAAACATTATGTAAGGGCAGGGACAGTCCATCCCATATCTCTCGTTATTGATGATATCATAGATATTTTTACAGGAATGGGATTTGAGGTTAAAGAAGGTCCAGAACTTGAATCAGATTATTACAACTTTGAAGCTTTAAATATTCCAGAAGAGCATCCGGCTAGGGAGATGCAAGATACTTTTTATATAAATGAGAGATATTTATTAAGAACCCATACATCACCTGTTCAAATAAGGGTAATGGAAAAAAATGAGCCACCTTTACATGTTATATGTCCAGGAAAGGTTTATAGAAGGGATTCAGATATAACTCATAGTCCCATGTTTCATCAGGTAGAAGGTTTTGTAGTTGATAAAAATATACATTTTGGTCATTTAAAGGGTGTTCTTACAGAATTCTTGCATCGTTTTTATGGTGAAAATATGGCGATCAGGTTCAGACCCAGTTATTTCCCCTTTACGGAGCCCAGTGCTGAAGTGGATATCCAGTGTGTAGTTTGTAATGGTAAGGGATGTCGTGTTTGTAAAAACTCTGGATGGCTTGAAGTTTTAGGTTGTGGGATGATTCATCCTTATCTTTTTAGTGTGGTTGGTTATGATAAGGAGGTTTATTCTGGATTCGCTTTTGGTCTGGGTGTGGAAAGATTAACAATGCTTAAATATGCAATAGATGATATAAGGCTTTTTTATGAGAATAACCTTTCTTTTCTGGAGCAGTTTTAATGAAGGTTCTTTTAAAGTGGTTAAAAGATTTTGTGGATATTGAAGAAAATCCAGATCAGATTGCAGAAAAATTAACAATGGTTGGTTTAGAAACTGAAGAAATTGTAAATACAAAGAAATTATTTGTTAATGTAGTTGTTGGCAAAATTTTAAAAATAGAAAATCATCCATTATCGGATAAATTAAAGATTTGTGATGTATCCATTGGCTATGATGTTATAAAAATTGTTTGTGGTGCGCCAAATGTGGAAATAAATAAGTGTGTTATAGTGGCTCTGCCAGGCGCCGAATTACAGGGAAATAAAATTGAAAAGACTAATATAAGGGGTATTGATTCCTGTGGAATGCTATGTTCTGAAAAGGATCTGGGACTTGCTGCCCATTCTGAAGGGATAATTTTGTTAGATAAGGATTATAACCTGGGAAAGCAAATTTATAATGAAGTTTATCGAGATTTGGATGATATTTTATTCGTAATAAACATTACACCTAACAGGGGAGATTGCCTCTCTCACCTTGGGATCGCAAGAGAATTATCAGCTATTTTTGGCAAACCATTGAAAAAGATTATTTCTAAAGAACCAAAGTTATTAAAACAAGCAAAGGATTTTCATGTTTTTATTGAAGATCCCCAGCTATGTCGTAGATATACAGGGAAATTGGTTAAAAATGTAGTTATAAAACCCTCACCAGACTATATGAAAATCAGGCTTTCTCTTTGCGGTATGAGACCAATAAATAATATTGTTGATATTACAAACTATGTCATGCTTGGTTATGGCCAGCCTCTTCATGCCTTTGATTTTGATCTAATTACGAATAATACAATAATTGTCAGAAAAGCTAAAAAAGATGAAAAAATGGTAACCCTTGATGGCAAAGAAAGAATTCTAAATGAAAAAGATCTAGTTATTGCTGATACGGATAGAATAATTGCTATTGCAGGGGTTATGGGTGGAGCAAATAGTGAGGTTAATGACAACACAAAGAATATTTTAATAGAAAGTGCTTACTTCGATCCTGTAACTGTAAGAAAAACAGCTAAAAAATTGGGTTTATCTTCTGAAGCGTCATATAGATTTGAGAGAGGAGTAGATATAGAAAATACTCCGATAGCATGTGAAATTGCGGGTAGTTTGATGGAAGATTTTGCTGAAGGTAAAGCAGTTTGTGGAATTTTGGATAATTACCCTTTACCATATGGTGATATGATAGTCAAGTTTAGACCTTCAAAATGTGAATTATATTTGGGAGTAAAATTACCTACTGATTCGATGGAAAAAAGGCTTACAAATCTTGGATTTGGAATAACAAAAAAGCGATTTGAATGGGATATTAAAGTGCCATCTTTTAGAAATGATATAAGTACAGAAGAGGATTTATTTGAAGAAATTGCAAGAATGGGTTTTTATAATGAGATATCTTCTCAATTGCCAAATATACCGATGAAATCAAGAACAGATATTTTAGATAGAAGGTTTGAAAGATTATTAGTGAATACCCTTGTTGATTTAGGCGGGAATGAGATAATTACCTTTAGTTTTATTAAAGAAAAAGATTTAGAAAAGATTAAATATGATTTAGGGGATAAGAATGAATACGTTTATATACAGAATCCATTAGGTGAAGAAAGAACTTTAATGAGACCAACCCTTGTAGTATCCCATTTACTTGTTGCAGAACTAAATCACCTTAGAATGAATTATGATTT
>CALINM010000215.1 GCA_938045315.1 uncultured bacterium | reverse complement strand
ATATTAAAACACTAGTTTACCAGTTTACGTAAAATGATTTTAAAGTCATTTTTAAAACAGTGTTATTGAGGGAGGATATGTGAGTAACGAGAGAATTAAAGATGAAATTATCTTAAGAGGAGAAGATATTACTCTAAGTTTTGGTGGTATAACAGCACTTTTGGGTGTGAGTTTCCACGTACAAAGGGGCGAAATTTTTTCAATAATTGGTCCTAATGGAGCAGGGAAAAGCAGTCTTTATAATGTCATTAATGGTTTTTATAAGCCTCAAAAGGGAAAAATTTTTTTAAAAGACAAAGAAATAACACATTTAAAACCCTATGAGATAGCTAAATTAGGCATTGCAAGAAGTTTCCAAAATATTGAGCTTTTCAAACATATGACAGTTTTAGAAAATCTTATGCTGGGAAGACATAACCATATCAAATATGGTTTGCTTGCATCCATTTTTTATTTTGGACCTGCAAGAAAGGAAGAGGTTAAACATAGAAAAAGAGTGGAAGAGATCATAGATTTTCTCGAGATTGAACATATTAGAAAAAAACCAGTTGGAACACTCCCTTATGGTCTACAAAAGAGGGTTGAAATGGCAAGAGCGCTTTGTTTAGATCCAGAAATTCTTCTTTTAGATGAGCCAATGGCTGGTATGAACTTAGAAGAGACGGAAGATATGGCAAGGTTTATCATAGATGTGAACAGGGAATGGGGTATAACGGTGCTTTTAATTGAGCATGACATGGGTGTTGTTATGGATCTATCAGATAGGGTAATGGTTCTTGATTTTGGTGAGAAAATTGCAGAAGGAACACCTGAAGAGATTCAGAAACATCCTGCGGTTATCAAGGCATACCTGGGTGATACTGAAGGTGCATTTTTAGGAAGATAGGAAGGGAGGAGGATAAATGGCTGCAGATACATTTCCAAAGTTACTTGTAGAACAGGCAAAAAAATTTGGTTCTAAAAAGACCGCTTTAAGAGAGAAGGATTATGGTATATGGCAGTCTATAACATGGGAAGAATATTTAGAAAAAGTAAAATACTTCTCTTTAGGTCTTATTAGCATGGGTTTTGAACCAGAGGATAAGATTTCAATAATTGGTGATAATAAGCCTGAGTGGGTAATAGCTGAACTTGCTGCTCAATCGGCCGGTGGATATGGAGTTGGTATTTATCAGGATTCAATCCTTAAAGAAGTTGCTTATGTTATTAACCATTCGGATTCGAAGTTTGTTGTAGCTGAAGATCAGGAACAGGTGGATAAAATTCTTGATATGGAAGATGAGTTACCCAATATTAGGAAGATAATTTACTATGACCCAAAGGGAATGAGTAAATATAAACATGATAAGCTTATTTATTTCCCTGATGTTATTGAACTTGGAAAAGAGTATGAAAAAAAGCATCCAGGTACTTTTGAAAAGAACGTGGAAAATACAAAACCAGAGCACATAGCATGGATATGTACTACTTCAGGTACTACTGGATTTCCAAAACTGGCTATGTTATCTCACAAAAACTTAATCTCCATGGCAGTTAACTTAGGTAAGGTGGATCCAAAGTATGATAAAGATGAGTTTGTGTCATTTCTTCCCCTTCCCTGGGTCGGTGAGCAAATGATGGCAATAGCTTCATCGCTACTTTTTGGTTTCACCGTGAATTTTCCTGAAAGTACTGAATCTGCACAGGCCGACTTAAGAGAAATTGGCCCACACATTATGTTTTCTCCCCCAAGGGTTTGGGAAAATCTCTGTGCTTCCGTTCAGGTTAAAGTAATGGACGCCACATGGTTTAAAAGATTTATGTTTAATTTATGTCTGCCCATTGGTTATAAATGGTCTGAGTACAAATTTGCCAAGAAAAAACCACCATTGTACTTCAAATTACTTTATTTGATCGCTTATCTTGTTATGTTTAAACCATTGAAGGACAGGCTTGGTTTTTCAAACATAAGGTCGGCAATGACTGGTGGTGCTGCTCTCGGTCCTGATACATTCAAGTTTTTCCATGCCCTGGGTATATCGCTTAAGCAGATATATGGACAGACTGAAATTAGCGGTATTTCGTGTATTCATCCCGATGATGATATTAATCCAGACACAATGGGTAAACCAATTCCAGAGACGGAAGTTAAAATTTCTCCCGATGGTGAGATACTTTCTAAAAGCCCTGCTGTATTCGTTGGATATTATAAGCAACCTGAAGAGACAGCTAAGACCGTTATTGATGGATGGTTGCATTCCGGTGATGCTGGGTATCTCACAGAAGATGGACATATTGTTGTTATAGACAGGTTAAAAGATGTTATGAGCCTAAGAGATGGAACAAAATTCTCACCTCAGTTTATTGAAAATAAATTAAAGTTTAGTCCCTATATTAAAGAAGCAGTAACTGTGGGTCATAATAGGGATTTTATTGTTGCTATGATTTGCATAGATTATGGTATTGTAGGTAACTGGGCGGAGAGAAATAAGATTAACTATACAACTTATACAGATTTATCATCCAAGCCAGAGGTTATTAATCTGATAAAGGGTGAAGTGGAAAAAGTAAATAAAGGGTTACCAGAAAACGCGAGAATCAAAAGATACGTTCTCCTTTATAAAGAATTAGATCCAGATGATGATGAACTTACGAGGACAAGAAAAGTAAGGAGACATTTTGTTGAAGAAAAATATAAAGAAATAATCGAAGCAATGTATGCAGGTAAGCCTGAAATTAAGCTTGAAGCTGTTATAAAATTTCAGGATGGGAAGACATCGACCATTAAAACATTAATGAAAATTACGGATGTAAACTAAAAGGAAGGGGTGTGTATGGAGATAATAATTCAATCCTTAGTTAGTGGTATAGTTGTAGGTAGCATATATGCTCTTGTAGCTTTAGGGTTTGTATTAATTTATAAATCTACCGCAGTAATCAATTTTGCTCAGGGGGAACTGTTATTATTTGGTGCTTTTTTGTGTTTAACCCTTGTCACAGTACTTAAAATACCCTTCTGGCTCGCTTTTTTTGCTACACTGATTGCAGCAGCTCTTTTAGGTTTACTACTTGAAAGGCTGTTTTTAAGGCCTATGATAGGTGAACCTATTATATCTATCATTATGCTAACAATTGGGCTTGCAAGTGTTTTGAAAGGAATAATACACATAATTTGGGGTTCTGAAACAAAGGTTTATCCGGAAGTATTCCCCTCAGAACCTGTTACTATTGGAAAAATTTTAGTTTCACAGGTCTATATTTATAGTGTAGCCTTCGCAGTTATCTGTTTGATACTATTCAATCTCTTCTTTAAGTTTTCAACAGCTGGAATTGCAATGAGAGCAGTTGCAAATGATCAGCAAGCTGCTCAGTCAATGGGTATAAGTATTAAAAGAATTTTTGGTGTAGCCTGGGCAATAGCTGCCGTTGTAGCAAGCATTGGTGGAATCCTTATAGGAAACATAAATGGTGTCAATTCATCTTTAAGTGCCTTTGGGTTAAAAGTTTTTCCAGCTGTAATTTTAGGGGGGCTGGATAGTATACCTGGTGCAATTTTAGGAGGTCTAATCATAGGAGTTCTTGAAGCTTTAAGTGGTATTTATTTAGATCCCCTATTTGAAGGGGGAACAAAAGAAGTTGTTCCTTTTATTGTGTTAGTAATTGTTCTGATGATAAAACCTTATGGTCTTTTTGGTACTGAAGAAATAGAAAAGGTATAAAAGGGAGGTTTAAAAATGGCAATAAAATGTGGGGTATTTAAAACAACTTATGAAGATGATATGGCTATATGGCAAACCAAAGCTTCAAAATTCTGGCTCTGGTTGTTCATTATAAGCCTTTTCATATTTCCCTTCGTATTTCAAAATTCAAAGTATTTGCTTTACATAGCAAATACTGTATTGATTGCAGTTATAGCTACACTGGGACTTAATATTTTGACTGGTTTTACAGGGCAAATATCCCTGGGACATGGTGCATTCATTGGTGTTGGAGCCTATACATCTGGTTACCTGATGAATACTTTTCACTTACCCTTTTTACTTTGTGTGCTCGCAGGGGGATTTGTAACAGCATTTGTAGGAATGATATTTGGTATACCATCACTTAGATTGAAGGGTTTATATTTAGCGATAGCAACACTTGCTGCGCAGGTTATACTTGAGTTTGTTTTTATTAGATGGAGAGCAGTAACAGGTGGAAATCAGGGTTTGTTAGTAGAACCTGCGAAAATTTTAGGATATGCGTTTAATTCAGATTTTAAATTTTATTTTCTTGCGTTAGCTTTTACAATATTAGCTGTACTAATTGCAAAAAATATTGTAAGGACAAAGCCAGGAAGGGCCTTTATGGCAATCAGAGACAGATACATTTCTGCTGAGATTATAGGTGTTCCCCTGTTCAGGTATAAATTACTTTCCTTTGGCATAAGTTCTTTCTTCGCTGGTGTTGCTGGGAGTTTATGGGCTCACTATATTGGAATCATAACGCCAGAGCATTTTAATATTATGGTATCTGTTCAGTATCTTTCAATGATTATTATTGGTGGTCTTGGAAGTATTTATGGAAGTATAATGGGTGCTACATTCATGACCCTTTTACCAGAGGTATTGAGAGCAATTAGTAACCTTTTTGCTAATAAGTTCCCCATGATCGTTGATTTATTCGGTGCAATAAGGGAAGGCATTTTTGGTCTTGTAATTGTTTTGTTCTTAATTTTTGAACCAGATGGACTTGCTGCAAGATGGAGAACGATTAAGAATTACTGGAAGCTATGGCCCTTTAGTTATTAAAAATGAATTGATTTTTTTAAAAAACTGTTTTATTTTAGTAAAGTAAAAAAACGAAGGAGGTAGTTATGAAAAGAATTTTAGCAGTAGTGACAATGTTCCTTATGCTGGTAGGTCTAAGTTATGCCCAGCAGACCATCAAAATTGGTGGTATTTTTGATGTAACTGGTGCAACAGGTGATGTGGGTGCACCATATGCTGAAGCAGTAAGAGATTACATTGCTTATGTGAACAAACATGGTGGTGTAAATGGCAAAAAGATTGAGTTAATTGATGTGGATTATCAGTACAAAATACCACAGGCAGTTTCAGCTTACAAAGAAATGGTTTCGAAGGGTGTTATAGCAATTCTTGGATGGGGTACAGGTGATACGGAAGCAATGGCTCCAATGATAGCAAATGACAAAATTCCTTATATTTCTGCTTCTTACTCAGAGCATCTCGTCTTTGATAAAACCCCTTACAACTTTGTTGGAGCTACAACTTATTCAGATCAGGCAAGATTAGCGTTAAAATGGATTAAAGATAATTGGAAAGATAAATCAAGAAACCCAAAAGTTGCTTTAATTTATAATGATACAGGATTTGGTCGTTCTCCAATTCAAGATGCCGAAGATTACGCTAAAAAAATAGGTGTCGATATTGTGGATAAGCAGATTGTGGGGCTAAGAGATTTAGATGCCACTACACAACTTCTTAATATGCAAAAGAAAGAGCCTGATTTTGCTATTATTCAACAGACAACGATGGCAACGAGTACAATTCTTAAGGATGCTAAAAAATTAGGTTTAAAAACAAAGTTTATAGGTTTAAACTGGACATTCTCCGAAAAGCTTCTTGAACAGGCAGGTGCAGCAGTAGAAGGTTTTTATGCTGTTATGCCCTTTGCATTCTGGCATGAAACAAATGTTAAAGGGGTTCAGTTTATGCATAAAGTAAGAAAGGAAATTAAAGGCAAAGATGATCCACAGCCAGTAAATTATACTCAGGGCTTTATTGCAGCATATCTATTAGTTGAAGCATTGAAGAAAGCTGGAAATAATTTAACAGGTGAAAACATCAAACACGTTCTTGAGTCCAATACTTTTGATATGATGGATCTCTGCGCTCCAATTTCATTTAAACCAGACTTGAGAAAACCAAATATTTCAGCAAAAATGTATACTGTTGAAAATGGTAAAATTAAACCAATTACAGGTTTCTTAAAGTACTAAGTTTATTGAGGGAGGGGGCATACCCCTCCCATTAAATTAGATTTAGACGAGGTGTATATGCTTAAGCTAAACAATGTGGAAGTAATATATGATGATGTAATTTTAGTTTTAAAAGGTATGTCAATGGAAGTTAAAGAGGGAGAGATAACAGTTCTTTTAGGCGCAAATGGTGCTGGAAAGACAACAACTTTAAAAGCTATATCTGGGCTTTTAAAAGCAGAAGAAGGTGAGGTTACTGATGGAACTATTGAGTTTATGGGTGAAAAGATTAATAATAAAGATGCAGAAGAGATAGTAAAAATGGGCATTTTTCAGGTAATGGAAGGAAGGAGAATATTTAAGGATTTAACTGTTACAGAGAATTTAATCGCAGGGGCATATACAAGAAAAGATAGGCAAAATATAAAAAGAGACATGGACCTTGTTTTTGATTATTTTCCAAAACTTAGAGATAGAAGAAATCAAGTTGCAGGCTACATGAGTGGAGGAGAACAGCAGATGCTTGCCATAGGTAGGGCATTGATGGCAAGACCAAAGCTTATGCTCCTTGATGAGCCATCACTTGGGCTTGCACCACTTCTTGTAAAAGAAATTTTTGACATAGTTATGTCCATAAACAGGGAGGAGAAAACAACAATACTATTAGTTGAACAAAATGCTAATATGGCTTTATCTATTGGAAATTATGGGTATGTTATGGAAATGGGAAAGGTAGTTTTAGATGGAGAATGCTCGAAGTTGAAGGAAAATGAAGATGTAAAAGAGTTCTATTTAGGGCTTTCAGAAGTGGGTAAAAAGAAGAGCTTCAAAGATGCAAAACATTATAAAAGAAGAAAAAGATGGCTCTCTTAAAGGGCTTAATATAAAAGAAAGGATTGATATATGCCAAAAAGATTAAATATTGATAGAGATTCTGGGTACTACCAAAAAGAATTAGAATTGATGGGAAAAGAGGAAAGAAAAAGAAGAAAGGAAGAAGGTGCTCTTAAGATTTTTAAGTATGCTTATGAAAATGCAAAGGGCTATAAAAGGTTTATCGATAGTGCTGGCTTCGATCCAGATACTGTGAAAACTATAGACGATTTTGCTAAAATACCTGTTCTCAAAAAAAATAGGATGCCAGAATTGCATCACAATGATCTACCTTTTGGGGGATTTTTAGCGGTTCCGGTAGAATCACTTAAAAGAATATATGTATCGCCAGGACCCATATATGATCCTGAGGGGAGAAAGGATGATTACTGGGGTTTAAAAAAATGCCTTTATAATGTGGGTTTTAGAAAAGGTGATATAGTAATGAATACCTTTTCATACCATTTAACTCCAGCAGGAATTTTTCTTGATGAAGCCTGTAATGGAATTGGATGTGTTACTGTTCCAACGGGAGTTGGGAACACGGAGATACAGCTTAAGACAATGGTAGAATTACAAATAAATGGTTATATTGGTGTCCCATCGTTTCTAATGGCATTAATTAATAAGATGCACGAATTGGGTTATGATCCTGGAAAAGATCTTTTTATGGATATTGCACTTGTAGCAGGTGAAATTTTGACACCATCCTTGAGAAAATCGTTAAATGAATATGGAATAACTGTCAGACAGGCTTACATAACAGCTGATATTGGCAGTATTGCCTACGAATGTGCTGTGGAAAATGGAATGCATATTGATGATAGTATTTATTTAGAAATATGCGATCCTCAAACAGGAGAACCTTTGCCTGTGGGTGAAGTAGGTGAGGTAGTGGTTACAACGTTTGAAAATGATGTCTATCCTCTCGTTAGATATGGTACTGGTGATTTATCAGTGGTTGTTGAAGATGAATGCCCCTGTGGAAGAACATCATATAAAATCAAAGGAATTATGGGGAGAGCCGACGAGGTTACAAAAATCAAGGGGATGTTTGTTCATCCACGTCAAATTGATGAGGTGGCGAGCAGGTTTAGCAGTGAAATTGACAAAATAAGGGTTGTAGTGACCAGAGAAGGGGTTACTGATATAATGACAGTAGAAGTGGTTTTAAAAGTTGGTGTTCAAGGGACAGATGCATTGAAAGCAAAAATTGAAGAAAAAGTCAGAGATGTTACAAAATTAAAAGGCAATATTGTGTTTGTAACAGCAATTCCTGAGGGTAGTAAAAAAATAGAAGATAAAAGAAAATGGGATTAGGAGGTCTAAAATGAGAGTTAAAGATTTTATGAGAACAAAAGTTATATCAGTACCCAGTAATACATCTCTTTATGATGCAAGAAAAATAATGGTAGAAAATAAAATAAAAAGGTTACCAATAGTAGATAATGGCAAATTAGTAGGAATTACATCCTTGAACAAGATTAGAGAAGCATCGCCTTCTGGTGCTACAACACTCTCTGTACATGAGTTGCATTATCTTATTTCCAAGATGACTGTGAAGGATATTATGCATAAAGATGTAATAACATGCCACCCCGATGATCCTGTAGAGGAAGTTGCTATGATCATGCATACAAGACAGATTGGTGGTATGCCCGTACTGGATGATAATGGCGAGTTGGTTGGTTACGTAAGTAGCAATGATTTATTCAAGATAGTAGTAATAATGTTAGGTCTTGATAGGCCAGTATCAAGAATAACAGTAGAATTCTTAAAATCTGAAGTGTGTTCAAAATTAGATGGTCTTGTTGCACTTCTTGATAAACATAACTTATGCATCAGAAGCCTGGCAAGGTTCGATCAGAACGATACAATAACACACATTGTTGTTCGTGTGGAAGCTGCAGAAATTAATGGATTCGTTGATGATGCAATTAAGAATGGATATAAGATAATATCTTATTTAACGGGCAAAAAGGAAGTAAAAATTTAAAGGGGGTATCCCCTTTTTTTTAAAAAAAGCCTTTTAACAGTTTACGTTAACGGAGAAAATGTGAAAGAGAAGAAAATTGAAAATAAAAAAATATATAGCATCGGGGAAATTGCTCAGATAGTGGGTATGACTACAAGAACAATTAGATACTATGAAGAAATAGGCCTGCTTAATTCAATCAAAAGACTGGAGGGGGGAAAAAGGATATACACAGATGACGATATAAGAAGGCTAAAGTTTATAAATAGATTAAAAGTGTTAGGTTTATCTCTGAATGATATGAAAGAGCTCGAGAATGTTTATCAGGTGAGTAAAAGCAATAAAGCAGCCCTTTTGAAGCTCCTTGATATTCTCGATAAACATCTAAATGAAATAGAAATTAGGATTAATTCACTGAAAAAATTAAGTTTGGAAATTAATAACTATAAACAGCACATTCAGAAAAGACTTTCTGAAATTAAGGAGTAATTTATGAGAGAAGCAGTTATAGTAAGCGCGGTTAGAACAGCTATAGGGGCATTTGAAGGGAGTTTGTCATCCTTTTCAGCGCCTGAACTTGGTGCTATAGCTATTAAAAATGCTGTTGAACGAGCAAATATAAAAAACGATGAAGTTAATGAGGTTATAATGGGCTGTGTAATTCAGGCTGGTCTTGGTCAAAATCCAGCAAGACAGGCTGCGTTAAAGGCTGGTCTTCCAAATACAGTTGAATGTTTTACTGTGAATAAAGTTTGTGGGTCGGGTCTTAAAGCAGTTATGCTTGCTGCACAGGCGATTCAGTGTGGTGATGCAGACATAATTGTTGCTGGTGGAATGGAAAATATGACAAGGGCTCCCTATCTCATGGATAAAATGCGTGGTGGTGCGAGAATGGGGAATGTACAGGTTTATGATGCCATGATATTAGATGGATTATGGGAAGCTTATCATAATATGCATATGGGAAATACTGCAGATGAGGTTGCTAAAAAATACAAAGTTACAAGGGAAGATCAGGATAATTATGCCTTTATGAGCTATCAAAGGGCAAAAGAGAGCATTGAAAAGGGTTACTTTAAAGATGAAATATGTGAAATAATTGTTCCTCAAAAAAAAGGAGAGCCCAAAAAGTTTGTTGTGGATGAGATTTATAGGGATACTTCTTTAGAATCGTTAAATGCATTAAAACCGGCTTTTAGTAAGGATGGGACAGTTACAGCAGGCAATGCTTCAAAAATAAGTGATGGAGCTGCTGCGGTAGTTTTAATGGCTAAAGAGAAAGCAGAGGAGCTGGGACTAAAACCCATGGCTAAAGTTATAGCTCAATGTGCAGGAGCATGGGAGCCCATGTGGGTTCTTGTGGCGCCTATAAAAAGCATACCAAAATGCCTTAAAAAAGCTGGCTTAGAAGAAAAAGATATAGCTTTTCATGAGATAAATGATGCGTTTGCAGCATCTTCTATTGCGGTGATAAGAGAGCTTGGAATTAATCCAGAAAAGGTAAATATAAGGGGAAGTGCGATTTCTCTGGGGCATCCTATTGGTGCATCAGGTGCGAGGTTGCTTACAACACTTCTTTATATTCTTAGAGATAGGGGTGGAAAATATGGAATGGCATCTCTTTGCCTGGGTGGTGGCGAAGCCGTATCAATGATTGTAGAAAATTTGATGTCATAGAAGAGTAAAGGGTAGTTTGGCTTGTAAATTAAGGTTGTGAATTTGGAGGAAATAGGGGGCTCTAAATCACTGGTACAGGTTATTAAAAAAGACAGATGTATTAGCATTAGAAAATAAAAAATCAGGAGATTAATATGGAAAGAGTAGCAATATTGAGTGCAGTTAGAACACCGATAGGTACATTTGGGTGTGCCTTAAAAGATATTTCAGCACAGGAGCTGGGTAGCATTGTAATAAAAGAGGCGATTATAAGGGCCGGTATTGATAAAAAAGATGTAGATGAAGTTATTATGGGGTGTGTCCTGCAAGCTGGGTTAGGCCAGAATCCAGCGAGACAGGCGAGTATTTTTGCTGGACTTAGTGAAGAGATACCTGCTTTTACAGTAAATAAGGTATGTGGTTCAGGTCTTAAAAGTGTTGCTCTGGGAGCTCAGGCAATTATGACTGGAGATAGACAGGTTGTTGTGTGTGGTGGGATGGAAAATATGAGTAGAGCACCATACCTTCTTCAACAAGCAAGATTTGGAGCCAGAATGGGTAATGTGGAAGCTCTTGATTCAATGATTTATGATGGGTTGTTAGATGCCTTTAATCAATACCACATGGGTATCACAGCAGAAAATCTTGCAGAAAAATACAATATTTCAAGACTTGAACAGGATGAATATGCCTTAGAAAGCCAAAAAAGAGCGGAGAGGGCAATAAAAGAAGGCAAATTCAAAGATGAAATAATCCCGGTAAAAATAAAGGTCAAAAAAGAAGAAAAGCTGTTTGATACAGATGAGCACCCCCGTTTTGGAACCACATTAGAAGCCTTATCTTCATTAAAGCCAGCTTTCAAAAAAGATGGAACAGTAACAGCGGGTAATTCATCGGGCATCAATGATGCAGCTTCTGCTCTGGTATTAGTAAGTGAGAGCTTTGCAAAAAAATTGGGTAAAAAACCCCTTGCATATGTAAGATCATACGCAGAAGCAGGAGTGGATCCTAAGGTTATGGGCTGTGGACCTGTTGGGGCTGTAAAAAAAGCTCTCTCAAAAGCAGGGTTAAACCTTTCAGATATAAATTTAATAGAAGCAAATGAAGCATTTGCTGTTCAAGCACTTACAGTTATAAAGGAGTTAGGGCTTAACAGGGATATAACCAATGTAAATGGTGGTGCTATTGCATTAGGGCATCCTATTGGTGCTTCAGGAGCAAGGATTTTAACGACCCTTCTTTATGAGATGGAAAAAAGGGGATCAAAATATGGTCTTGCCACACTGTGTATTGGTGGGGGAATGGGGATAGCAATGATTGTTGAAAAATAGTTACAAGGTTAGTACAAAAATACTTTGAGGGAGGAGTTTATGGAAATTAAAGTTTTTGGTGTGGTTGGTGCAGGGCAAATGGGCTCTGGTATAGCCCAGGTTGCTGCACAGACAGGTTTTGAGGTGGTTTTGAATGACATCAATATGGATTTTGTTAAAAGAGGTATTGGTAATATTGAAAAAAACCTTACAAGAGCAGTTGAAAAGGGGAAAATGACTGAAGAAGAAAAAAAAACGATCATAGATAGAATAAAGGGAACTGATAAGTTAGATGATTTTAAACAAGCTGATATAGTAGTAGAAGCGGCTACAGAAAATGTTCAATTAAAGTTAGACTTGTTCAAAAAATTAGACGAAATAACTAAAGAAGGGGTTATACTTGCATCAAATACTTCTTCTATCTCTATTACAAAGATAGCTGCTGCTACAAAAAGAGCAGACAAAGTAATAGGGATGCATTTTATGAATCCTGTGCCTGTAATGAAACTTGTTGAAGTCATAAGAGGGCTTTTAACCTCAGAAGAAACTTTTAAAACTGTTTGGGATTTATCATTGAAAATGGGAAAAACTCCTGCTGAGGCAAGCGATTTTCCCGGGTTTATATCAAATAGAATATTATTACCCATGATTAATGAAGCTATATATGCCCTTTATGAAGGTGTGGGGACCAAAGAAAGCATTGATACGGTAATGAAATTAGGTATGAATCATCCTATGGGGCCACTGGAATTAGCTGATTTAATTGGTTTAGATACATGCCTTGCCATATTAAATGTTTTATATGAAGGGCTTGGTGATCCAAAGTATAGACCCTGTCCCTTACTTAAGAAGTATGTAGACGCAGGTCTTCTGGGACGAAAAGTAGGGAGGGGATTTTATGAGTATAATAAATAGTTTTGGACTACAAAATAATTTTATGAAATGTAAAATAAACTAGTGCGTGCTTAATATTGAGCCATGCATGAAATTAAGCGAAACTTATAATAGGAGGACATATGGATTTTAAAAATATATTGCTTAAAGAAGAAGGAAATATAGCTATAGTTACAATTAACAGAGAATCTAAATTAAATGCACTTAATACTGAAACAATTCTTGAACTAACATGTTTATTTGATAGTTTGTATTCTAAGGATATTAGGTGTTGCATCCTGACGGGTGCGGGGAATAAGGCTTTTGTTGCTGGAGCAGATATTTCTGAAATGGCAAATATGAATGTAATAGAGGCAAAAGAGTTTGCTAATAGAGGTCATAGACTTATGAATATAATTGAAAATGCTCCTTTTCCTGTTATTGCAGCAGTAAATGGTTATGCACTTGGTGGTGGTTCTGAAATCGCCCTTGCCTGTGATTTTATATATGCTTCTAATAATGCAAAATTTGGATTACCTGAGGTTGGATTAGGTGTTTTCCCAGGTTTTGGTGGTACTCAAAGGTTAACAAAAAGGGTGGGTCCTGCAAAGGCTAAGGAACTTATTTTAAGTGGTGAAATGATTGATGCCTGTACCGCTCTTGATCTAGGTATTGTAAATAAAGTAGTGGAACTCGATAAGTTAATGGATGAAACATTAAATATTGCTAAAAAAATTGCAAGTAAAGCGCCATATGCTGTTAAGCTAGCCAAAGAACTGATTGAACTTGCCACAAATGTGGATTTAAAAAGAGGGCTAAAGGTAGAAGCTGATTATTTTTCTCTTTGTTTTGCTACCGAAGATCAGAAAGAGGGGATGAAAGCATTTTTAGAAAAGAGGAAAGCAGAGTTTAAGGGAAACTAAATATTTAAGCTAAAAATTCTGGTTTCTTTGCAGAAGTGAGGATAAAAATTATTAGATGTAAAATAGAGTGATTAAGCAATTAAGTGGAAGGCTTTTTAATTAGCCCATAACACATGAGGAGGAATTTATGGATTTTTTGTTGAACGAAGAAGAAAGAATGATGCAAGAAATGGCAAGGAATTTTGCAGAAAAAGAGGTTAAACCTTTAGCATCAAAATTAGATGAAACAGGCGATTTTCCTGTTGAGTTAGTGAAGAAAATGGGTGAATTGGGACTTATGGGAGTTGATATACCAGAGGAATATGGCGGTGCAAATTTAAGTTACGTTTGTTATACAATAGCCATTGAGGAAATAGCAAGGTTTTGTGGTAGTACATCAGTCATTATGTCTGTAAACAATTCACTTGTTTGTGCACCACTTTTAAAATTTGGCAATGAAGAGCAGAAACAAAAATTTCTAACACCCCTTGCATCGGGTAAAAAATTAGGTTGCTTTGGATTGACAGAACCTAATGCGGGCTCCGATGCCGGTAGTATTCAAACCACCGCAGTAAAAGATGGTGATTATTACATTTTGAATGGCAGTAAAATTTTTATAACAAATGCTACACATGCAGATATAGCTCTTATTTTTGCTTCCACAGATAAAAGTCTTAAACATAAAGGAATTTCTTGTTTTATAGTTGAGAAAGGGACACCAGGTTTTTCAGTGGGTAAAATTGAGCACAAACTTGGTATTAATGCCTCTGGTACTGCTGAACTTGTTCTTCAAGATGTAAGAATTCCTGCAAGTCAGCTACTGGGAAAAGAGGGAGAAGGATTTAAGATAGCCATGTACACCCTTGATTGTGGAAGAATAGGGATTGCAGCACAGGCTGTGGGTATTGCAAGGGGGGCCTTTGAAGAAGCGGTTAAATTTGCCAAGGAGAGAATTCAATTTGGCAGACCCATAGCTGAATTTCAAGCGATACAATGGATGCTTGCTGATATGGCTACAGAGATTGATGCAGCAAGGCTTTTAACCAGAAGGGCAGCATTTCTAAAAGATTCTAAGCAATCGTTTACAAAAGAAGCATCAATGGCAAAAGTTTATTCTTCAGAAGTTGCCATGAGAGCTACCACTAAGGCTATTCAAATACATGGTGGGTATGGTTATAGTAAAGAGTATCCTGTGGAAAGATTTTTTAGGGATGCAAAAATAACGGAGATTTATGAGGGCACTTCTGAGATCCAAAGATTAGTAATAGCAAATCAAATTTTAAGATAGGAGGAAAATTATATGCGATTTGTTGGATTAATTAAACAGGTTTATGATCCTGCTGAGATCAAACCTCAAAATCAGGGACCTGAACTTAAACTGGATGGAGTGCCAAGAATTTTAAATCCCTTTGATGAGTTCGTTATCGAAGAGTGCTTGCAGTGGAAAGAAAAGTTAGGTGGTGAGGTTGTTATAATAACAATGGGGGATGATCAGGCAACAGAAGTTTTGAGGACTGCACTTGCTATGGGAGTTGATCAGGTATACCATGTTATGGACCCTGCTTTCAAAGGAGCAGACACACTATTAACAAGTCATATATTAGCAAAAGCAATAGAAAAAATTGGTGGTGCTGATCTTATAATTGCAGGTAAATTAGCACTTGGTGGGGATACTGCTCACGTGGGGCCACAAGTTGCTGCATTTTTAGATATTCCTGTATTAACATATGTTTCAAAAGTTAGAGAATTATCAGCGGGAGACAAAAAAATTGTCGTGGAGAGGCTTTTAGAAGGTGGAAAAGAAGTTGCTTCTTCAACCTTGCCAGCATTAATAACTGTTGTAAAAGATATAAATAAACCTCGATATCCCTCTTTGATGGGTCTTAGAAAAGCTGCAAAGGTGCCCATTCCCGTTTTAACTAAAGCTGATTTAGCACTTGATGATAGCATTTTTGCTAAGGAGTCGATGGTTAAAGTATCACCACCTCCACCAAGATCGGGCGGAGAAATACTCCAGGGTACAACAGAAGAAGCGGTAAATCAGCTTTTAGAGCGTCTTTTTTCACAAAAAATCTTCTAATGGAGGCATAATATGGCTAAAGAAATTCTTTGTGTAGTTGAAATAGATGAAAATAAAATTAAAAAAAGTTCCATTGAAGTTTTGAGCCTGGCAAACAAAATTAAAGAACTGGAAGGAAATGGGACAATATCTGCCGTTGTCTTGGCGGAAGAACCCCAGGAGTTTGCGAAAGAACTGTTTAATTATGGGGCAAAAAAGGTTTACGGTGGTAAATCTCCCTCTTTTAAATACTACAGGACTCAGCCTTTTGTGAAAACTATAGCAAATTTAATTAATTCCAGTGGAGATATTGATTATGTGCTTGTTCCCGGTACAGGTAATGGAAGAGATTTTGCACCTTACTTAGGGGCAAAACTAAAAGCTGGCGTAATTGCTGATGTAATTGATGTGGAAAAAGCTGAAGGAGGACTAAATTTTATAAGGCCCTGCTTTGCGGGTAACCTTCTTTACTGGGGTAAATTTAATGACAGTGGTGTTAAAATTCTTTCTGTAAGGCCAAAAGCGTTTCCCATGCCTGAGAAAGCTGATAATACAGGTGAGTACGTAGAATTATCAGTTGATATTAAAGAAGAAGAAATACCAGTAAGAGTACTGGAAGTAATGAAAGAAACGGGTAAGATAAATCTTCAGGATGCTGATTTTATTGTAAGTGCAGGCAGAGGGATTGGTGGACCAGATAACTTAAAAATTATACAAGAGTTGGCTGATACTTTAGGGGGTGCTGTCGGTGCAAGTAGAGCTGTGGTTGATTCTGGCTGGATATCATATGACCATCAGGTAGGCCAGACTGGAAAAACTGTAAAACCAAAGATTTATATTGCTTGCGGTATTTCTGGTGCCATTCAGCATTTGGCCGGAATGAAAGACTCCAAAGTCATTGTTGCCATAAATAAAGATCCTTAAGCCCCGATTTTTCAGGTAGCGGAC
>CALINM010000214.1 GCA_938045315.1 uncultured bacterium | reverse complement strand
ATGCCGGTTATGAGTGGTTATCAGGCATGTAGATTTTTGAAAAATCACCCACAAACAGTTGATATGCCAGTTATGCTTTTAACTGCCCTTGATCAACCAATTGATGAATTATGGGGATATGAAGCAGGAGCTGATTATTATAGAAGTAAAAATCAAGATATTACGACCCTTGTAAATGAAATTGAAAAACTTATAACAGAAAGTAATTACAAACCTGCTTATAAAAGCATTGAGATTACTGAAAAGGAGATACTTGGTTTTTTAAATGATTTTCTTGATAAAAGAATTTTCGAGATATCAATGATTAATGAAATTGCTCAATATTCTTATCGTATAAGTTCTCTAGCTGAAGTAATTAGTGGGTGTTCAAAAACTTTAAGTAAAATGCTTAATACATATCTTATTGCTTTTGCATTAGCTGAAGATAAAAATATGAAAATTAATGTATGGACGAATTATGAGTATGGAACCCATATAGAGGAATTTAATTCCTATATTAAAGAAATTCTTCATGATACAGGTTTTGAAAATCTAATTTTTGATTATAGTATTGGAGAAGAACCTATACCAGACAACTATTATGAAAAAAGAGAATTTTTATATGTTGATACATATGAAACCCTTTCAGATAAAACATTTCAAACACTTAAAGGTGGTGTATTTTTCTGCTATAACAAAGATAATTATGATTCTTTGAAAAGAATATCCTTTATTCTCCCCCACATTCTTTTAGTTATAAACAACAGTATTTTGCATAAAAAAATTGTGGAAATGTCAATAACTGATGAACTAACATCCCTTTACAATAGACGAAAAATTTTAGAAATTTTAAGAATGGAAATGGATAGAGCAAAGAGATATGATTATGAATTGGCATTAATCATAGCTGATATCGATTTTTTTAAAAAAATAAATGACACTTTTGGCCATAATATGGGTGATACTGTTTTAAGAAAAGTGGCCTTGATATTGAGAAATTCAATTAGAAAAGTGGATTATGTAGGAAGATTTGGTGGTGAAGAATTTATTATTATTTCACCTGAAACATCTATTCAAAATGCTATTCTTCTCGCTGAAAGAATCAGGAAGATTTTTAATTCCTTTATAATTGAAGGCTTAAATGCACCTGTTACACTGAGTTTTGGTATAAGTACATACTCGAAGGATAAAGATTTAGATAAATTTATAAATGAAGCTGATATTGCCTTGTATGAAGCCAAGAAAAATGGTAGAAACCAGGTGAAGTTTTATAGGGGGTAAAAAATGAAATTGTTGGTTATAGGTGGTGTTGCTGCTGGAGCATCTTCTGCTGTTAAAGCAAGAAGAACATCTGAAGAATGGGAAATATTAATTTATGAAAAAGGTGATTATATATCCTATGCGAATTGTGGTATGCCCTATTATGTTGGGAAAATAATAAAAGATAGGGATGATTTATTAGTGGTCACACCAAATTATTTAAAAAATAGATTTAATATAGAAGTTAGAATTAAACATGAGGTAATAAAAATCATTCCAGATAATAAAACCATTGTTGTTAAAAACTTAAACAGTGGAGTTTTATTTGAAGATAAGTATGATAAACTAATCATTGCTACTGGTGCAAGCCCTATCATCCCTGGGGATTTAAAAAGTGAAAGGGTATTTTCTCTTTATAATCTTAACGAAATGGATATTTTGAAAAGTTTCATTGAGAATCAAAAACCCAAAAGAGCTCTCATTATGGGTGGTGGTTTTATTGGTATTGAATTAGCTGAAAATCTTTTAAATCTCGGCATGGATGTGACTATTATCGAGAAGATGAACCAGATACTGGCACCTTTTGATTCGGAGATGGCAGATATTGTTTTAGATAGGTTAAGATATTATGGTGTTAGAGTTATCACTGGTGTTGGAGTAAATAGGATAAATGAAAATATTGCTTATTTAGATGATGGCAACACAATAGAATTTGATTTAGGGATAGCTTCTTTAGGCGTTAAACCAAATTCTAAATTATGTGAAAATACTGGCATTGAATTAGGGTTGAGAAATGCTATAAAAGTTGATAAATTTATGGAAACAACAGTAAAAGATATATATGCAGCTGGTGATGTTGCTGAGAATTATTACGTGATAAATGGAGAGCCCACATGGATTCCACTCGCAGGTTCAGCTAATAAACAGGGTAGAATTGCTGGTTATAACGCTGTATCGAATAGTAAGAAGGAATATAAAGGTACACTGGGCACAGCTATCGCAAAGTTTAAAGATTGTGTTTTTGCAGTAACGGGATTTAATGAAAAAAAACTATTACAGGATGGCACAGATTATATAAGTTATTATCTTGTTACTCAGGATCATGCTGATTATTATCCAGGTGCAAGACCTTTATACATAAAAGTTACTGGTAATAGAGAAGGAAAAATTTTAGGTGTTCAAATAGTTGGCGAAAGCGGGGTTGATAAAAGAATTGATGTTTTTGCTTCTGCGATATATTCAGGGCTTACTTTTGAAGATCTTGAATCTTTTGATTTAGCTTATGCGCCGCCTTTTTCTTCAGCTAAAGATCCAGTTATTTTGGCAGGTATGATTGGGAATAATATTGTGAAGGGTGAGGCGCCAACGTTATGGAAAATTCCAGAAAATTTAAGTGAATTTATACTTCTCGATGTGAGAACACCATCAGAGTTGAGAAAAAGCTCTTATCCCAATGCAATCAATATACCTATAGATGAATTGAGATCAAAAATTGAGAAGTTAAATGAAAAGAGGGATGAAAAGATTTTGATTAGTTGCGCCAGTGGTTATAGAAGCTATATTGCTACAAGAATGCTTTTAAACAAGGGTTTTACGAAGGTTTATAATTTAAGTGGTGGATACAAATTACATGGGAGAAAAAATGGGTAAAATTTTAAAGGAGTACATTCTTTCGAATGGGCTTAAAGTAATTATTTTTGATGAAACTATTAGATATTTTTGTAATTATTTTAATGTAGTTTTAAAATTATACTCGCATATAAATATTGATAGTTCAATCTTTGATGATGAGCATCTTTATAATGAAGTTATGAACTTTTTAGGTGATAAATTGGTTTATACAAAGACCATCACTAAAAATGCTGTTATTGAAGTTGAACTTGACAGCGTAAAAAAAATTGTTTTAAAAGATTTTGAACAAAATTGTCTTCCCTATCTAAGCAAACAAAGTTTTATTAAAAAGTTTGTTTTAAAAAAGCTTAAAGAAAAGAAGAGAGAATTAGAAATTGAAAGATTAAGAAGTGAACTCGAAAAAGGAGAAAATTCTCTTTCCTTCTAAGGTATCAATAAACTTTATAGTGGACATTATATTTTCATTAAAAACGTCAAGCATAACCATATCTAACCCGGCATTGTAAAGCATAGAAAGATAAAGGGATTGAAGCAAATCTTTAGCTTTTCCGCCTGCTGCTCTGGTTGTTAGATTTGAAAGTCCTACAAGGGTTCTTATTTCAGGTCCAAATATGGAAGGTAAGTGTTTTATAAAATCTATGTTACTTTTTGCTGATATTGCACCATTTTCCCAGCCTAATGGGACCACAACTGGATCTAATATTATTTGTGATCTATCTATTCCATTTTGTTCTGCGTGGTATATCATCTCTTCTGCTAATAATAATTTTTCTTCCAGAATTGAAGGTATAAAAGATCCAGTCATAATTAATCCTACAATGTCAACTTTATAGTGAGCTGCAAGTGGTAAGATTTCTTTTAATTTTTTCTCTTCTAAAGAAAATCCATTAATGGTGATTTTTTTTGTTGCACACTCTAATCCTAACTTTATAATTTCTGGATCAGCAGAATCTAAAAAAATTTCAAGATTACTAAATTCTTCTATCGTATTAATAAAGAATCTAACAATTTCTTTTTTGTTTTTTCTTATAGGTCCCAAATTTACATCTATTGCTGTTATACCCTTTACTTCTATCTCATGTAAAAAATTTATTAGTGCATCCCGGTTTCTTTCAAAAGCTAATTTTGCCTTTTTTTCAAAGGGTTGTAAATTTTCTGAAATTATTTTCATTGTTTTTAAATGCAAATATTTAAAATATTATTGCATGATTTTTCAAAATATGCAACAATATCAAACATTCGGGGCGTAGCGCAGCTTGGTAGCGCACCTGCCTTGGGCGCAGGGAGTCGGAGGTTCAAATCCTCTCGCCCCGACTTCTTTTTAGTTCATAGTTATTTTAGTATTATCTCAAAAAAATTGACAATCTTTTGTAGTTTGATTATTTTATTATTAAATTTAATTCTATGAGGGTAAATGAATGGCAACAGGAAAAAAAGAAATACGAGTTGGTATAATTGGTGTTGGGAATTGTGCAAGTGCATTAGTGCAAGGAATTAGCTATTATAAAGCACTGGATGATGATGATGAGAATGCTTCATTAGGTCTTATGCACAGAAATTTAGGTGGATATAAGCCTGGTGACATTATAATTACTTCGGCATTTGATATTGATGCAAGGAAGGTTGGTAAAAAATTAAGAGAAGCAATTTTTTCAAAACCAAATTGCACTAAAGTTTTTTATAAGGATGTGGAAGATGGTCCGGTTGTTCAGATGGGAGAGGTGTTAGATGGGGTATCGGAACATATGAAAGATTATCCAGAGGATTGCAGATTTATAATTGCTGATAAAAAACCTGTAAACATAGCTAAGGTTTTAAAAGATACGGGGACTGAAATAGTTGTTAATTTTTTGCCTGTAGGATCAGAAAAGGCTGTTAGATTTTATGCCGAGGCTTGTTTAGAAGCAAATGTTGCTTTTATTAATTGCATGCCCGTATTCATAGCTTCAGATAAAAGATGGTCTGATAAATTCAAGAAAAAGGGAATACCAATTATTGGTGATGATGTGAAGAGTCAAATCGGTGCTACGATTGTTCATAGGGTTTTAACAAAATTGTTTCAAGATAGAGGCGTTGAATTAGATGCTACTTATCAACTTAATGTAGGTGGTAATACAGATTTTCTAAATATGTTAAATAGAACACGATTAAAATCTAAAAAAATTTCTAAAACTGAAGCAGTTCAGTCCCAATTAAAAACACCACTTGCGTGGAATAAGATTCATGTGGGTCCATCAGACTTTGTTCCATTTTTAAATGACAATAAGATTTGTTTTTTGAGAATGGAGGGTAGAATATTTGGTAATGTTCCAATAAATTTAGAATTAAGGTTATCAGTTGAAGACTCACCAAATAGTGCAGGTGTAGTTATAGATGCAATAAGATGTTGCAAAATCGCACTGGATAGGGGTATAGGTGGTGTTTTAACTTCACCTTCTGCTTATTTTATGAAACATCCGCCTGTACAATATTCTGATGAAGAAGCAAGAAGTTTGGTAGAGAGGTTCATAGATGGTTCGGTTGATAGATAATGTTAAGTAGTAAATTAGGACATTTTTTAGATAAACCTTTAGCTCCCATCATTAAGTCTGTTAATATAAACCCAAACTACTTTACTATAATTGGACTTTTATTAAATCTATCTTCTGCATATGTAGTAATAGAAGATTTTTTTATGGGTGGTATTTTATTGGGCGTAGGGAGCATATTTGATATGTTAGATGGTATAGCTGCTAGAGTTAATGGGAAGGTGACAAAATTTGGAGCCTTTCTAGATTCATTTTTAGATAGAATTTCTGAAGGATTTTTATTTTTGGGTATCGCAATTCATTTTGCATTGTCAGTTGATTTTGTTGGTGCATTTTTTTCAAACATCGTTATGATTTTTTCTTATTTAATTAGCTATGTTAGAGCAAGAGCTGAGGGTTTAGGAATTGATTGCAAAGTTGGTTTAGTTGAAAGACCTGAAAGAATCATAATCATATTAATTGGTTTGATTTTTGATCAGGTAAAAATTTTTTTGTTTATTTTGTCTTTTTTTTCACTAATAACTGTTTTTCAAAGGGTTTTCTGGATTTATAAAAAGTTAAAATGACCAGTCAGGGATAGCGGATACTGATAAATCTGTTTTGAAATTATTTTTAAGAAAATAATACCCAACAACTCCAATCATTGCCGCATTATCGGTGCAAAATTTTTTTTGGGGTATAAAAACTTCTAAGTCTTCGCTCTTTGCAATTGTGGTAATTTCTTGTCGTAGCAATTTATTTGAAGCAACACCTCCTGAAATTACAATATTTTTTACTTTATATTTTTTACATGCTCTAACGGTTTTATCCACAAGTATTTTGACGACTTTTTCTTGAAAACTTGCACAAAGGTTTTTTTTGAAGTCATCAGATAAATTATCAGTCTTTTTTACTATAGTTAATACAGCCGTTTTAAGTCCTGAGAAACTAAAGTCTTTCTCTTTTTCTAAAGGATAGGGCAGGTTAATGCTTCCTCTAACACCTTCAGCAAATTTTTCAATTGCAACGCCTCCTGGATAACCAATTCCTAAAAGTTTGGCAACTTTATCAAAAGCTTCACCTGCTGCATCGTCTCTTGTTTGTCCAATAATTTTATAGTTTCTAAATCCCTTTACTAAGTATAAAGCTGTATGCCCACCAGAAGCAACAAGGGCAATAAAGGGAAAATCTGGCCTTTTTTCTTCTAAAAAGGATGCAAAGAAATGACCTTCAATGTGATTAACCCCAAAAAAAGGTTTTTTATTTGATATACACAATCCCTTAGCAAACATCAGTCCCACCAAAAGAGAACCTACCAGCCCAGGTCCAATTGTGGCACAAATACCATCTATATCCTTTATTGAAATTTTTGCATCTTGCAGCGTTTTTTGGAAGATAAATGGTAGTATTCTTAGATGTTGTCTTGAAGCAATTTCTGGTACGACTCCGCCAAAATTACCATGAATGTCATTTTGAGAAGATATATTCAGCGAAAGAAGTTTATAATTATCAGTAATAACTGCACAAGATGTATCATCACAGGATGTTTCTATTGCCAAAATGTTCATTGCCTATTCTCTTGGATAGACATACCAGATTAAACCACGTGAGGTGGCGTAAATCTTTAAATAAACAGGTATTCCCCTGTATGTTGCCCTTATTACTGCTTCACCATTTTTATTTAGTACGTGTATAAGTGCATCAGGGCTTTCTTCTATAAGGAAGGTTGAGTATAGTTTTGTATTATCGATAGCTTCTTTAGTAACAGGTACATCTGGTGGTAATGAACAGTTGTATAAAAAAAGTGTGAAAAACAATATACTAATGCCTTTCACTAATCTCTTTAATAGCCTTAAGAAATTCATCTATGTCCCCTTCGTTGTTGAAATAACCAGGACTAACCCTCACAGTTCCCGATGGGAAAGTCCCAATTGTTTTGTGTGCCAGTGGTGCACAATGCAAACCAACTCTTGTATATATATTATAAACCTCATCCAATATAAATCCAACTTCTGAACAATCTAAATTTAGCAGATTAAATGATAAAGTGGAAGTCATTTTTTCAGGTACAAGAGAGCCATAAAGTTTTAAATTTTTTGTATTTTTTAATCCTTCTATAAGCTTTTGCATGAGTTTAATTTCATGATTTCTTATATTTTCAATACCTGTTTTTTTAATGAATCTAATTCCCGCTAAAAGTCCAGCTATCCCTGGCATATTAAGTGTTCCTGATTCAAATCTTTCGGGCAATTCTAATGGTTGGATAATTGATGATGATTCTGTGCCAGTGCCACCTTCTTTTAAAGTATCTAATTCTAAACCACTTCTTATGTATAGAAAACCTGTACCCTGTGGCCCTAATAGTGATTTGTGCCCTGGACATGCGAGAAGGTCTATATTCATTTTTTGAACATCTATTGGTATCAGTCCTGCAGTTTGTGCTGCATCAAGTAGTGTTATTATTCCCTTTTTTTTGCAATGATAAAATATTTCTTCAATAGGTACAATATTGCCAATAACATTTGATGAATGGGTTAAAACAATTAATTTAATGTTATCATCAAGGTATGGGAGTATATTATCAGGATTTATGCTTCCCCTATTATCAGATTGAATAAAAGTAATTTTTATATTTAATTCTTTTTCTAGTTTAGTTAATGGTCTAATTACAGAGTTGTGCTCAATTGTAGAGGTAATAACTTTATCATTTTTTTTAAGAATACCTTTAATCGCTAAGTTAAGGGCTTCTGTAGCATTTGATGTGAAAACTATATTTTTACTATCCGGTATATTAAAAAAACTTGCGATTTCTTCTCTACACTCAAAAACAATTCTTGATGCTAATAAAGATAACTTATGACCACCTCTACCAGGATTTGCTCCTATTTCTTTCATAGCTTTATATACTGCCTCATAAACTTCTGGAGGTTTTGGATATGATGTAGCTGCATTATCCAGGTATATTCCCATATATCTCCTCACACAGTGGATCCTTTGTACCGTCATTTATAAAAAAAACAGTTCCAGGGCAACCAAAGTAACAAATATTTGAATTCTTACATTTTAAACACAAACGTCCTTTTGAGATTTTATTAACTTCAGTATTAACTTTTTTCCAGATTACTTCAAAAGATTCTTCATTTAAATTTCCACATAAGATTGGTATTGTCTTGCACGGAAAAACATCACCATTTAAAACATAGCAAAGCAATTTGCCAGATTGGCATCCACGGAAAAAAAGAGCATCTTTAATTCCAGGTCTTTTTGCTATAAAAAAGTCATGTATGCTAAATTCAATCTGATACATATATTCTGTTATTATATCAATTTGTTTTAAAACTTGAAGTGTCAAATAATTACTTTTAACAAAATCTAAATGTTCTATTAAATCAGGGTTTGGTATAACTATTTTTCTAATATTTATTTTACTGGCAAGATTTAAAAAGGCTTCTAAGTGATTAATGTTGGACTTGTTCAAATAAATGGAGATAACAATATTTTCCCTCTGTAGGAGTTTTTCTAATTGAAAAAAAGTTTTTGTCATCCAATCTCTTGAGAAAGAGTAAGGAAATTCGAATTGAATTTCCTTAAAAATATTTCGGAACTCTAAAATTTTTTCAAGTAGGTTAATATCGATTACTCGGATAATTTTACTAAAAACCGGTATACATTTTGCAGAAAGCATGTTAAGTAATAAGTCTATGGAAAAAGTATCTACCTCAAATTCAGACATATAAAGCTTGTATTTTTTTGCTATGTTAATACAGCTTTCTACAAAATTATTCCCCTTTTTACCTTTAAAAGCAAAGGTAATTCTCAAAGGTAACAATTTTAAATCCCTTTAATTTCAACAAGGATGAACTGTTGATATGCCCAGTGTTTTTGGTTTAATGTATTTCATTATAGCTCACCTCCTTTTTTCCAGCAGTGAGGATCTGGTTTATGAAATTCACCAGTCATCATATATGTTCTTGCCTTACAACCACCAAGACAATTTTCAAATACTCCGCACTTAGAGCATTTATCTTGGGGTATTGGATTTCTTAATATGTTTAGTATGTGTGATTCATTCCATATTTTTTTAATGTCATCTTTTAAAACATTTCCTAAAGTAATTGGCATAAATCCACAGGGTGTAATGTCTCCATTTGCTTTTATATTTAAAGATAATTTACCGCATGTGCTTCCTTTTACAAGAGGTGACTCTTCGTATTCGGGTAATAAATGAAGTATGGGATCATCAAAGGAAATAATAATATCTTTAGTATGTTTTTTGAGTTGTAAAGCTCTTGTATAAAATTCCTTCCATTCTTCAGGTGTTAGATCGTATTGTTCCATATTTTTATATCCCAATCCAGAACATTTATAATTATGAAGAAATAATTGAGCCACTTTATATTGTCTTAATATGGGAATCAATTCTTCAAAATTGTTAAAGTTAAGCTTCGAAATTACCATAGATACTGTTGTTTTAACATTTTCCAAACGCAAATTATCAAGAGCAGTGAGGGCTTTTTTAAAACTACCTTTTTTATTCCTAAAAATGTCATGTTTTTCTTCTTCTGGGCTATCTATACTTACACCAATGGATTTAAATCCAGTTTGTTTGATTTTCTTAGCTACTTCTCTGTCAAGTAGATAACCATTTGTATTCATGGTACACTGTATACCTTTTGATGTTGCATAGCTGACAAAATCAAATAAATGAGGGTAAATTAATGGTTCACCACCACCTATATTCAAAAAAGGTACATTCCAGGAAGAGAGAATATCAATAACTTTCTTAAATTGTTCAAAAGATAATTCATCGTTAAAGTCTTCTTCTCTACTGTAGCAATGGGCACAATTAAAATTGCACCTGTAAGATAATGTAATATTAATAGTAAGAGGTACATTTAGAAAAAAAGATTTATTCATAAATTATGAATCCCTTTTCGATTAGTTCTTTAATGAAGCATTCAATATCTTTGTAACATTCTTCAAAATTTATATCAAATTCTTTACTTACTTTTTGTGCTAGTGATTCTATTGTATTTAAGGTTTTTAGATTATCCCATATTATTTTACCCATTGGATTTAGTTGTGTCATGATACCGCTTTTGATTAATGTCAAAACACCAATATTTTCAGCTTCTTCGAACATACCTTTTTTTATGCATTCTTCAGCAATTTTTAAATTTTCTTCTTCAACTCCCTCGAAAATATCATCAGGGATCTTAAATTTCATAATATTAAATATTAAGCAAAATCAATGCCAGTTTGGAAAATTTGTTAATATGGGGCTGACATTGATTATTGAGTTTAGGTCCGAATCTTTTGTTTTATCAAAAATCGATGGTTTATCATAAAAGTAATTATTTTCAAAAGATAGATTGTTTAACTGGAAAAAGCCTGAGTAAAAATCAAAATTATTTTTTATGAAAGCATTAAATTTAATACCAATTTTTTTGATAATTTTTCAATTACCACCATAATTGTTGTGGATCGCAGATCTTCTTTTATTTCGGTCCCTTAAAAAAAGTTTTTTCATTATCTCCCCTGTGGATTGTAATATCAATATTTTGGAAAATTTCGTTATCTTTAACAATTACTCCTGATGGTTCTATAGTTCCCCTGTCATATCTTTCGTACAAATCACCAACTTTAGGAGGGCAGCCAAAATTATCTCTTGCTGCTAAATAGTATGTGCCTCCTTATAGGAAGATAAATTTATATTTACCCTCAGGGCCTGTGGGACTGGAAACAAATTTTGGTCTTTCAGACATTTGAACATGATCATAAACATGTACTTTTGCACCAGCTATTGGTTTCGAATCAGCATTATAAATTGTGCCACTAATGCCTGTTTTCGATTCATTCTTATTTTCTTTTATGGCAATATCTTTGCTTTCACCGGTTTTTTTAATACTTTTATATCTTGTTTTATTATTTTTCCATCTTCATTAATTGTGATAGGTCCAATTACCTCGCTCTTAAAATCACCAACTTCAATCGGTCCAGCAATCTCACCGCTACTTCTCATGCGAGCTACTAAAAAACATTTACTGAGTGGTAATTGAAGTGAGGAGTTACTATCTTTGTCAGATATAGTCTCTGCAAATGCCGGTCCCTTTAAATCCATATTATCTTTATAAACGTATATATAAAAAGATAGCATCGCTTGATAAATTGTTCCCGTAATTGTGCTTTTTTGAGCTTTTTTTTTCACAGGCGGTAGTAAGCATGAAAATAAATAAAATGAAAAATGTTTTACGCATAAATACCAAAGTTGCGGACACAGATTCTTCACACCAATCTATTAGACTTAAATGCCTTTCGCCACCCCTTGCATAGAATTCAAAAAAATTTGCTCTTTTGGTTATCTATTTATGGGTAAATATTGTTAATTGATATGTTACTTTTACAAGAAGTTGTCAAAGCTATAAAAAAACATACTATAAATTTAATCACGTTTGTAAAATTCAGCAATTTTGATGCCATTTTGGTTGTCTTTTTAGTTGTCAATTATTTTGTTTAAAAGACCATGTTTTATAATTTAAAGTTGACCTTTTTATTCCGAGAAGTTCTACAGTTTTTGTTTGAGAATATACCTCTAAGAGCTTTTAATTGAATTCTTTTTCTATTGTATCTATAGCTTTATATAAGTTCTATAGATGTTGAAACAGGCACATCACCCTATATGTCAACTAAAAAATTGGGGTTGTTACTGTGAGACTGGACTATTAGAAACACATATAAGTCTATGTGAAAATAACTTGATAAAAAAGGATACATTAAGGGGTGATGGTGGTTTAAAGTGGATATAGATATTTTTATTGGTGCGTTATTAGGTGCTAAAGAATATAGCTTTGTATACTAATAATACTAGCCTGTAAATGTATTATGGCAAGACAATATCATCTAAATACAGGGCCTGCAGAAATAGTGACACAGTATGAAGGGTCCTTAAGTTTCAATCGTAAGTTATAAAAATTATTTAGCAGGAATTACAGTTTTAAATGAATTGGTTACAGTGGGATTAAATGTGGGTGAGGGTAAGACAGAGGGTGTAATTCATTTTTATGATGAATTAGATAACTTGAATTTAAGATAAAACAATCATTATGTAAAAATTTTATATATCTAAGAAGTAGATGTTAAGATAATTAGTACTTTCATTGAATAGCATTATTTCTGTACTTTATAGTGAAAGGAATGGGTCGATTATTCAAAATTTTAACTATGAGGTGAAGAAATTTAAAAAAGTTATACCAATTTGAAAAAAAGCGTTTTATAATTTTTAATCTAAAAATTGTATGGGAGGTTTGGTTTGAGAATAGATGGTAGAAAAAGCAATCAATTAAGATCAATTAAAATAATAAGAGATTTTATTATTTATCCAGAGGGATCTGTGCTAATTAGTTGGGGTAATACTAAAGTAATATGTAACGCTTCTATTGAAGAGAAGGTCCCAAATTTTTTAAAGGGCGCAAACAAGGGATGGATAACTGCCGAATACTCAATGCTACCAAGATCAACTCAAACAAGGATGATCAGAGAAGCAACAACAGGCAAATTGTCAGGTAGAACTCAAGAAATACAAAGAATAATAGGTAGATCTCTTCGTGCTGCAGTGGATTTAGAAAAATTGGGAGAAAGAACAATCTGGATTGATTGCGATGTTATACAGGCTGATGGTGGGACAAGAACAGCTTCTATAACAGGTGCATATGTTGCCCTTGTGCTTGCTATTCAAAAGTGTATTAAGAATGGTATAATTCTTGAAAATCCTGTAAAAACACAGATTGCAGCCGTATCTTTAGGATTAGTAAATGACGAGATTTTATTAGATTTAAATTATGAAGAAGATAGTAATTGTCAGGTAGATATAAATCTAATTATGGATAAAGAAGGTAGAATCATTGAGATACAGGGTACTGGTGAGAAAGGACTTTTAACAAAAAAGCAGCTAGATAGGATAATTAAAATTGGGTGGAGAGGTATAAAACAGATTTTTAAAATTCAAAATAAAGCATTAGCAAATGATTGATATATTAGTTGTTACAAAAAATTCTAACAAACTTAGAGAGATCATCGAGATTTTTGATTGTAAAGATATTAGGCTTAAAAATTTAAATGATTTTCCAGATATTGTTATAGAAGAAACAGGAAAAACCTTTTTTGAAAATGCCTATATGAAAGCTAAAAAAGCTGTTGATGCTTTTAAAATAATATCAATGGGTGAAGATTCTGGACTTGTAGTTAAAGCGTTAAATGGTAAACCAGGAGTTTTTTCCAGAAGATTTGCTGGATCTAACGCTACAGATTTGGAAAATAATATTAAACTGTTAGAGTTGTTAAAGGGTATTCCTTTTAATCAAAGAGAGGCATATTTTATATCAACAGTGGTTATTATGAAGCAAGATGGCAGCTATATAGAAGGAGAAGGTATTCTTCATGGTTATATAATTGATGAGATGAGAGGTAGTGGTGGTTTTGGATATGACCCGATTTTTTATATATCTGAATATGGTAAAACACTGGCTGAGCTGGGAGATGAGTTAAAAAATAAAATAAGCCATAGATATAAAGCTTTAAGGCAAATAAAAAGTCAGCT
>CALINM010000213.1 GCA_938045315.1 uncultured bacterium | reverse complement strand
TCCACAGGAGTCCCTAGAAGATAATGTCCCGCATTAAAAATTAAAATATTAACAATTGATATTGTAGAAGGAATTATTAGTCTAATTTTTGTACCCAAATTAATTTCAGAATCCATATCTATAGCCCCACCAAAACCTTCTATAACCGTTTTAACCACATCAAGCCCTACACCCCTACCTGAGATATCAGTAACATCTCCCTTTGTACTTAAACCGGGTGTAGTAAGTAAACTGAAAACCTTCTTTTTATCAACTAAAGAATTAATATATGCCTGTGAAAACTTACCTGAATTTAAAGCAGCTTTTTTAACCTTTTCTACATCTATACCTCTTCCGTCGTCTTCTATAGTAATTATTATTCTATCTTTTTCTTTATTAGCAAAAATTTTCAAACTACCATAAGGATTTTTTTTGGCTTCTATCCTTTCCTTTTCACTTTCAATTCCATGATCCATTGAATTTCTTATAATATGCAATATTGGATCAGTTAGTGCATCAACTACCGATCTATCAAGTTCAATGTCACCACCATTAATCTCCAAGTTTACCTTTTTATGTAGTTTATTTGACAAATCTCTAACCCATCTCGGGATATTAGCAAAAATACAGTCCAACGGTACCAATCTCATTTTCATTACTTTATTTTGTAAATCTTTAAGTAAGATTTCCATCTGATTAAGTGAATTTGAAACTTCAATATTTTCTATTTCTTGTAAACATTCTCTTATCTGGGTCTTGATAGTAAGCAATTCCCCAGTTATATTCAAAAAATAATCTAAATCATCAACATCTACTTTTACAAATTTTGATAAAAAGAGTTTATCGGATTGTTTGATCTCTTCCTGGCTTAATATTTTATCATCAGATTCTTCTTCAGAAATAATATAGTCTTTTATTTCTGATACCTGAGAAAGGTACTTTTTAAGAGAATCTATTGATTTATTAGGTAAGATTTTCAATGTTAAAACATTCTTAACTTCACCCTTTTTAATATTATCAAGGAGAGGATCACTTTCAATTACATCACCAAAAGACTGTATATTTTTATAGATAAGATAAGCTCTCGCTGAAAGAGATGGAATATCATCAAGAAAAACTATTCGAATATTAAACTTTTTATTATAAACGTTTGTATCATTATGTGAGTCAGAGAAATTATAATTTTTAATCATATTAATTATGGAGCTTAAACTCTCATATTTTTCATTTTTTTCAATGGCACAAACAGCTTTCCATAGATAATCTACGGCGTTAACTAGTAATTCTCTTATATTATTATTTAAACTAAGTGTGCCTGATCTTATTTGTCCCAGAATATTCTCCATACAATGGGATAACTCAGAAATATCATTATAACCCATTGCAGCAGAAATACCTTTGATCGAATGTGCTTCCCGAAAAAGTGAATTAATATCTTCCTCTGAAAAATTCTCTTTAGAACTTTCAAGAATTTTAGATATATTCTCGATGTGTTCCCTTGACTCAGTAATAAATAAAATTTTGTATTTTTCTGTATCAAGTCTCACTTTTTAAAACCTGTTTTATAACTTTAATGACATGTTCAGATGTAAAAGGTTTCACAATAAAGTCTTTAGCTCCAGCCTCTATAGCATCCATTACTAAAATTTCCTGTCCTAAAGCACTGCACATAATTATTTTAGCCTTTGGATCGTAATCCATAATTTCTCTAACTGCATCTATACCACTTTTTATTGGCATAACTATATCCATAGTTACAATGTCAGGTTTTAAAATTTTATACTTATTTACCGCATCTTCACCGTTTACAGCCTCTCCAACAACCTCAAACTCCTCTTCAATTAAACAATCCTTCAGTAGATTTCTCATAAACTCTGCATCGTCACAAATTAATACTTTCACTTTCATTTAAAATTCTCCAATAATCGGGATTTAAAACAAATCTCTCTATTTCTGACAAATTCAAAAAAGAAACTGGCATATTAAAAATCCCATGTAGAATATAACTTTTCAGCTGATAACCATCAATAAATACCTCGCATGGTTCAACGTTTTCAATAAATAAGCCATCTATATGTTTAAAACCCACAATTTCATCAACTAAAAAACCTAAATTTTTTGTCTGTCTGGATATGAGAATTAAATTACTTTTATTTAAAGTGTTTATCTTAAACAACTTTGCAAAATTAATTACAGTAATAATCCTTCCCTGAAAATTCATAATACCTTCTATAAAAACTGGAACCAGTGGTACAGATACAACTTCTTGTTTTTTTTCAAGAATTCTCTCTATACAGCTAATTTCAAAACTGAAAAAAAGATCGGAAATACGCACAATAACTATTGTCATTTTTAAACTTTATATTCCGTTAAAATATTATTTAACTCTTCTGACAAAACAGATAACTCCTTTGCAGATGTTGCCATTTCTTCCATGGCTGCTGTTTGCTCCTGAGTTGCTGCTGACACTTCTTCTGTTGCCGCTGCATTATCTTGAGTAATCTTAGAAATTTCGTCTACTGCTTTAACCATCTCCACAGTACCTTTATCTATTTTCTCTGTAAGGACATTGATCTTTCCCATTTTTATTGCTATTTCTTTTATAGTATTCATAATATTGTGAAATGCTCTATTAGTTAAATCCATGACTTTTTCACTCTCTTTAAGCTCAGATTTACCTTCATTTATGCTTTGAATAACTTTAGCACTCTCTTTTTCCACATTTTCAATAAGTTCTTTAATTTGCTCAGCAGACTTTGCTGTTGTTTCTGCTAATTTTCTAACTTCCTCGGCAACAACTGCAAAACTTTTACCATATTCACCTGCCCTTGCCGCTTCAATAGTTGCATTTAAAGCAAGCAAATTGGTTTGTTGTGCAATGTTTGTTATAACTTCCACTATCTTTGTTATTTGTGCAGTTTTTTCACTAAAATTTATAACCATGTTACCATTTGATTCCATCTTATCAAAGATATTCTTTAGTTTCTGAAGACTTGATTGTACTAATTGTAAACCTTCTTCTGATACCTTCACAGCGTTAGCAGAAAATTCATAAGCTTCTTTAGCTCCAGTTGTAATTTGGTTAATATAAGTAACCAATTCTTTTATATGCTTTGAAGTTCTTTCAACCATTTCCCTTTGTGTATCAGCGCCTATAGAAATACTTTCGATTGTTGTAGAAATCTCAGTAGCGGAATTTGTTATCTCCTGAGCAGTTAAAGATAATGACTGAGCAAGATTTGAAACTTTTTCCGAAGTATTTTTAATATGTTCTAATAACACTCTAATGCTATTTGACATTTGTGAAACACTGAATTTTAAATCATCAACCTCGTCTTCAAACTTTTTCTTATCTATATCAA
>CALINM010000212.1 GCA_938045315.1 uncultured bacterium | reverse complement strand
ATGTAAGAGCAAAATATTGTTTCCAATACTAATATTATAAAAGTCCTTTGAAGGCACTGAAACAAAATGTCCGCCTATATTAAGGTAGTCATTAAAACCATATTTTTCAAAAGCAGAAAAACTAAGATGATTATATCTATTACTTTCAACTCCATAATTTTCTCTCAAAAAACCAAGGGAATAATTGAAATCCCTTAGACCTTTTTTTAACATTATGTCAGTGAAATATAAGGGATAACTTATGGTCTCTATTTTACCGAAGGGATCCTTAATAAGTACTTTAATATCCCTTCTTCCGCCATAATAATACAGATCAGTAATGTTAATTTCTCCTGGTGGTATAAATTCCCTTCTTATTAGGGTTTCGTCTAAATATATCTCTACCTCTGATCGAAAATTTGCGTAGGATCTAATGTCAAAGGTGGGTTTAAAAATGAAATATGGATCAATATTAAATTTTTTTAAAAAGCTTATACCAATCATTTTATTACCAGAAGTAGTGGGAGATGATGGAGTAACAAAATCTCCTATTACTAATCTATTTAAAGAATGTCTATCGTCATAATAAATTGCTGTGTCAAGCCGTGTATATTTGTTAGTGTTATCAAAGTAAAAACCATTTGTCAAAAAAGAAATGGGTTTTAGCCTTATTCCAAGTTCATGATTTATGTATAAATTTCTAACTCCTTCAACATTGGAATAATCAAATCTGTAATTTAGAAATGCACTGTTTTGGGTTGGTATAATAACATTCTCTTTTCTTTTTGGATACAGGTTAATTATGTTTGCTGGCAAGTACTCTGGTGGAACGAACAGGTTTAATTCTAATCTTTCTATATTAAGTTCAAACTTTATCTCACCCCAGCTTTTCAAGTCCACGTATTCTTTGCCATAAATATTTAAAAACCTACCATCAATTTTTCTAAATTTAGCTTCTCTAAAAGTTTCTAAGGGTATAAATATATTGTCACCTTCAAGAACACAAAATATATCTCCAATCTTTTCCCCATTTATTGTTAATGATAATACTACTTCTTCTTTAATAGATGCAAAAATGTAGGAAGGGAAGAGTAAATTGCTCAGGAAAAAACTAATTACCACAATTTTCTTTAGAGATCGTAAGCATATCATCGAAGGTGAACCTATCGGTTACAATCTGAAAATGAATTTTATCGATCTTATCGCATTCTTCTAATTTTTCTTTAAATTCCCTTTTTGATCCTGACAATATATACCATCCTTTTATTTCCTTAGAAAATAAATTCCTTTCGGGATTATCTTTACTTTTACCTGTTAGTTTTATGTGGGTAAGGTAAAAATGTTGGTTACCACTATTTTCAATTTCTATGGTGAAAAATTTTTTTTCCACTGCTTTTTTCTTTATTTCCCATTTAATTTCTTCTTTCAAAGGTTTAATAAAAATAGGTATTCCAAATCTGAGGGCAATACGGACAGCAACCCCTCCGTTTGATTGCTCCGATGGGATCTCCTCCACGAAGAGCCTATATGTTTTCTCTTTAAGGGGATTATTTTTTTTAAAACCCACTCTTATTAATCTTTCTTTTTTTGGTTCCACTGTTAGGATCTTTGGAAAAAAGATAATATCTTCCGTTTCAAAGTAATTATCATTTCCATTTTCATCTTGAGTCCATTCCATAGCTTTCACTTGAAAATTAATAGGGATTGTATCTTCATTAAAGACAGTTATTGATGCACTCTTATCCTGTGGTGCAAGCTCAATTTTAATGGGTGAAATTCTCCATTCAGCAGCTATTCCTGTATCAATTAAGGAGCTAAAAAGGAGCAACAGAAATAGTATACGGCCAAGCATAGGTTCCTACCCTCGCATTTTTTGAAATTCTTATCCTATATGATAGGTTAAATTGTGATCTTTTGGGTATATCTTTAATTAGAATCATACCACCATGGGGACCAATTTTTACTGGTTCCCCTAATCCAAAGATTTCCACTTCTTCTATTATGTCTTTGGAGAAACCCTCAAAAACTAAAAATAGTGATTTATTGTTTGTGGAAATCATTAAATATGTAACATCTTCTAAATCAATAAAGCCTTTATTAATATGGTTCTCCTTTATTATAAATTCATTTACCTGCTTTGTGAGATTAATTTTTGCGTAGCTTTTTACTTCAGCAGTTATTTGAATCTGTGCCTTTTTAGTTGCTGGTGGTTGTAGTTCTCTTGCAGGTAATTCATTTATTAAAAAATCAGTGGAGAAGTTAATAATTGTAGAAAGGGCAATTGTAGCCAATTTTTGCTGTAACTTTAAACCCCGTTCAATATCATCCTTTTTAGCATAACCTGACTCAATTAAGATTTCTCCCAACTTCTTTTCTGGATTGTTTCTTTGTATTTTTAATGCACTCTCTAATTGTTCTTGAGTTATAACATTAAGACTTAAAAGCAGCTCCCCCAATTTAATTTTTTCAGGTGCATGTTTTTCCTCTTGAATCTTCTGAAATAGAAGAACAGCCTTAAGTTCCTTTTCAGTTATTAATCCTTTTTCAAGTAAAATTTCACCAATTTTACGTCCCGAAATTTTTTGGACAGATAGAACTTCTTCAAGATCATTCTCACTAATCTTAGCAACTTCAAGTAAAAGCTCACCTAACTTTTTTCTTATACCACCAGCAAATTTGATTGCCTCTTTAGGGGTTGATAAATTCTCTTGAAATTTTAGTACTATATTTAGCTCTTCTTTTGAAAGAGCTCCCAGTTCGACAAGTAATTCACCAATAAGTTTGTTGTTTATTCTTTGTTCTTCTAGTGCTTTATCTAAGACATCTTTACTAATAAATTTTCCTGTTAAAAGTAGCTCACCGATTAAACGTTTTTTCAATCTGTAGAAAAGATAACAAGAACTAATTTGCATAAGACAATATTACCATAAAAAGATGTGAAAGGAAAATTATTTATGGTAGTAAAGTTAAGGTCACAACATCGAAATAATTCCCCACCGATGCATTTTGATAAGAATTATGAGGTACTGTAACCGTAATATTCAAGGTTCTCTGTATTCTGATTATCCTCCAGGGCGGTCCAACTATAGTCTCACTTTTTGGATTATAATCGAACTCGTAATTAATATATTCATTATCTGTAATATGTTTTAGCCTATGTAAGCCAGGTGAAGGTTCATGAAGTCCATCATCATCGGTTATTGAATAAACAAGAGTTCCTACTGCAAAGCACCTAAACCTTAAAGTAGCTGATGATGTAATATCAAGATTACTACCAGGAATTAGATCCCCAAGATTTATGGTTGCATTACTTGTATTAAACCAGCATGTTAAACCAGAGACTAAATTAGCATTAATATTTACTGTACCCTGTGCAGCAAACAAGTTTTGCTTTAAAAAAAATAATGTAAATAAAAAAATGAAGAGGGCAGTTGCCCTCTTTAAAAAGTATTTATCCATAAAATAATTATGGATTTACAGTTATTGTTACTGTATCTGAATATGTTCCTGCTGCAGCATTTTCATAATCTGTTTGTGCAAAACTTGCTGTTAAAGTTAGTGTTATTGTATTTTGAGGACCACTACCTGTGCCTGATGTTGGAGTATAGGTAAAAGTATAGGGTATGTACTCACTAGCCGAAGAATTATAAACTCTGTTTGCATTAGGACCTGTCTCATATAATCCATCATCATCTGTTACTGTGTAGCTGGCATTTTTTGTGCACCAAAAAACAAGAGAACCACTTCCTGTAACAGGGCCACCCACTGATGGATCAAGAGTAACACTAATGTTAGCAGTATTAGTAGTAAACTTGCACGTGCCCACAACTGTAGCATTAATGTTTACTGTACCTGTGTCAGCTCCGAAAGCATTTGAGCTTAAGGATACGATCACAACTAAAGCAATCATTAATAAAACTTTACACTTCATACTTACCTCCTTTTTTTTTTGAATTAATTTTATCCTAATTCTACTGGTATTGTCAATATAAGAAAATTTTATGCCAGCTTTTTTTTATTAAATTAAAAATTTAACAGATAAAATATTTCATTTATTTTCAATAAGTTATAATTATAAGGAAAAAAAGTTGTGTCATTAAGTTTACGCCTTTTGGCGAAAATAGAAAATTTTTTTAGCAAATTCGCAATTAGCGGAATAAAAAAATTTTTTGCAAAAATTAATAAAGAGAGTAAAATAATTAAAATGATATTTTTACTTGACTTAATTTTAGAAAGTAATATAGTTTAAAGATTAAGTCTAAAACTTAATTTTTTAAAGGGGGATAGTATGTCAGAACATCCAAAAACAGTATCACCAACAACTGCTGAGTTGCTTAACAAAGCAGCTAATGAGAAAATTGAAACAGCCTTTGATAGAGCTGAAAAAGTTAAAGCCTGTCCAATAGGTGCTGTATCTGCCTGTTGTAAGCATTGCTTTATGGGACCATGCAGATTGAACCCAAAAGATGGAAGTGGACTTGGAGTGTGTGGTGCTGATATAAATACTATTCAGGCAAGGAATTTTGCCAGAATGGTTGCTTCAGGGACAGCATCACATTGCGACCATGCTCTTACAACAACTTATGTTTTTTTAGCAGCTGCTAAAGGTGAGGTTCAAGGTTATCAGATCAAGGATGAAAAAAAGCTTTGGGCAGTGGCAAAAAGAAATGGTATCCCAACAGAAGGACGTTCTGTAAAAGATGTAGCAGTTGATGTGGGGGAACTTTATCTAAAAAATTTCACACAACAGGAAGGAGAGATTTCTCACATTAAGTGGGCTCCTAAAAAAAGGCAGGAAATATGGAGAAAAATGGGTGTTGTTCCAAGGGGTATTCAAAGGGAAGTGATGGAATTAATGCATAGAACCCATATGGGTGTTGATCAGGACTATAAAAACATTATTCTCGCCGCCACAAGAACTGCCCTTTGCGATGGTTGGGGGGGCTCTATGATTGCGTCAGATTTACAGGATATAATGTTTGGGACCCAGATGCCTGTTAGATCTGAAATTGACTTAGGTGTCCTAAAAGAAGATATGGTTAATGTTATAATACATGGTCATGAGCCAGTTCTTGCAGAAGCTATTTTAGCTGTTGCCCAAGACCCAAGTTTAGTAGATTATGCTAAGTCGAAGGGGGCAAAGGGTATTAATGTAGTCGGCATGTGTTGCTCTGGTGCTGAACTTCTCGTAAGGCACGGGGTAAAATATGGTGGTAACTTTATGCAGACTGAAGCTGCTGTTATAACTGGGGCAGTTGAAGCTATGGTAGTGGATGTACAGTGCATTATGCAGGGATTAGCAGAGGTTGCAAAATGTTATCACACTTCTTTTATCACTACAAACCCAAGATGTAAAATTACAGATTCAACTTATATTGAATTTGATGATCATCATCCAATCGAAGGCGCTAAGGCAATCTTAAAGCTTGCATGTGATAATTTTACGAAGAGAATAAAAGATAAAGTGCATATACCCAAAAAGACTCAAGAGCTTGTGGTTGGATTTGGTAATGAGTCAATAGAGTATATGTTAGGTGGCAGCTTTAGAAGTTCCTTCCGTCCTTTAAATGATAACATTATAAACGGTAGAATTAGAGGTATAGCTGGTGTAGTGGGTTGCAATAATCCCAGGGTTAAGCATGATGCGGTTCATTTAGCGCTTGTTGAAGAGCTTCTAGCAAATGACATACTTGTTGTCCAAACAGGTTGTTCAGCCACTGCTTGTGGTAAGGCTGGTTTTATGACACCTGAAGCAGCATATAAGTATGCTGGTGCTGGGCTTAGAGAGGTATGTGAAGCTGTTGGAATCCCACCTGTTTTACATGCAGGATCCTGTGTTGATAATAGTAGAATTCTTATCGCAGCATGCAACATAATTGCTGAGGGTGGTTTAGGTGAGGATATTGCTGACATCCCAGCAGCGGGGGCAGCGCCAGAATATATGAGTGAAAAAGCTGTTGCTATAGGACAATACTTTGTGGGCTCTGGTGTGTTTACAGTATTTGGTGTAACATTCCCAACAATTGAAGGGACTAAATTTCATCAATATTTATTTGATGAAATTGCAAATGACCTTGGTGGGAAATGGGGTTTTGCAACGGAAGCGTCTAAAATTGCGGCGATGATGATTGATCACATTAATCAAAAAAGGGTTGCCCTTAATATTCATCAGAAGAAAGAAAGAAAACTCTTTGATATGGCTGACAGAAGAGAGCTAAAATAGGAGGTTTTTATGAAAGCTAATATTACACTTGATGAGAAAGAACAACAATTAATTGAAACCATTTATGAGGATAGCGATAAAGATGCCGCTCTAAAGTTTGTGCTTGAGGTAATCAGGCCTAAAGTGCACGAGCAAATTAAGCCTGAAATAAAATGTGGTAATATTTTTAGCCCTGGAGCGGAAAAAAAATAAATTGTTAAAATTATCCTAAAATTAAGGCTGAGGGGTAATGACTCCTCAGCCTTTTTTACTTAAAGATAAGGGAGGTGAAAAAAAATGAAAAAACTGATTGCATCATCCGTGCTGGCCGTAATTATTGCTACAATGGCACTTGTTGCCTGTCAGAAAAAAGAAGAAGCTCCTGCTCCTGCACCAGCACCTGCTCCAGCAGTTCAGCAGCCGTCAACTTCTAAAGCTGCACCAGCACCTGCTCCAGCACCAGCAGAAAAGAAGTAATTTAATTATTAGGGGGGGGTCGGATTTTGCGGTTCCGACCCTATAAATCGTTATAAAAACCTGCTTCTTTATATATTTTTTTAAACTTACCTTTGTATCTTGGTGAAAAGTGGAAAATAATAAGTTTTTTTGCTTTAATCAGTTTTGAAATCTCTAATGTTTCCTTAGCTGTAAGATGATATCTTTCCCTTGCCCGTTTAGAATCTTCAGATGAAAAAAAAGCCTCGCAAAAAAGAATATCTGGTTCATAAAAATGTTCTCTGATTTTTGTAACATTTTTTTTGGAGTAAATTATATCAGTTATATATGCTATTGACTCCCCTTTGTTTATAAGTAAAAGTGTCTCAATTAATTGAGAAACAGGCATATATCCTTTCTCAGGAACATATATATTGGTGTTTTCTGATTGTCGATTATTTACTACAATTTTTTTTAGTTCTGAAAGCCATGGGCCTGGTTTTAACTTTAATTCATTTAATACATC
This sequence comes from uncultured bacterium, assembly GCA_938045315.1. Classification (GTDB taxonomy): domain Bacteria; phylum CALINM01; class CALINM01; order CALINM01; family CALINM01; genus CALINM01. The sequence continues at coordinate 102 of CALINM010000212.1, read as the reverse complement.
CTTTCTTACGTTAATTCGTCTCTTTTCTTTTAAGAGAAATGATAGCACTGGTATTTTATGATTCAGTTCAATTGCTTTTATAAATAATTCATCATCTTCATA
>CALINM010000211.1 GCA_938045315.1 uncultured bacterium | reverse complement strand
AAAAAAGTATTTTAAGGAAACTCAAGCATAAAAAAGAATGGATAGATGGGGTTATAATTTCTGGGGGTGAACCTACAATTTATGGTGATAAATTAAAATCTCTCATATTAGAATTAAAAAATATGGGATTTAAAGTTAAGTTATTTACAAATGGTACCAATCCAGTTATCTTAAAGGAACTTATCGAGTTATCACTAATTGATGCAGTCAGCATTGATATTAAACATGCGCTGGGGAAATATCACAAAGTGATAAATTCTAAAAATCTTGAAATAGAACAAAAAGTTTTTGATTCAATTCAAATAGCAAAGGGGTGCGGTATAGAAGTTTACTTTAGAACTACTATAATCAAAGGGATTCACACAAAGGAAGACATAAAGGCTATAAAAGAAATTATATTCCCCCACTATTTGCATTTACAGAATGTTCATGACAAAGGGGTTTTAGAAGAGTACAAATTTCAGATACAGCCTTTTACAATAAATGAGTTTGAAAATTTAAGAAGATTATAATAAAGGATCTACATATGGATATTGGTGTAATTTTTGATGAGACCATTTTTTTGCTTAATAAGATAAAAGATAAAGAAATTAGCAGGATCTCTGCCGTAGCTCACATTATATATAAAGCGTTTAAAGACGGTGGCAAGTTATTAATTTGTGGTAATGGTGGGTCTGCTGCTGATGCCCAACATATGGCAGCTGAGTTTGTGAATAGATTTAGGATTGAGAGAGCACCCCTTCCAGCAATAGCTTTAACAACAGATACATCAGTTATTACGAGCATTTCAAATGATTATAGTTATTATGATGTTTTTGCAAAACAAGTGATGGCTTTAGGTAATGAAAGAGATGTGCTTTTAGGTATTACCACATCAGGTAAATCTCCGAATGTTTTAAAAGCATTAGAAGTGGCAAGGGAAAAAAAGATGATTACAGTTGGTCTTTCTGGAGATTTTACCGAAGATATGAATAAGCTATGTGATTATTATATTTACGTGCCTTCAAGGAATACTCCAAGGATTCAGGAAGTGCATCTTCTAATAGAACATGTTATTTGTGAAGTTATAGATGATTTATGGAGAAAAGATAATGTATGACTATCTTGATAATAGAAATATAAAGCAATACTCTCTTTATGATAGAGAAAGCAAGGTTAATATTAAAGATTTCTGTAGAACTGTTGATAGGGGGTGTAGTTTTGAAGATTTTCTTATAAGCCTTCCGAATATTCTGGCTGGCAGGGATCTTAAAGAAGCTGCAAGAATAATTGCTGAAGCAAAGAAAACCTCCAAAAAGTTTATATTGGGAATGGGGGCCCATGTTATTAAGGTAGGATTAGCTCCATTAATTATTGATCTGATGGAAAATGGCATAATTGATGCAGTTGCAATGAATGGGGCCTGTACGATACATGATACAGAAATAGCAATGGTTGGACATACTTCAGAAGATGTAGCTAAAGAAATCTCTTCAGGTACCTTTGGAATGGTCAAGGAAACCTCTGAATTTATAATAAAGGCTATAAAAAGTAACAGAGATATTGGATGTGGTGAAGCAATTGGTAAGGCACTTGATGAGTCAAACTATCCCTATTTAGATAAAAGTATATTATGCATGGCTTATAAATTTAAAGTTCCTGTAACAGTTCATATAGCTATTGGTACTGATATTATTCATATGCATCCTGAATTTGATGGTAATGCTTTTGGAACTGCTACTCACAGGGATTTCCTTGTTTTTTCTAAATTAGTATCTAAGCTTGAAGGAGGAGTTTATTTAAATTTAGGTTCATCAGTAATTTTACCGGAGGTTTTTTTAAAAGCGGTATCGCTTGTAAGAAATTTGGGGTTTAGTCTTAAAAATATTACAACGATCAATATGGATTTTATCCAACATTACAGACCCCTTACTAACGTTGTTAGAAGACCTACTCTTGATGGTGGGAAAGGATTTTCTTTTATTGGACATCACGAAATAATGTTTCCCCTTCTTTGTGCGGCAATAAAGCATTATTTATGAATAATTGTCTTGCATTACAGCATCATAAAGACAATAATATAATTATAAATGCTCATAGGGACAAAAGAAGAGACCCAAGAATTTTTCATTCCCTGTCAGTTATTGTAAAAAAGGATGGGGAAAAAAATGAAATGAGTACCCTTAATATAATTAGAGGTGGTGCATTTATAAAGACAGATAATCCTTTAAGCTTATGCGATATTTTTGATATATCTATTTATCTTGTAAATAAATCAATTGAATGCACAGGAAAAGTTATCTGGGCAAGGTTTCCCAGTGAAAAGTATTTAGGTGGTATAGTTGTCAGATTTATAGATATGGATATTTATAATATTGAGTATCTTGGTAAATTCATAGGAGAAGCACTAAAAAAGAAAATTTTTGTCTATGAAACAAAGGATCATACTTTAAGAGAGAGAATACAAATTTTCGATTTCAACGTTTCTGATATCAGGTCTGATTGTTTAGTATTGTTTGTTGGAGAAGATGGAGAGCTTTTAGATAATTTTTCTAAAAGTTTTATTGAAAAATCTAATAGTACTATTAAAAAATTTTATGAATTTAATAAATATTCTTTAATTTCGATAGGTTTGTATTTACTACCATATATTTGTGATGAGTATGATATGTATTATGTTTTAATAGTAGCTACTCCCACTTATTTTGATGCCCATGGAGAAGAATTTTTAAGAACATCTATTTTAAATTATTTGAATAAAACGTCTGAACAGGTTTTTAACTCTGTATTCATAACTGTTTTCACTCTTTTTGAAACATCTTTCCCCATCAATATTATTTCGAGAATATTAATTGATACGACCCACGGTTTTTTAAAAAAAGAGCATTTTCCACGAAAAGTATCTCTATTCATTACACAAAAAGATGAAAATGTAAGATATATGTTTGAAAACAAAATAAAGGAAATATTTGTTTAATGGAATTTTTACCCCTAATTATAGATATTGAAAATGCGCCCTGCCTTGTTGTTGGTGGGGGATTGGTGGCTGAAAGGAAAATTGAAACAATAATTGATTATTCTCCTAAAATTGAGGTTGTCTCACCAGAGGTTACAGATTATATAAGACAGTTAGCTCATGAGGGGAAAATTATCTGGCATAGAAGATATTTTGATAAGGAGGATATTAAAGGTAAGTTTATAGTTTTTGTTGCAACAAACGATGTGCGATTAAATAAAGAAATAGCAAATTTATGTAAAGAGAACAAAATACTTGTAAACTGTGTAAAACCAGGACTAATGGGTAATTGTATAATGCCCTCTTTTTCTAATTATGATGGTCTTATTATCTCAGTTTCTACTATGGGTCAATTTCCCTTGATAGCAAAAAAATTCAGGGAAGAAATGGAGGGGAAAGCAGAAAATTACAGAAAATTATTGAATCTTCTGATCCCGTACAGGGAGCATTTATTGACTTTATCTAAAGATTCAAATTATAATAAAAAATTATGGCATGATTTTTTTAAATATCCTGTAATGGAAAAGTTAGAAGAAGGCAAGTCAGAAGAAGTTAGTGAATATATTAGTAATTTTTTTAAGAAAATTGGGTTTTGATTCATGGAAAATATTTTTTTCTATATGGGATTTGTTTTTTTTGTTGCCGCTACGGTATTTTTTATCTTTTATCTTTTAACTCTTAAAGATGTTTGGAATAGTTTTGGTAAATATGCAATATTAATAGCTACAATATTATATGCTTTTTATTTGGTATTTAGAAGTGTTGTTATAGGGCATTTTCCCGTTACTAATATTCACGAAGGGCTGGTCTTATTATGTCTATTATCGGGCATTTTATTTCTAATTTTTTTTCATAAATATAAACTAAAAGTTGTTGGAGTTTTTTTGGCTCCCCTTGTCACATTCTTTTCTTTGATAGCTTTATTAATTAAACAGCCACCTATGCCAGCAATCGATATTTTACATAGTTTTTGGCTACCAATACATGTGGGATCGATTTTTATTGGTAATGCCCTTTTTTCACTTTCCTTTGTTTTTAGTATCATTTTTGTAATTGAAAATTTTAGATTGAAAAAGAAAAAATTTGATAATCTTGGTAAGCAGTTTCCATCACTTACAACCCTTGATAATATAAATTATTTATGTATTGTATATGGGTTTCCCTTCATGACACTGGGTATTATTACAGGAGCTATTTGGGCTCAATATGCTGTGGGATCTTACTGGAGTAATGATCCTAAAGAAATCTGGTCTTTAATAACGTGGCTGCTTTATGCTGCCATACTTCATTGCAGGCTTATTAGTGGTTGGCGTGGTAAAAAAATAGCCATTTTTTCAATATTTGCGTTCTTCGTTTTGGTCTTTTCTTTTATAGGAGTTACTTATCTTTTTAAAGGATATCATATATTTAGAGGAATATGAAGATCTGTGTACTTGGACTAAGTCATAAAACTGCACCTGTTGAGATCAGAGAAAAGGTGGCCTTTTCAAGTCTTCAAAAACTAGATGAAGGAATAAGTTTGTTAAGAAGAATTAATGGGATAAAAGAGTGTGTAATTTTATCAACATGTAATAGGGTAGAAGTTTACATTGTATGTAATGATCCAAATTGGCGTGATGATATTGTAAGTGTGTTTTCTGAATATCATGGGATTGATAAAAAAGATTTACAAAACCATTTGTATTTTAAAGAAGATGATGATGCTATAAAGCATGTCTTTAAAGTAGCCTCTGGTCTTGATTCAATGGTACTTGGTGAACCTCAAATAACAGGGCAGTTAAAAGAAGCTTATGGTTTTGCAGCAGGAAAAAATGCCACTGGTTTTTTTATAAATAAACTGATGCATACGGCTTTTTATGTGGCAAAAAAGGTTAGAACAGAGACAAAAATTGGTAGTTATGCAGTTTCAATAAGCTATGTGGCTGTGGAATTGGCAAAAAAGATTTTTGAAACCTTAGAAGATAAAAAGGCTATGTTGATTGGAGCTGGTGAAATGGCTGAACTGGCAGCAAAGCATCTTATTACAAATGGGGTTAAACAAATTATCGTAGCTAATAGAACTTTTGAGAGAGCCTGTAATCTTGCAAATGAGTTTAATGGTATACCATGTAGCTTTGAAGAATTTCCTGAAAAGCTAAAAGAGGTTGATATAGTAATATCATCAACAGGTGCTCCCACTTTTATAATAACTCCAGAAAAGGTAAAGGAAGCTATAAAGTCGAGGAGAAATAAACCAATGTTTTTCAT
>CALINM010000210.1 GCA_938045315.1 uncultured bacterium | reverse complement strand
TAACTATTGGAAGTAAGCTAACAGGTAGCGAACTGAATAATTATTGTTCTGAGCTAGTAAAAAGAATAATACCCTATGCAAGTATTGAAGAATGCAATTTTAAAGATTCAAAACAATTATTTAAAACAATAAATAAATTTAGGAATATTATAGTTCTTGATATCGAAGGTGATCAGATAGATTCCTATCAATTTGCTAAATTGCTTATAAAAGATTTGACTTTTTTAATTGGTCCTCATGATGGTTTTAAGAAAGAAGAGAAAGAATTTTTATTCAGCAATTTTAAAATTTTGTCTCTGTCAAAGCTAACACTCCCACATAGGCTTTGTAAAATTTTACTCTTGGAACAAATTTATAGAGGCTTTTGCATTATTCACAAACACCCATATGCAAAATAGATTTTAAGAAACACTTTTTACTCTATTAGCTATTTATTTTTATTACTCTTCTGGTAAAATACTAATATGAAGTCAGCAATAAATAAAGCTTTATTGATTTTATTGTTTATGGTTGTAAATTTTACTGAATCTTTTTCCAATCAATCGGTTTATGAGGATGATGTAACTCTCACTGTTTTTGGTATGAGATGTGTAGGATGTGAGTTTGGTATTGAAAGGGAGGTAGGAAAACTTAAAGGAGTAGTTTCAGTTAAGGCTGATGGTGCTAAAAATACAGTTACGGTGAAATATAAAAAAAATATAATAAAAATTGATACAATAATTGATAAAATAAATGAACTTGGTTACAGGGTAGAAATGCCATTCAAGTGATTGGAGCTTTCTAATTGGATTTAAAGCAAAAAGCTTCTTTTACCGCTATAATAACGGCATTTTTTTTATCTATAAGTAAATTTGTCGTTGGGCTTGCCTCTGGTTCAATGGCGGTAATATCATCTGCTTTAGATAGTATTCTTGATATTTTTATGTCCACTTTGAATTTTTTAGCTATTAAGAAGGCTGAAATGCCACCTGATAAAAATCACTTATATGGACATGGGAAGATAGAAGACCTTGCAGCGATTGTTCAATCTTTATTTATTCTTTTTATGGGCCTTTTTATAATTTACAAATCTTTTAAAAAAATTTTTGAAAAATCAGTTATTCAATATTCACGATGGGATTTATCTGTGATGATACTCTCCCTATTCATCAGCTTTTTTCTGAGCAGATATTTAAAAAAAATTGGAGAAAAAACAAATTCGAATGTTTTAAAAGCTGATGCACTACATTATTCAAGCGATTTATATTCAAATACTGGTGTTCTAATTGCAATTACTATCTCAAATTTTACGGGAATAGCTTTTTTTGATCTTCTATTTGCCATTGTAATAGGTATGATAATAATTTTATCGTCCTTCAAAATTTTAAAGCAAGGTATATATAATCTTTCTGATATAAGCCTATCGGAGGAAATAAAAAGTGAAATAGATAAAATAATTAATGATATGCCCATGCCCTATGCAGGATATCACAAATTAAGGACTAGAACTTCGGGAAGTAAAAAGTTTATTGATTTTCATCTACTGGTTTGTAGAAAAGCTTCAATAGAAGAAGCCCATAAAATGGCAGATGATATTGAAGAAAAAATTCATGAGAAATTTGAAAATATGGATATTGTAATCCACATTGAACCATGTCCTTATAATTGTGATTTAAGTGAAGAAAATTGCATGGTTAGAAGGATGAGGATAATAGATGCTTAAAATAGATAGAGAGCTTTTTATGAAAATGGCTTTAGTAGAAGCAAAAAAGGCGTTTGAAATTGGGGAAATTCCTGTAGGCGCTTTATGTGTTTATAATAATAAAATAATTGCTACGGGACATAACAGGATTATTATAGACAATGATCCTACTGCTCATGCGGAAATTGTTACGATAAGAACAGCATGCAAAATAATGGGTAATTATAGGTTGAAAGATGTTGAATTTTATGTTACTGTAGAACCCTGTCCAATGTGTATTTCAGCTTTAATTAATGCCAGGGTAGCCTGTTTAATTTTTGGTGCTTATAGTGATAAGTGGGGATATATGACAAAGTTTAAGATGGATGATTCTTTATGGAATCACAAAATGAAGATTTATGGTGGAATATTAAGTAGTGATTCTAAACTTCTTTTAAGAGATTTTTTTAAAAAGTTAAGGTAAAAGCTAATTATTGAGGAGGGGTACCGAAGTGGACATAACGGGCCCGACTCGAAATCGGGTTGTCCTGTGATGAGCGGGACACGTGGGTTCGAATCCCACCCCCTCCGTTAATTTTCAAAATTGGAGTTTTGGGCGATTGGTTCCTCGCCCTCGCTTCGCTCAGGCTCGGCAAAAACTAGGATTTTATACGGATTTTTGAAATCCAAAAACAATTTCTGCCCGCTCAAAGGGAAGTTCAGTTTGCCAAAGGCGAACATAAATTTGAAAAATTTATTAACCAATAGCTTTTATCATAGGAATATTAAAAAAGTTTAAACTAAATTTAAACAAGTGTTTTATGAGTATAGTAGAGTATAGCAGGCATTTTTAAAATATGGTGAT
>CALINM010000209.1 GCA_938045315.1 uncultured bacterium | reverse complement strand
TCCAACTTGTACGTTCATTTGTTTGTTTCAATCCTTGTTTTTATGGAAGTGGGTCTAAAACATTGATTTTCAGCTAACTGAGCACCCTCTACTTGAGTTTCAATCCTTGTTTTTATGGAAGTGGGTCTAAAACGTTGTATTAGCATGTGTAGTTGATTTATTTAGGGGTGTTTCAATCCTTGTTTTTATGGAAGTGGGTCTAAAACCATATTATCATAAATTATCATATCTAATCAATAACTTTTATCTTTTTTAGTCCACATTATTTAGCAAACTTTCACTATTTTAGATGTCAAAGATCACTTAAAAAAAGCTTCTTTTTAGCCTAATTTATTTAATACTATAAATTACTTACAGTCAATCATACCATTTTTTTAATAATTTTGCCACTTTAGTCTCTTATTTTGGACAAATATTCCTGTAACAACAATCAACACATCTAATATCAAAGTTAGTCCTCTTAGGAAAATAGCCATTTGTTATTATTTTAAAAATTTCTTCCACAATTCGTATAACATTTTTGAAGTCAGTTTCTTTAAATATAATTTCCTTTATAATATTTCTGCTCTTTGTATAGCATATGAAGCCTTTTTTTACTTCAGAACCATAATTTTCTTTTATAAGCATTGCATATAAGGTGGACTGTACCTTATGTGTTTTAAAAGTAAAATCTGTATATTCTGTATATTTATAATCTAAAGGTGCTAAAGTTCCATCACTCAAATATAATACTTCATCTACCACACCTCTAACTCTATATTTTGTTGATGCCAAATAAACGGAAACTTCTTTTTTTATGCATCCCAACTTCTTTCTATTATATTCAATATTTGTTTTTTCTCTTTTCTCATGTAACTCTCTACCTTTAATTACTTTATATCTAAGATGTTCATTTTGCGAGATATCGAGACAGTTCAAAAAGTATGTAAATCTTGGACAATAAACGTATTCTATAACATCTGAGGGGGTTATCATAGGAGTGGTTTCATCATCTAATTGTTCTTTTATTATTATTTCTTCTAAATCCATACCTAAAAAACCAGCGTCTTTAGTTCATCATTTATCAATTTTCTATCAAATCCTTTACCTATAAGTTTTACCTTTTTAAAATCCTCATCGCACATGGGGAATATATATACCGAATCATCATTTTGTATTTTATCTTCACAATAAATTTTTAACTCATCAATCTGATTTCTATTAAGCCTTCCTAAAAAAGCTGATTTCTGCACCCTTTGTAACCCTTTATTTTTACAAGCTTTGCTAATATTATTTCTCACCTTATCATCTACAATATCGTATATTACCCAAACTAAAATTTCTTTAGAACTCATCTTTTGCTCCTATTAGGCTATTTGCGATAGCATGACAATCAAGTTGTATAACATATTCCCTTTTCACATTTCTTCCTTTATACCTTATTTTTTCGTCTAAAAAAGAGTTGAGCTCTGAAATTAATGCAGCTTTACCATCTTTATTTAATTTTATTCCTACCCCTGAGGGTTCAAAAAATTCATCCTTAACTTTCCTACCAGCAATCATATTTATTACAACTGTGTCAGCCCAAATCCTATAGTTCTCAATTAAATCAAAAACAAATGACTGTTTATTGTAATGATCAGTGTGAATAATACCAACATAGGGATCTAATCCAGCTACTATACAAGCTTTTTCAACTTTTGAATAAAGTATCCCATAGGCATAATTTAATAATGCATTAAACTGATCTTTTGCAGGATTTCTACTTCGACCTTCAAATTTATATTTTTCGGGCATTAGAGCACTTATACATTCAAAATATACCCTTCCACCCTCTCCTTCTATTGATAATAGATAGTTTCTACAATTATCAATCGTTCCACACAAAGTATTAAGTTTTGCCTGAATTGATTTTAATTTTTCCATATATCTGGTTATTTCTGCAGATCTTTGGGGTCTAGTTTCTCTTAATTTTTTTAGTAAATCAATTTGATTTTGAAATTTATTATTAATCCAGCTTAAAGCTAATTTTAAACCTTCTTCTTTATCTGAAATTTCTAACTGCTTTCTTCTAATAAGTGTTGTACTGCCAAGCTTTGGATGCCAAACCCTACCATAGGGATCGCCAAAATCATCAAGAAACACTATATCAATATTGTGTTCAAGAGCATGTTTAATAACATCAGTTGTGATTGTTGCAGCTGTAGATATTATTATTGAAGAAATTTTATTGGCTGAAATATCCATAACCTTGTCTTCTACTTTTACTCGAAAGCAGTCTCCATTTTTTTGGATAAATGCACCATAAGTGTTAATTACAAGCTGCATCTTTTACCACTCATTTTCATTTTTCAACCTCTTAATAGTTTTAAACCTCAGAAGCTGACTTACCTATGCCCATGAACAAAGTTTTAATAATTACAAAACCACTTTTATTTCATTACTAAAATATAATATTTACAGCTTCATTGTCTTTTGAGAATGTTGCACCGATATTAGAATCATAATCAATGTCGCAAAAAGTAATTCCATTTTTTTCTTCTTTATGCTTAAGTGCATACCATAATGGAATTTTTACTTCATACAAATGTCTCTCTGAGGGTTTCAAATTTAAAACTTCCTTCATAAAACATACTGGTATTACAGAAACTGTCTCATATTTTACCAAACGTGTTACTTCTTGCTGTTCTTCTCCTAAACGACTATCTAAAATCATGTTTCTTCTGGATTGAGACAAATTGTATTGTAATTTAGCTTCTTTAAAAGCTTCGGAATCTTCTATTCGATAGTCTTTGTAAACTAACTCCACAATATTGATAAGATCATTTTCACTCAATTTTTCTTTATTAGTAATCTCTTTAGAAAATTCCTCAAAAGATCGTTCAAGAAAATTCGGCAAATTTATTTGATTGTAAATCTTCGCTCCCTTTTCTGTGGCCCTAAAGATATATACCCTGCTATCTCTTTGTGAATCCCTATATCTATTTATTCTTCCCGCTCTTTGGGCAATGGCATCAGGGGGTGCACATTCCGTAAAGAGCCAGTCAAAATCAATATCGAGTGAAACTTCTATTACCTGGGTAGCAATGACGAGTTGAGCATTTGTAATTTTTTTTTCAATTTCTTTACGATCTTTTAATATAAATTGAGAATGATAGCATAGCGCATTAAGGTGTGATAATTTTTGAGCTAATTCCTGGCATAAACTAACAGTGTTCACAACTACTAACACCCTTTTACCATCTAATACTGCCTTCTCAATATCTCTCAAAGAACTATCTAAAAAATTGTCTACTACAAAGTATTTACTTCTTTTGGCATTTAAAAGAGTGTCTTCTTTGACTATAGCAGCGTTTTGTAACTCATTATAAAACAATTGCTGTAGTGTTTGAGGCAAAGTTGCACTCATTAACATAAATCTTGCACCAAGCGAAGAAAAATGCCTAATTGACGAAATAATAAGTCCCATTGTCCAGCCATCATATGCGTGTATTTCATCAATTATAATAACTGAATTAGAAGCATTTGCCTCTTTTAAAGTCCAATTTCCTGCATTAAATCCAGTTGTCAATAGTTGATCAACAGTACCCACTGTTACAGGTTTCATAAAAGTTTGATTAAAAAGGACATCGTGTCTATTTTCCCATTTATCTTCCTCTGCTTCCCATGAAGAATCATTTTGTAGAAGCAAATTTGCAGTTGAATGAGTTAATCCTACATTTTCTTTCCCAAAAAAATCACATAATCTTTTATAAGTATTATTTGCCGTTACCATGGTGGGCAACAAATAAAGTATTTTTGCATTTTTCATATCTTCTGCATTTTTCAATGCCCATAAGATAGCTGCCTCAGTCTTTCCACTACCTGTCGGAGCTATTGCAATTAAATGACCTAAGTGTCCGATACATTTTTCCTGGAATGGTCTTAACCCATTAAATTTTATGCCTTTTCTATAGCATCGTTGCTTAAGTTCATTGATAACCAATGATATGTCTTTGTTAATACTGTACTTAACGCTGCTTTTACCTGAGCCATACCAATCGGCATAATGGAGAATTCCCTTCAAAAGAAAATAAATTGTTCTACATTTTTCGGCACCATCTTTTTCAATCCCTTTGCTTAGTATACCGCTTACTATCAAATTTGACAACGATTTAAAAGGGTCTTCGTGTTTATTGCATTGTACTATTGAAGGTAGTATAAATCCTTCTCTTTTGAATAAATCTACAGCGATTGCCAGAGCTTCATTAATCCCATCGGGAAGTATAGATGGCACATCACTAGCACTTTCTCTGCTAAATGATGTTAGGTCAGAATCAAGACTTTTGTGATGACCGACAACAGCAAGTGCTTCTAGGGGGATAGTAGAAAGATACTCATCTTTGTTTATAACCTTCCAATATTTTACTGTGAATATAAATGATACTAGCTCATGACGATAGTTTTTGCTTTTGTTGAAAGGTTTGTTGTGAATTATAGCCTGCATCATTTCTTGAAAGGGTGCAGTCATCTTTCCTATGTCATGAAAGGCAACAGTTAAAAGAGAACCTTTGAGAAATCTTTCAACGGAGAAATTATATTTGTTTGCTACCCTCTCAATTAAAGGTCTCTTGGCATTTATAGTCTCTTTCCAGGCATTATAAACTGCCTCAAGATGTTCTTTATAAGTCTGATCTGGTTTCGCGTATAAGGTCATAATAAAACGAATACGAGGTCTTGAATTTTATAAGCCCACAGGGGGGTTTTCAATTTTATGGGTGAACCCACAAAGGTGAACTGCTCCCTTTTACTTACCCTTCTTTCCTCACCTTTAAAATGAAAATCTGTCGGTAGGAGAAAAACCTGTGGAGCCCTTATCCTGTAAGTAACAGGAGTATTTTTTAAATCAATAGCAGACTCATAATCTAATGTATGGTCCCCTGCAAGCACTGTATTTTCAAAGCTTGAGCATTCAACTCTTTCTGCCTCAACAATGGAACTTATATGTATAATCTTAAAAAGATCATCACTATTGCCAAGGGTTAAAGCGTATTTTGGATTGCAAAAACAGTCTCTTACTTCTGACAAAACCATTTGTTCCTTTGAAGCTATAGCAATAGTCAGTGAGAAATGGGTTAGATACTCTCGTATAAGGACATCTTTTAGGGACTCATTGTATTTTATCTTATTGTATTTCCATAGGTCTTTCATCTCTCCTTGATGTGAACCAATAACACCAAAAAGGATTTCTTTCTGTTTTCTAAATATCATAGCTTCTTTAAAATTAAGCCCCAATGCTGCCCCCATCAATCCTGTTAGGGTTGTAACTGGAGGCAGTGGCAGGGTTGGCTGAAATGTATGGCTTTCAGGAATCCTAAAAGATGCCGTTTGAGCAAAGCCTTTAACTATAAAAGCAAACACAAAACCCTCCTCTACTTATAATATTCGTCAATCCATTCCATCATTTTGTCAAAAGCCTCTCCAATTGAAACAGTTCCTTCTGGTAAATTAGAGAATAATCCCTTTCTTGCGCCAAACACTTTTTCCACAATTTCTTTTTCATAGTCTTCGATTGTCTCATTAATCAATTCAACATTAACCCCGCCATTTTTAGGAACTATTGATTCAAGGAATATTGGATTTTTTGTTGTAAGCATTGCAGCAGCAATAAATTTCGGTGAGATATCAGCGAGAAATCTTGTTTGTCTACCTGATGTCCAAAGATTTTTAAAAGCTATTAGTAAATCTTTCACCCTTTCAAACTTTTCACTATTTGATAATTCCTCTGTAAATCCTTCTCCACATCCAACTCTATCTAATTCTATAAGTATTGTACCTCTATATAGACCAGAATGAATTTCGGTTTCAAAAATGTTTGGGTCTCCACCTGCTTCAACTCCCATAAAGTTTGTTGCAAAATCTAAATCTCCTTCATATTTGTGAAGGGATACAAGAGGCGATACCCTAACAGGAGAAGTTCTTTTTTTTGAAGTTCCTTTATTACCTTCTTTTGCTTCTTCGGTCCCCATATACCCAAACAGATCATCATCTATATATTTTACTGGATCTTGCTCTGTGGTGGCGGCCCCCTTTTTAATTGTTGCTGCCACTACTTCAGAGAGTGTTCTTCCCATAACTGCAAGCTGGTCTCTTAATGCGCGCCTTATCGCTTGTGCAGAAACATAAGGAAACTGTTCTGTATCACGCGTAATCTTTTTGATACTTGAGATGTTATCCGCCTCTTTGTCAGAACCATTAAGGCTACCAAATGATACAAGTGTTAAATAAGTAATGGTTAATGATTTTGCGTTTTTCATTTATTTACCCTCCCCTTTGGTTTTATTTGCAGCATCATAAAAACTTTTTAAAGCGGCAATCATACAAAACTGCTTGAATTCTATAAAATTTGAATCAGTAAGTTTCCCTTCATATATTTCGGGTGGTACAACAAGTCCACATTTAAACTGGAGCCTGTTCAATTCATTCAAGAAATCAGTTTTCCGTCTTGCTTTTCTCAATGCAAAAAGGTCGCCCTTTTTACCATTCTTGGCTACTGCCATTCCAATACTTTTGCCAAGTGTTACAGCAGCTTCTTGTGCCTCATTAGTCATAGAATTTCCCTCCTTTTTAATAGCTTTTTCATATATTACTACAAAATCAAACAGTGGTTTAATATAAGTTTCATCAATATTAAATACATGATATTCTATCAAATCGAGTATTGTTTGCTTTTTGAGTATTCGTTCACACACCTTGTTCCTAATCAGTGTTTTATTGGTATTTTTCTGTGAAAAATTTATAAGTAGTCTCATAACCTCTTTGATCTTTATTTTAGATCTTTCAATATGCTCCATTAATCTGAAGAAATAAACGGAATCTCTAAATGGCCAAACCATTTTCCCCATAGAGGTCTGTCCCTTTGACTCTGTATGAAGAATTACAAATTCTAGTGGTGCTTTTGAAATCGTAAGGTTACACATCTCTTCCCAATTCAATATACCTTCTTCATCTGCTCTTTGATGGAGCAAAATCTTTCTGTAAATTGTATATAAAAAGGCAAATGCAACTTCAAAGGGCTTTTGAAAATATCCATCTTCATATTTTTCAAAACCTAATGGATGCTTGAAATTCTTGAAGAGATTGGGATCTTCATATTTTGCATCCTGAAGGGGGGTATAAACATCCAGCATTTTCTCAAAAGATACAGAGTAGGGTAAAAAGACAAAGAGATTATCTCCTTGAGAAAGATAGAACCCATTAACTGGCACAAACTTGCTAACGAAGGCACATTTCCAACAGACCTTTTCAGGTTTACTACTCATAGTGTTGAAATTTAGTAATCCGCTTGATCCAGTAAAAAAAGGAAATATTGTTTGTCCAGCATCTTTTAATATGGGACTATCTTTTCCACATAAATAACATTGCCCTTTTGTGGTAGATGAAAACTTATCAGGTATAGTAACGTTAGGTCGCACCACATAAGGTCCGTCAATGAGCAAATATTCGGTAGTTACATCTAAACCATGAGAATCTAAGAATTCATCCAGCCTCTTCTGAAGATGTGCGTGTGAAGTTGGAAGGATACCACGATTTCTTTTGACGGTATTACCATTTATAAGAATTTCTCTTTTCTCCTTTTTATCCCACTCGATTGAAGTGCCTTCAGGGCGAGGTATTTTATTATATATAAGCTCAGCAATACCAACAGATTTCTTTTTTGGAAAAGCAATAAACTCATCTTTTTTGCTATCATAGTAAAAATTATACGAAGTGGTATCGTCTCTTTGTTTCTTGGTTGATAAATCATAATACTGCTCGATTAACAAGTCATAAGCCTTTTTAAGAGCCTCCTGTATTTCCTTTTCTGTTCCTCTTAAAGTCAAGCCTTCATCGTTAACTACTTTATCTATCCCGCTTGCAACTTCTTTGAGCATTACAGTAAGCCCTAACAACCCTGAATCCAGCCAAAAGTGGTTTAATTTGGGAAAGGTTATTTCTATTCTCTCCATTTTGTTTCACCTCCATTTTTACGCTTAACCGTTCCATAGCCAAAGGAAACTTTTGCGCCAATGCCCCAAAAGTCTGGTATCAAAAAATTTGTCTCAAATTCTCCTTCAAAAGCTATTAGTGCCACATTTCGCTTTATATTGATTTGCTTATATTCTTTAAGACTCGATCTTATCAATATTTTTTTGTCAACAGTATATCTCAATGACTTGCTCATAGAAATAATGTTACCAATAATAATCTTATTGAGAAAACCATGTATATCCGAGTCTCTTCGCTTCAATTGTAAATAATACTGGTAATTCTCTTTGTTCAATCCAACCCATGGTGTTAGAAAAAAATAGGAAATCATAGTATCAGTTACACCAAATTCAACCATGGAATTTATAGTATTTTGCTTTAAAACACTATATTTTTGATTATAAAGTTCAAGGTATTCAATCTTCGGAACAGCTTTGAGTAAATATGCTCCCTCTTTTAAACCAATTAGAAGGGGCGAACCGCCAAAAATCTTATATTGAATCAACGGATGCTTATAAATTAACTTCCTGCCCATATGTCCATGAAACTCTGGCCTGTTTCTATATAAATTCCCGAAAAAACCTCTAAGAGCAGTTACTCCACAATTTATTGGTTTTTCACAAACAAAATTTATTTCCACTTTCTCAAGGGTCATCATAAAATTATAAATGCTATTGCAAAAAGCCCAAAATTTTTAATTCATTAAACATTTAATACCAATAATACCAATTACTCATCTAACCTAAAACAAAAAACTTTTATAAATATTGTACTAAACAAATTATTTCTATTCTTTTTGAATTTTACTAAACATACTCCCCCAAAAGATGTCCTATATGTAATTTTTTTTCATTTTCTCGATTTCTTTTTTTATTTCTTCTTTTAATTCTTCTGGGTAGACAACTTTTACTGCAGAGCCATATTTGAGTATCTCTCCCTTTAACTCCAAAAAATCTGTAACAGGAAATATTAAACATACACTACCATCTTCTTTTTCTGTAATTATCTGAGCCTCATGCCAAATCTGCTCTTTTATCCAATCTGCCACTTCAGCACTGAACTCTAAACATACATCAGTACCTTTATTATTGTTACTTATTAATCCAAATGTTTTATTTATATAATCGCTTACATCTTGAATATCTTCAGGTATGTATATTTTTATATCGGATATTTTAATCTTTTTAATTCTCGATAAAGCAAATGTTCTCAAATCTTTTCTTGTATTACAGTAAGCAATAACATGCCATCTTCCCATATAACACAAAAGATGAAGTGGTTTTATTACTCTCTCTGATTTCTCTTTTTTATGGGGTGAATAATATTCAATCTTTAAATTTTGATCATAATAAAGGCTTTGTATTACTTTTTGAAAAATTGACTCATCAATGCGGTAGTACTCAATATGTTTAACAGAGACTTTTGATAAAAAATCTGAAATGTTTATTCTTTTGTTGCTGTTTTTATTTATAATTGACTGAATAATGTTGTATAGAGATTTTTTTATGTGTTTATCTGGAATACTCTTAGTAAGATTATAGGATATTATTAGGCTAATTAAATCATCTTCTTTGAGCCAAAGGGGTGGCAATTCATAATTTTCAGATTCATAATAGTATCCTCTTCTCTTCTTATCATATATAAGAGGAGCATTAAGCCTGTCTCTTATAAACTCTACGTCTCTTTGAGCCTGTTTTTGTGAAATTTCAAATTTAATTGCCAATGTTTTCGAATTTGGAAATTTACCTGCTTTTATCTGGTTATGAAACCAATAGTATCTTTCAAAAGCTAATTTTTTTGACAAATGAAAACTCCTTAATTTATTTTACTAATCGAATAATTAATGTCAAATAAATTACTAAGTATAAATTAACAAATATAAAACAACCAGATGCATTATATGGTTAAGTTGCCACCTCAAGTGTTATTTTATGTATAGAATCATCTTTATTTTACATTCTAATCAAATGGTAGATTTACAACATTGTCTTTTTTTATATTATTAGCCTTGGTCCCGAAGAAATATCTGTGGAATCTATAATTATTTTTTTGAAATGTAGTGGATGTTCCATAAAAAGCATATCAATGATTTTTTGTAAACAAAGTACAACTCTATCGCTTAATCCAGTTTTAGCGTTATAACCTCCCTTTGAAGAGCGGTATCTATGCAGTTTAAAAATCCTTCAAAAACACATTCTAAACAAAATCAACTTAGAATTTTTTGTTACTTATTTTATTGCTTCAATTTATTTTTTGTCTTTATAAATTACTATTTTAATTTCCATTGTACATAAATGTCATAAAAGCATGTTTTACTTAAAGTTATAATGCTTTTTCACAGGAGCGATGACATTCCATTTACAAGAAAGACCTTTTTCAAAGGTAACAAAGTCACCAGGATTTATCTCTACTTTTCCACCATCTTCTAACTCTATCACTACTTTCCCTTCTAATATATAGCACTCTTCCGTTTCGTCATAGTACCAGTTAAATTGAGAAACCTCCTTTGTCCAAATAGGCCAATTGCTAATACCTCTTTCTTTCAAATACTCCTCTGAAGGCTTTATTATCTTAATTTTCATAAAAACCTCCTTATCTTACAACAATTCTGCTGCTCTTTCGGCTAATTTTGATCTCGCACTGTGTACAAGATTTAAATAACAAAAATTCTCTTCATTAATAAATTTACTTATGAGATATGCTAAGCCATTAGAGCCAAAGTCAAGGTAGGGAGTATCAATTTGATATAAATCCCCCGTAAAAATTATTTTTGTACCCTCTCCACATCTTGTGATTATTGTTTTTACATCTAAGGGTCTTAAGTTCTGGGCTTCATCTACAATTATGTATCTATGAGGTAGACTTCTACCTCTTATGTAAGTTAAGGGCTCTATTTGTATCATGCCAGAATCTATTAAGTATTTTGAGCTTTTGTATTTTACAGGCTTCTCCTCTTTTTTAGAATCCTTTGGACTTCCAATTATTACATCTAAGTTGTCATATATTGGTTGCATCCAGGGGCCCAATTTTTCTTCCACATCACCGGGTAAAAAGCCAATATCTTGTCCAACTATTGGTATCACAGGCCTAGCCACAAGTATCTGCTCAAAATACCTGCAATTAGCCATCTCTTGTTCTCTTTGTTGATTTTTTAAGTTTTGTATCCTTGCCATTGATTTTTCTAAAAGATACATACCCGCTGCAAGCGCTAACAAGGTTTTTCCTGTACCTGCTTTTCCTGTCAAAGCGACAATATCAATTCTATCATTTAAAAGGGCATCCAAAGCGCATAATTGTTCATCATTTTTAGGATTTATACCCATTATATTTTTCCATCTTTTAACCTGCTCTATAGTTTTTTCGCCAATTAACCTGTAGATTTCTTCCCCTTTTTTTATATAGCGAAGAGATCTGATACCATTTTCATAGTCTAAATCTTTTCTAATAAGTCCGTATTTTTGAAAAAGGTAGGTTTTATCATGCCTATAGTCTTGAACTTCCACTCCCAATGCTTCTGCCTTTATTCTCACCGCTGTATCTTTTGATACTAAAATTACTGGCTTTTTTTTCTTTTTTTTGCTTAATTCTATAGCAAGGGCTATGATTCTATTATCCATAAGAACAGGGCTGCAGGGATCATAGTTCTTATCTATTGCAACAACAAGTGTGCCACCCGTATCAAGCTCAACACCCTTTGATATATTCCCCTTTTCTCTAAGAGAATCAATAATTCTTAAAGCACTTCTTGCAGAATATGAAATATCACCATGTCCTTTTTTTAACTTATCCAGCTCTTCAACAACCGTAATTGGTATAACTATGTCATTGTCTTCAAATTTAAAAATACACTCTGGGTCATGGACCAGTACATTAGTATCAAGAACATAAGTCTTTTTCATTTTGACTCCAACCTTTATTCACGTCCTGTAAGAGGAGTTTAATTTCACATAATCTAATGTTAAATCAGAAGTATAAAATGTAGTTGTTGCCTTGCCACTATGTAAATCTATCTCTACCATGATTTCATTGTTAGATAATTCTTTCTTTAATGCAGTTTCATCAAATTCCTCTGCTTCCACGCCTCCTCTTACCACAGGCATTCTTTGTATATTAATATCAATTTTTTCTTTGATAATAGACACACCAGCTCTACCAATAGCAGCCATAATTCTACCCCAGTTTGGATCGCATCCAAAAAAAGCTGTTTTGACCAGGGGTGAATTTGCAATTGTTCTTGCTATTTTCTTTGCATCTCCAATATTTTTTGCATTTTTTATTACTATTTCGATAAGTTTTGTAGCCCCCTCGCCATCTTTAACTATTTTTTTTGCCAACATTATACAAATTTTTTTTAAGGCCTCGATAAATTTATCAAGACCCTCTCTAAGGGTTATTATCTTATTTTCTGCCATACCAGTGGAGAATAAGAGCACCATGTCATTAGTGCTGGTATCACCATCCACACTCATGGAATTAAAAGAAGATTCGACTGCTTCTTTTAGTGCTTTATCAAGTGCTTTTTTTTCAATCTTTGCATCTGTAAATATATAAACAAGCATGGTCGCTAAATCTGGAGCAATCATGCCTGCACCTTTTGCGATACCAAGTATATTTATCCTGCCACCATTTATAGATACTGATAGATTCTCTACTTTTTTGTATGCATCAGTTGTAGTGATAGCTTCTGCAAAGTCTTCATATTCATCTTTTAATGCTTTTATCAACTGAGGGATGCTATTTATTACTCTATCAACGGGTAATTTAACCCCTATAACACCCGTAGCTGAATGAACAACATTTTTATCCTGCACATTTAAAAAATTAGCTAAATATTTAGTCACGATTTTAGCATCTTCATAGTCACCTTTCACACAAACACAAGCATTGCCGCTAACAACAATGAGAGCTTTTATGGGATTATTAATTCTTTGCCTTGTGAGAATCACTGAAGGGGCTTTAACTCTATTTTTAGTAAATACACCCGAGGCAAGGGCAGGTTTTTCAAAAAAAGCTAACGCAAGGTCCTTTTTTTTGTTTTTCTTAACACCACAATAGATGCCTGCAAATTTAACACCCTTTATTTTAATCATTCCTTTGCCCCACAGCATTTTTTATATTTTTTTCCACTTCCGCACGGACAGGGATCATTTCTCCCAATTTTTGCTCTCTTTTTTAAGGGCTCTTTTTTTACATCACCACCAAATTTTAGCCCCCTGGATCTTTCTCGCTCTTTTTCTAAATCTGGGACTTCTTCTTTTTGAACAATTCTCACATTAAAGAGTTTCATCATAGCATCTTTTCTGAAATTATTTAACATTTCCATGAAAAGTAAGTGAGCTTCTTTTTTATATTCTACCAGTGGATCCTTCTGGGCATAACCTCTAAGCCCTATACCTTCTTTTAGATGATCTATATTTAAAAGATGTTCTTTCCATGCATTATCAAGGGAAGTTAAGAGAAAATATTTTTCAAGCTCTCTCATAATTTCAGAACCATATTCCTGCTCTTTTGATTCATATGTATGGAAAACTAATTTTTCTATGTGCTCATACAATTTTTCATCGTCGGGATAGAAATCCTCAACCTCTTCTTTGCTTACCCTTATATCAAAAATATTCCTTATTAGTTCTGTAAAACCATGAATATTCCACTCCCTTTTCTTTTCAGATATTAGCTCATTAAAGCACCAATCTAATACTTCATATATTACATCTATTGTTGCCTCTTTAAGATCTTCATTTTGTAACAATCTCCTTCGAAAAGTATATACAAACTCCCTTTGTTTGTTCATAACATCGTCGTACTCAAGGAGATGCTTTCTTATTTCAAAATTATGGGCTTCTACTCTTTTCTGAGCATTTTCTATAGCCTTTGTAACAAGTGAATGTTCAATTGATTCGCCTTCTTCGATCCCCAATTTTTCCATAATTGAAGCAACTCTTTCTGAACCAAAAATTCTCATTAGATCATCTTCCAAGGAAAGATAAAATCTGGAACTACCAGGATCTCCTTGTCTTCCAGCTCTTCCTCTCAACTGATTATCAATCCTCCTACTTTCGTGTCTTTCTGTACCTATTATATGAAGTCCTCCCAATTCTATTACCTTTTTTTTCTCTTCCTCACACTTTCTTATGTATTCCTCTAAAATTTTTTCATACTCTGGATTAGATGTATCGTAATTTACCCTGGCTTTTGCCAGTAGATGAGGGTTGCCACCTAAAAGAATATCCACGCCGCGTCCAGCCATATTTGTTGCTATTGTTACAGTTTTAAGTCTTCCTGCCTGGGCTATAATTTCTGCCTCCTTTTCATGATGTTTTGCATTTAAAACTTGATGGGGTATCGCTTCTTTTCTTAAAAGTGCAGATAGTTTTTCGTTTTTCTCAATGGATGTTGTTCCCACAAGCACAGGCCTTCCCATTTGATATAATTTTTTTATTTCCTCAACAACAGCTTTGAACTTCTCTTTTTCTGTTTTGTAGACAACATCAGGATAATCAACCCTAATCATTGGCTTATTTGTAGGAATTACCACTACATCGAGATTATATATCTTCTTGAATTCCGCTGCTTCAGTTTCTGCAGTACCAGTCATACCTGCAAGTTTTTTATACATTCTAAAAAAGTTCTGAAATGTTATTGTTGCTAAAGTTTGATTTTCTTTCTCAATTTTTACCTTTTCTTTCGCTTCTACTGCTTGATGAAGTCCATCGCTCCATCTTCTCCCAGGCATAAGTCTACCGGTAAATTCATCAACAATAATAACTTCGCCATCTTTGACAACATAATCCACATCCCTTTTAAAAAGATGGTGGGCTCTTAAGGCCTGATTTACATGATGAAGAATATTAACATGTCTTGGATCGTAAAGATTTGTTATATTAAGTAGTTTTTCTACTTTAGTTATTCCTTCTTCGGTAAGAACCACTACCCTTGACTTTTCGTCGATTGTAAAGTCGCTTTCTTTTTTTAAATAGGGAATTATTTTATCAATCTCATAATAAAGCTCTGTAGATTCTTCAGAGGGGCCAGAAATTATAAGTGGTGTCCTGGCTTCATCGATAAGAATACTATCCACCTCATCAACTATGGCATAATTAAATTCCCTTTGCACATAATCATGGAGAGAAAATTTCATATTATCTCTTAAATAATCAAATCCAAACTCATTGTTTGTACCATAAGTTATGTCAGAATAATAGGCTTTTTTCCTTTCTTCATCATCCAAATCATGGACAATGCAGCCAACAGTTAGCCCTAAAAATCTATAAATTGTCCCCATCCATTCACTATCTCTTTTTGCGAGATAATCGTTTACTGTAACAATATGCACACCCTTTCCAGTTAATGCATTTAGATATGCTGGAAGTGTAGCTACAAGTGTTTTCCCCTCGCCTGTTTTCATTTCAGCAATTTTACCTTGATGGAGAACAATACCTCCTATTAATTGACAGTCGAAATGTCTCATATTTAATGTTCTTCTTGAAGCTTCTCTAACAACAGCAAAAGCTTCAGGAAGTATAGAATCCAGAGATTCACCATTAGTAATTCTTTGTTTAAATTCCTTTGTTTTATTCTTTAATTCATCATCAGAAAGGGATCTAAATGTGTTCTCAAGAGAATTTATTTTATCTACAATGGGATATAATTGTTTTAATTCGCGATCGTTTTTAGTACCCATAATTTTTTTCAGAATAAATTCAAGCATTTTTAACTCCAGAGTTTTTTATAGAAGCTATTGAAATAAAAAAAGAAAGGATTACCCAAAGAGGTACTTAAGAGGATTGACTGGCACACCGTCTATTCGTACCTCATAGTGAACATGTGGTCCTGTACTTTTACCAGAATTTCCAACTGCACCTATAACTTCTCCCTTTTTTACTTTCTTACCAACAGGAACATAACTTGCAGAAAGATGGGCATATCTTGTTACTATACCATAACCATGATCTATTACAACTACTTTACCATAGCCACCATCGGGACCAGATTCTATAACAATTCCCTCCGCAGCAGCAACAACTTTAGCCCCATAGGGACTTGCAATATCTATTCCTTCATGAAATTCAGTAATACCTGTTATTGGATCTCTTCTCCACCCAAAGTCTGATGTTATAAAACCCCTTACTGGCCATAGAGAAGGTGTTGCCATAAAAAGTGAACGTCTATCTTCAAGGTATTCTATAAGCTCACTCATGCTTTTTTCTCTGAATTTTATTTCCCTTTCCAGATTTTCAGCCCTTTCTAACATAACTTTAGTTAAATCATCACTCTTAGTGTTTGAGTTACCGCCAGCGAAGTTTATACCAGAACTATTTACTTCCAGATTAACCATTTCCCTAACTTTTAAATCCATGTTTTGAAGCCTTGCAAGCTGAGTTTCAAGAAATTGAATTTTTGAATTAAGAGTTTCCATCTCTATTTTTTGCTTTATTGCTTTCTTTTCCACATCTTCTAAGTAGGCAACCTTATTTTTCAAATTAAAATAGCTAAAAAACATAAATAGAGAAGAAATCCAGAATATTACAGAAATCAGGGCAAAAATCTTAAACCAGTTAGAATTGAGCTGGATTTTTTTCACATTTGTTGTGTCATGGGGGAGGATCATGAGCGTAAAGAACTTTGGATTTTTCCAATCATTTTTATGCTTATGCCAGAAATCTTTGATTGAAAATGCAGCTTTTTCAAAAAATTTTTTTAGCTTCTCTGTGTTTATACCCATAAAATTGCATTTTATATAAATAACTCTCTAATGTCAATTTTTAAATAGCATTCTGTGGTTACTATTTTGAAATGTCACACATATGGTAGTCTCCTCCATAGAGTGAAAAATACCCTTATAAGGAGGAGAC
>CALINM010000208.1 GCA_938045315.1 uncultured bacterium | reverse complement strand
TTGATGCTTTTTTTATAAACTTTATAATTTCTTACATACCAGACTTTAAAAAAATGCTTATTATATTTATAGTTATGCTCACTGGAATACTATTAGGAAAGCAACTATGTGTTATGCTAAACAACAAATTACTAATTATAATCGAATCGGGAAACTTATTTCTTATACTTTCAGCAATCCTTCTATTTTTTAAAAATAAAATGGAAAGAAAAGAATTAATACCTTATGGCAACATAGAAAAAAAAATTATAAATTTTCAAGAAACCGTTTTTGATGAGGATGCCACTCATAAGAAACTCTCTGAACAAGAAAAGAAGGTACTGGATCTACTTTTACAAAATAAAAACTATCGAACAATAGCAGAAAAAATGAATATTTCCATATCCACTGTAAAAACATATATGAAGCGAATATATGAAAAAACAAATACTAAAAATATTGATGATTTAAAAAATAAATTCAAAGGGGAGTAAATTATGCAAACTAAACCTACACCAAGCTATAGTACAACAATAAGAATAGAATATCCAAATATTGTAGGCATGTTAGGTAAATTAACTTCAACAATTGGAGAAGCTGGTGGGGATATCGGTTCTATTGACATAATTAAGACTTCAAAAAATTTGATAACCCGTGATATTACCTTTTCAGCAACCAGTGAAAAACATATTGAACAAATTATTAATAAAATAAGAGAGTTAAAAAATGTAACAATAAAACATATAACCGACAAAACCTTTGCCGTACATAACAAAGGAAAAATTGAGATTGGGTTAAAACATACTATCAGGACCAGAGAAGATTTATCAATGGTTTATACTCCTGGCGTTGCAAGAGTTTGTATGGATATCTACAAACATCCAAAACATGTTTATAATTACACAATAAAAGCAAATACCATTGCTATTATAACTGATGGTACAGCGGTACTTGGATTAGGTGATATAGGTCCACATGCTGCATTACCAGTTATGGAAGGTAAAGCAATGCTTTTTAAACAATTTGCAGATGTAGATGCCTATCCCATCTGTTTAGATACAAAAGATCCCGGTAAAATTATAGAGGTCATAAAGTGTATATCCCCAGTTTTTGGGGGTATTAATTTAGAAGATATATCAGCACCAAGATGTTTTGAGATAGAAGAAAAGCTAAGAAGTGAACTTAATATCCCGGTTTTTCATGATGACCAGCATGGTACTGCAGTTGTTGTTCTTGCTGCTCTTTTAAACGCTTTAAAAATAGTAAAAAAAGACATAGATAAGATTAAAATTGTTATTTCTGGTGCTGGAGCTGCTGGTCTTGCATGTGCCAAGCTTCTTTTTTATGCAGGAGTAAATCCATCGAATGCAATAGTATGCGATAGTAAGGGGCCTATTTATAGGGGGAGAAAAGAAGGCATGAATATATATAAGGATGAAATTGCCAGAATAACCAACAAAAAAAATATTAAAACACATATAAAAGATGCATTAAAAGGGGCTGATGTTTTTATTGGCACTTCAGGTCCTGGGTTACTCAAACCCGATGATATAAAAAATATGGCAAAGGATCCAATAATTTTTGCTATGGCAAATCCAATACCTGAAATAATGCCAGAAGAAACAGAAGGAATAGCAAGAATTGTTGCTACCGGGCGTTCCGATTATCCCAATCAAATTAATAATGTTTTATGTTTTCCAGGCTTTTTCAGAGGATTGCTTGATGCTAAAGCAACAACTGTAACATACGAGATGAAAATTGCTTCATCTTATGCAATCGCTAATCTGATAAAACCCGCAGAACTTAATGAAGAATACATAATTCCCTCTCCTTTTGACAAAAGGGTTCCTAAAGCAGTAGCTGATGCTGTGGAAGGGGTAGTAAAAAAGATGAAAAAAAAATAAGAGTTCCATAATTATGTTTTGTTAAGTTTTTATTCCCTCAATTAACACATTAGCAGGTTTTTTAAAAATATACTCTTTTTTAATATAAAATCCTGCACTTTCCAGTAAATTCTTTATTTCCCTAACAGATAAATTATCTCCTCCATGGGCATGAATTAACATATTAAGTCTAAAAATTACATTTTCTCTGGGAAAAGTCTTTTTTTCATTTAAGAAAAACTCGTGTATATAAATTTTTCCACCTCTATTCAGAGCATTATAAGCTTTATTGACTGCTAAACTTCTTTTTTTCTCATCTAATGCATGTAGCAATTGAAAGATAAAAACACAATCATAATTATTGCCAAGTTCTACTTCTCCTATATCACCTTCTATAAAACTGATTCGTTTTTCTAAATTATCTTTTATAACAAACTCTTTTCCCACTTCTGCAGCATCAGGGAGATCTAATATTGTAGCCATTATATCCTGATTATTCTTCAAAATTTCTCTTAAATAAGTAGCTGGTCCTGAACCAATATCTAATATTCTCTTAACACCCTTTAAATCCAGGCAATTCAAAACCCGTTCCTTTTGGAATTTAGTAAGATTATCCATCCCTGTAATAAAAGATTTTGTGAATTGCTTTTTTAATTCAATGCTTACTTTTTTTTCAAGAGCCTTACCAGTTTTTATGCAATAAGTAAGTTTACCCCAATCATCCCACATATGATAATAATGATCTAAAATAGACAAAACATTTTTATCTGAATCTGATAGTAGAAAGTCAGAGTACTTTGACTTCACAACATATTTTTTACCTTTTTGACAAACAAACCCTAAGGAAACAAGGGCATCAAGGAGCATATTAGTTGCCCTTTCATCACACCTTATATTCTTAGCTATAGTGATAACATCGACAGGTTCTTTTATAAAGTCGAAAACCCTCAATTTACAAGCTGTTAAAAAAACTTGAGAATCCCAGAATATTCTACCCAAACTGAGAATAAATTTTAAATTTCTGCTATTGATCATATATATTCCTTAATTAAAACTTCTGCAATTTGTATTGCATTTAAGGCAGCTCCCTTCCTTAATTGATCCCCTACTATCCACATAGATAAGCCATTTTCACAAGAAATATCTTCTCTTATCCTACCCACATAACAATCATCTGTTCCTGAAACAACCAAAGGCATGGGATATTTTCTATTCTGTGGATCATCTACTATTTTTACACCTGGAGCATTAGACATAAGCTCAATTGCCTTTTCCCGTGTAATTTTCTTTTCTGTTTCGATTGTTACTGATTCAGAGTGGGAACGAAATACTGGAACTCGTACAGTGGTCGCTGTTACTTTTATTGTATTATCACCCATAATTTTCCTTGTTTCATTTACCATTTTCATCTCTTCTTTTGTATAAAAGTTTTCTGTAAAAACATCAACCTGAGGTATTAAATTAAAGGCAATCTGATAGGGCAACGCTGAAACTCTTATTTCCTGACCATTGACATATTGTCTTACCTGCTCTTCTAATTCTGCCATTGCCTTTGCTCCAGCACCAGAGACTGCTTGATAGGTTGATACTACAATTCTTTTAATCTTACCATAGTCATGAAGTGGCTTTAATGGAACAACCATAATTATCGTTGTACAATTGGGATTTGCAATTATGTTTCTTTTTTTATAAAGAGCTATGTCCTTAGGATTTACTTCCGGTACAACAAGTGGTATTTCCGGATCCATTCTAAATGCAGAACTATTATCAATCACTATCGCTCCTGCTTCAGCAGCTATGGGTGCAAATTCTTTACTTCTGTCACCACCCGCAGAAAATAAGGCAATGTCAACATTTTTAAAGGAATTCTTATCTAATTTTTCCACTGTTAACATTTCTCCCTGAAAGGGTATTTTTTTACCTGCACTTTTTGAAGATGCAAGTAGTTTTAAATTTTTTAAAGGGAATTTTCTTTGTGCCAGGATCTCAAGCATTACTTCACCCACAGCACCCGTTGCCCCAACAACTGCTACATTAAACTCTCTCATTATGTACT
>CALINM010000207.1 GCA_938045315.1 uncultured bacterium | reverse complement strand
TTCCCCAGACACTTTATTAGAAATGGCAAAACCTATTATCCACCACAGAGCGCCAGAGTTTATACCTGTGATGGAAGAAGTAAGAGAAGGATTAAAATACTTATTTGGCACAAAAAATGAAGTGCTTATTTTTGCAGCCTCAGGCACAGGGGCAATGGAAGGTGCCGTTACTAATACCCTCTCACCTGGTGATAAAGCACTTGTAGTAGATGGCGGTAAATTTGGCGAAAGGTGGAATAATATATGTAAAGCCTATGGCATAGATGCTCGCGTTATTAAAGTTGAATGGGGTAAAGCAGTTAATCCTTCTGACATTAAAAAGGCTTTAGATGCTGAACCAGATATTAAAGCAGTTTTTATTCAAGCAAGTGAGACTTCAACGGGTGTTATGCATCCTACAAAGGAAATTGCTGATATTGTTAGAAATTATGAAAATACAATATTAGTGGTAGATGGTATAACTGGGGTGGGTGTTTTTCCTTTACCCATGGATGAGTGGGGTATAGATATTTTGATAACGGGTTCTCAAAAAGCGCTTATGCTTCCACCCGGGCTTGCCTTTGCAGGTCTTTCAGATAAGGCATGGAAATTTGTTGAAAATTCTAAATTACCTAAATTTTATTTTGACTTTAAAAAGGAACTAAAAAATATAAAAGAAAATCAAACTGCTTATACTCCAGCAGTATCTTTAATTATTGGCTTAAAAGAAGTTCTAAAAAGCATGAAAGAAGAAGGTTTAGAAAATATTTATAAAAGGCATGAGACCTTAGCAAAAGCAACAAGAGAAGCAATGAAAGCAATAGGATTAAAGCTTTTTGCTCCAGATTCACCAAGTAACGCAGTAACAGCTGTTTATGCGCCAGAAGGTATGGATGCAGGAAAAATTGTAAAATATTGTAGAGATAAACTCAATGTTACAATAACAGGTGGTCAGGATCAGGCAAAGGGTAAAATTTTTAGAATTGCTCATTTAGGTTATTACGATAGATTTGACATAATAATTGCTGTATCTGCCATCGAATTTGCTTTGAAAACTCTTGGACATACTTTTGACTTTGGTTCAGGTGTTAAAAAAGCAATGGAAATATTAGCTGAGTAGGAGGTTAGCAATGACTACTTATAAAGTACTTGTTTGTGATGGAATATCCGAGGAAGGTGCAAAAATACTTAAAAGTTCAAAAAAAATAGAAGCTGTTATTAAAAATAAAATAACAAGGGAAGAATTGCTCTCTATTATTGGAGATTTTCATGCCCTCGCTGTAAGAAGTGCAACCAAAGTGGACAAAGAAGTTATTGAAAAAGGGGTTAATTTAAAAGTAATTGGTAGAGCTGGTATTGGTGTTGATAACATAGATGTCCCTTCTGCAACAAAACGTGGTATAGTTGTAATGAATACACCCGGTGGAAACACTATAACTACTGCTGAACATACCATAGCATTAATGATGGCATTAACAAGACATATTCCACAAGCAACTCAATCTGTAAAGTCCGGGAAATGGGAGAAAAGTAAATTTATGGGAAGGGAGCTTTATAATAAAACCCTTGGTATAATTGGGCTTGGTAATATTGGTTCCATAGTGGCCGATAGAGCCAGGGGTCTAAAAATGAATGTTATTGCCTATGACCCCTATCTTACAGAAGAATTAGCAGCTAAAAAGGGTGTTGAACTGGTATCATTAGATGAATTATATGAGCGCTCTCATTATATTACAATACATGTACCTTTGCTCGAAGAGACCAAAAATATGATAAACAAAGAAAGTATTGCAAAGATGAAAAATGGTGTTTATATAATTAACTGTGCCCGTGGGGGTCTTGTAAATGAAAAGGATCTTTATGAAGCACTACTTTCAAAGAAGGTTGCTGGAGCTGCTTTTGATGTATTTGAGAAAGAGCCAGTAGATCCCTCTAACCCATTACTTACCTTAGATAATTTTATATGTACACCCCATTTAGGAGCTTCTACAGAGGAAGCACAGGTAAATGTTTCAATTGCTATTGCTGAACAGATTGTAGATTACTTAGAAAGAGGTGTTATTGTAAATGCTGTAAATGTTCCTTCTCTCACAAGTGAAGAGCTAAGCTTTTTTGAACCTTTTCTCAAGCTTAACGAAGGTATTGGTGCTTTTGTTCCACAAATATTGAAGGGGGCAATCAAAAATGTACAGATCGAATACAGTGGTGATATTGCTGAAAAGAACACCAGTGTTCTTACTATCGCCTTTTTAAAGGGATTCTTTTCAAAAGTAATGGAATCGGGAGAAGTAAATTATGTTAATGCTCCACTGATTGCTAAAGAGAGGGGTATGAATATCGCTGAATCAAAATCGACATCCATAAAAGATTTTAACAACCTAATCACAGTATCTGTTAAGACAGATAAAGACACCCTGACTATGATGGGTACAATTTTTGGAAGAGAACCAAGAATTGTGAGAATAAATAATTTTTATGTCGAATCTGTGCCTGAGGGGCATATTTTAATGCTTTATAACTACGATAAACCCGGTGTAATTGGCAATATAGGTACAACACTTGGTAGATTAAATATTAATATTGGTAGCATGAGCTGGGGTAGAGATAAAGCTGGTGGAACAGCAATTTCAATTCTACATGTGGATCAGCCCGTTGATAAAACGGTTCTTGAAGAGATGTCAAAATTACCAAATATAATATCAGTAAATTATATAGAGATTTAGAATGTTTAAACTACCCAAGGGGTTCAAAGACCTCCTGCCTGATGAGGCGGAGGTCTTTTATTTTGTACAACACAAACTTTATGAATCTTTTTTAGCTTATGGATATAGACCTATTATAACATCCTCAGTAGAGTTTTTAAAAACTTACACATTTAGTGGGGAAGAAGAAAGTCACGTTTTTAATTTTATTGACCCCTATGAGAACAGGACCGCTTGTTTTAGATTTGATTTTACCCCTCAGATCGTAAGAATAATAGCATCTTACAAAGATTTTTGCCGAAATTTACCAATAAAGTTATGTTATTTTGGTTCAGTTTTGAGAAATCCAGCTAGCTTTTTTGCTAATCCAAGGGAAATACATCATGCTGGAGTTGAAATAATTGGTATTGAAGATATAAAAGCTGAACAAGAAATACTATTAATAATTAACGAAATAACTAAAAACCTTAATTTAAAAGAAAAGATTAAAATGTATTTTAATGACAATCAAATTTTAAGAAAGCTCCTTAATAAATCTGGTTTATATAAAAATTTAGAATTAAAACAGGCATTTATTAATCGTGATATAAGTAAAATTGAAAAAATAGTGTCCCCATTAAATGTTGATAAAGCTATAAAAAGTTTTATTATCGAATTGCCACTTCTTTGTGGTGATGAAAAACTTCTTAAGGATATTCAAAAAAAATTTCCCATTCCTTTCATAACACCAAATCTTAACGAACTAATACAACTAAGCGAATTTATAAATATCACATTAGGCAATAAAATTTATTTTGATTTAGGTGAAGTAAGGGGGCTTGAATACCACAGTGGGATTGTATTTGATGGATATTTAAAAGATAATTCTGGAAAGATGAAAGAAATAATAACTGGTGGAAGATATAATAAATTGCTAAAACAGTTTGGAATAAATAACACTTCAGCTACAGGGTTTGCAATAGACATTATTGCTCTTTCAAACTGTATTCTTCGGCCTAAAAACATTGAGGTTGCATTAGTTACGAAAAATGATAATATGAAGACCCTTTTAAGTATTGCACAGTATTTACAAAATAATGAAATCCGAGTTACTCTTTTGACAAAGGTAAGAAAAAAAGGGCTCCAAAAAAACAGGTTTGATTATATTCTAATTTTAGAGGATAATATAAGTTTGACTGTAACAAATTGTAAGAATAACGAGACAAAAAAAATGTCCTTAGATAACTTTTTTAAAAAATTTACACAAGAGTTTTTCCATAATCAGGGGAAGGAGTAAAAGATGAGTGGTATAGTGCTTATTGGTGCTCAATGGGGTGATGAGGGCAAAGGAAAAATTGTCGACTTTTTAGCAGAGAGTGCAAATGTTATAGTCCGTTTTCAGGGTGGAAATAATGCGGGGCACACACTTGTTGTTAATAATCAAAAAATTATACTCCATCTTATACCATCTGGCATATTAAGAGAAAACAAGATTTGCATCATTGGAAATGGTGTAGTGATAGATCCTTCTGTTCTTTTTAAAGAATTGCATATTCTTAAAGAAAACAATTTGCTCCCTGATAATACTAACCTTTTAATTAGTTCTTCAGCTCATATAATAATGCCCTATCATAAATCAATTGATTCCATAAGGGAAAATAAAGCTACAACCAAAATTGGTACCACAGGTAGAGGTATAGGCCCTGCTTATGAAGATAAAGTTGCAAGAAGTGGAATAAGGGTTAGTGATCTTTTATACCCAGAACATTTAAAGGAAAAATTAAAAATAATTCTTGAAGAAAAAAATCAATATATAACAAAAGTTTTAAATGGTGCTCCCTTTGATTTTGATGGAGTATATGAAGAATCAGTTAAATACGGTGAAATGATCAGACCATATGTGGCTGACACTGTTGAATGTTTGCACAAATTTATTAAAGAAAGAAAAAATATACTTTTTGAAGGTGCTCAGGGTACAATGCTTGACGTAGATCATGGAACATATCCCTTTGTAACTTCCTCTAATACTGTAGCAGGAAATGCATCCATCGGCGGTGGAGTCCCAATGTCAGCAATTACAAAGGTGGTTGGGGTTGTGAAAGCATATACAACGAGAGTTGGCAACGGTCCTTTCCCTACAGAAGAGAAATCAAAGGTAGGTGATTTTTTGAGAGAAAAAGGAGGAGAGTACGGAGCAACTACAGGAAGACCGAGAAGATGCGGGTGGATAGATCTGGTCTCGCTAAAAAGAGCCATAATGCTAAATGGTATCGACAGAATAGTAGTAACAAAATTAGATGTATTGAACGAACTTGATACAATAAAAGTCTGTGTATCATATAAATATAAGGGCAGCGAAATTGATACAATCCCCTATGGATTAAATCAGATAGATTCTTGTGAGCCTATTTACAGAGAGTTTAAAGGATGGAGGAAAGACATATCTCATATAAGAGATGGCATAGATTTACCTGTAGAAGCCAAAGATTACCTCAAATTTATAGAAGATTATTTAGAAACAAAAATTTCAATAGTCTCTGTAGGTGCAGAGAGAAATGAAAATATTGTTTTTGAGAATATTTTTTAATTTTACTGCAGTTAAATGAAAAAAATGTATGTCTATCCCTTTTTCAAAACTCACCTTGCAGATCTTGATACTCCCTTATCTTGTTATTATAAATTGAAAACTGCGTATCCAGACAAACCCTCTTTCCTATTAGAAAGCGTGGAATCTGCTGGTAGGCTTGGTAGATACTCTTTCATAGGATTTGATCCTCTTTGTACCTTTAAATCAAAGGGCAAAAAAGTCATTATAGAAGGTGATATTAATGAACAATTTTTTACTGAAAATCCCTTTGAAGTATTACGAGATTTTATGAAAAATTTTATGCCCCATAAAGCAATGGAAGAACTTAGATTTTCTGGTGGTGCTGTTGGTTATGTTGGATATGATATGATAAGATTTTTTGAAAAGCTTCCCAATATATCTCCCTACAAATTAGGCATCTTTGATATGTTTTTCATAATCCCTAAAAAGCTTGTTATATTTGACAATTTCACTCATAAAATGACACTTGTAAGTTTAAATTACTCAAACAAACCTTCCTATGCTCCTCATAGAAGGGATATCTCAGAACTAAGTAAAATTTACGATATTTTGAAAAGTCCTATAATAAAACTTAAAAAAGTTAAATTCTCCATAGGAAATATTAAAAACCTTACGGAAAAGAAAGATTTTGAAAGTATGATCGTAAAAGCGAAAGAATATATTTGTAATGGAGATATAATACAGGTTGTTTTATCTCAGAGATTTAAAGCAGATGTAACAGCAGATGGCCTAGATTTATATCGTGCCCTAAGAGTCATTAATCCTTCACCATATATGTTCTTCCTCGATTTTGGTGATTATAATCTAATTGGTTCATCACCTGAAATATTAGTTAGGCTCGAAAATAATGAGGTAGAAGTAAGACCTATCGCAGGTACAAGAAAAAGAGGTAAAACATTAGAAGAAGATAAATTTTTAGAAGAAGAACTACTTAACGATAAAAAAGAATGTGCTGAACATGTTATGCTTGTTGATCTTGGTAGAAATGATATTGGTAGGATTGCTAAAACTGGTTCAGTTACTGTTCCAGATTTTATGATTATAGAAAAATACTCTCATGTTATGCATATAGTATCTTCTGTAAAAGGACTGCTTAAAGAAGGAATGGATGCTTTTGATGTTTTTAAAGCTACTTTTCCAGCTGGTACAGTAACAGGTGCACCAAAAATTAGAGCTATGGAAATAATAGAAGAATTAGAATCTTTAAAAAGGGAGTTTTACGCCGGTGGAGTTGGTTATTTTGGTTTTAATGGGAACATGGATTTTTGTATAACTATAAGAACAATGTTAAAAAAGGGTAAGGCAGTGTATATACAATCTGGAGCAGGAATAGTGGCAGATTCCATTCCTGAAAATGAATACAATGAAACTCTAAATAAAGCAATGGCATTAATGAAATCTATTACTGATTTACAGGATATTCTTGGATAGTACAGGAGGAATATAATGCTCCTAATGATAGATAATTATGACTCTTTCACTTATAATCTTGTTCAGTATTTTGGAGAGTTAGGAGAAGAAGTAATAGTATTCAGAAATGATGAAATTACATTAAAGGAAATAGAACAATTAGCACCAGAAATGATTGTCATCTCGCCAGGTCCCTGTTCTCCAAAAGAAGCAGGTATATCTGTAGAAGTTATAAGATATTTTGCTGGAAAAATTCCAATTTTAGGAGTTTGTCTTGGACATCAATCCATTGGTTATGCTTTTGGTGGCGAAATAGTTAAAGCAAAATGCCTCATGCACGGAAAAACATCATTAATTTTCCATGATGGTAGAACCATTTTTCACCATATAGAAAACCCCTTTGAGGCAACAAGATACCACTCACTGGCAATTAAGCGAGAGAGTTTAACAAAGGAATTTATTATTTCTGCCTGGACTGTAGATGGTGAAATTATGGGAATAAGGCATAAAAATTTTGTCATAGAGGGCATTCAGTTTCATCCCGAATCAATACTTACAAGGGAAGGCAAAAAGATTCTTAAAAACTTTATTAATATTTCAAAAATTTTCTGGAGGAAAAAAATATGATACGAGAAGCTATCCACAAAGTTGTAGATAAAATAGACTTGGAAGAAGAAGAAATGATGCAGGTTATGGAAGAAATTATGTCTGGAGAAGCTACACAAGCTCAAATTGGTTCTTTCATTACTGCCCTCAGGATGAAAGGGGAAACAATTGATGAAATAGTAGGTGCTGCAAAAGTCATGAGACAAAGGGCAACAAAAATACCAATAGAAGGAGTTGCACTTGATTTAGACAGGGATGATATAAACATTGATAGAGAAACAATTATTGACACCTGTGGAACTGGGGGAGATGGCACACTAACATTTAATATTTCAACTGCTACTGCTTTTGTAGTAGCAGGAGGAGGTATAACAGTTGCAAAGCATGGGAATCGTTCTGTATCCAGTGTATGTGGTAGTGCCGATGTATTAAAAGAATTAGGTGTAAATATCGAAGCTACACCTGAAACGGTAGCAAAGTGCATTAGAAAAATAGGTATAGGTTTTTTATTTGCACCAACCTTTCATGGAGCAATGAAACATGCAATAGGTCCAAGAAGAGAAATTGGTATAAGAACCATATTTAATATTTTAGGACCTCTTACTAATCCAGCTAATGCAAAATACCAGGTATTGGGGGTATATAAAGAAGAACTCTGTGAGACTCTTGCTTACGTTTTACAAAGATTGGGAACAAAAAGAGCAATGGTTGTTCATGGTATGGATGGTATGGATGAGATAACAGTTACAAAAGATACCTACGTAGCAGAATTAAAGAACAATCAGGTAAAAACTTATTATATAAACCCCACTCATTTTAACATGCCGATTTATAGTTTTTCAGAACTAAGAGGTGGTAATGCAACTGATAATGCCAATATAATAAAAGATATTCTAACAGGTAAAGAAAGAGGGGCTAAACGCGCTATAGTTGTTTTAAATGCAGGAGCAGCTTTTTACGTAGCTGGAAAGGCCACCACAATAAAAGAAGGCATCGAATATGCCCAATCTGTTATAGATTCAGGTAAAGCTATAGCAAAATTAGAAAAACTTATTAAGATGAGTAATGAATGATGTTTTTAAAAAAAGTAATTGAAGAAAAAAAAATATATGTGAAGCAAAAAAAATCAAAGATCCCTCTAAGAGAATTAAAAGGTAGAGATGTCCCTTTTCAAAAAAGGCCCTTTAGAGAATTATTTCAAAATCGCACAAATACTGAAACCCGTATAATTGCAGAAATAAAAAAAGCATCGCCTGCCAGAAAAATTTTTAATTTGCAAATAGATGTATCTGAAATTGCTAAAAAATATCATATGGGTGGAGCTAAAGCTATATCTTTAATAACAGAACCTAAATTTTTTTTCGGGAATCCTGAAGACCTCCCTGTTGTAAAAAAAGCTTCTCCCTTACCTATTTTACGCAAAGATTTTATAGTTGATGAATATGAAATTTATGAAAGTAAAGTGCTTGGTGCAGATGCGATACTTCTCATAGCAGAAGCATTGGAAAAATCACATTTGAAAGAACTATTATATTGTGCAAAGGAACTTAATATTGATGTTTGTTTTGAAATTCACAGTCTTAAAAAATTTGAAGAATTTTATGATTTGAATGAATTATATACACTGGGTATAAATAATAGAAATCTTGAAACACTTGAAATAGATTTGAATTGGGGCTTGAAAATTTTAGAGAGCATTCCTGAAACTATTCCTGTAATTATTGAAAGTGGAATTGAAACGAGAAGTGATATTGAAAGCTTTCTTAAAATTGGTGTTTCAGGATTCCTTATAGGCTCAACACTAATGAGTTCCGATGATCCAGTAAAAAAACTTAACAATCTGAGGGGTTTAGTAAGTGATACGGATTAAGGTATGTGGAATCACTCGTTCAGAAGACGCTAAATTAGCAGAAACCCTGGGTGCCCATGCATTAGGATTTATCTTTTACAAAGAGAGCAAAAGATTTATATCACCAGAGAATGCAAAAAAAATAATAAAAAACTTGACACCCCTTATAATAAAGGTTGGCGTATTTGTTAACGAAGATTTAAACGTAATGGAGTCAATAAAAAATTTTTGTGGTCTTGATAGAATTCAGATTTTCTACGATGATAAAAATAGATATGACCTTCTTGATCCATCAATATATATACCCGTTTTTAAAATAAAAACCCAATCAGATGTTTACGAAGCTCTAAAATTAAATCACCTTATTCTCTTTGATACCTACCATCAAAGTTTTCACGGTGGTACGGGGCAGGTATTTGATTGGAATTTTCTTAAAGGTGTTACAAAACCATACATATTAGCAGGCGGTATAAATAATGATAATGTTTTAGTAGCATTAAAATACAAACCCTTTGCTATAGATGTGGCTTCTGGTTTAGAATCTTCATATGGAATTAAAGATTCTAAAAAGATGTTTGAATTTTTCAAAAAAATAAGAGAAAATCAAGAATATTTATGAAAAAGAATGATAGTTTTTTTATCGAAAAAGGCTATTTTGGAAGATTTGGCGGGATATTCGTACCGGAGACACTAATACCTGCATTAAGAGAGCTTGAAAAAGCTTTTTTCAAATTGTCCAGGGATAAAAAATTTCAAAAAAATTTTCAATATTATTTAACTAAATTTGTAGGAAGACCTACTCCACTCTATTTTGCGGAAAATCTTTCTAAAAAATTAGGGTTAAAACTTTATTTAAAAAGGGAGGATTTATGCCATACAGGTGCTCATAAGATTAACAATGCCATTGGTCAGGTTTTACTCGCAAAAAAAATGGGAAAAACACGCATAATCGCAGAAACCGGTGCAGGGCAACATGGCGTTGCTACAGCAACAGCATCAGCTTTGATGGGGCTTAAATGTAGAATTTACATGGGTAAGGAAGACATGAAAAGGCAGTCTCTGAATGTTTTTAGAATGGAGCTTTTAGGTGCAGAAGTTATAGGCGTTGATGGTGGAAGTAAGACTTTGAAAGATGCCATTAATGAGGCGTTGAGGGACTGGGTAACAAATGTTTATGATACCCATTATGTTTTAGGAACTGTTTTTGGTCCCCATCCTTATCCCACCATGGTTAAACACTTTGTATCTGTTATTGGTAAAGAAGCAATAAGACAAATTAAAAAGGTATCAGGA
Organism: uncultured bacterium; assembly: GCA_938045315.1. Classification (GTDB taxonomy): domain Bacteria; phylum CALINM01; class CALINM01; order CALINM01; family CALINM01; genus CALINM01. The sequence goes on along the minus strand of CALINM010000207.1, from coordinate 5,861 downwards.
AGACTACCTGATGTAGTTGTAGCTTGTGTAGGTGGTGGTAGCAATGCAATGGGTATATTTTATCCCTTTCTGGATGATAAGAATGTGGAGCTCGTTGGTGTAGAAGCAGGTGGAGTGGGCATTGAACCTGGCAAGCACGCAGCGAGATTTGCAGGGGGAAAGGTTGGTATATTTCAGGGAACAAAAAGTTATGTACTCCAGGATGAAGATGGTCAAATTCTTACGACCCATTCCATCTCAGCCGGACTTGATTATGCTAGTGTAGGGCCTGAACATAGTTATCTATTCGAGACCGGAAGGGTTAAATATACTTATGCTCATGATGATGAAGCTCTTTCTGCCTTTTACCTACTATCAAAAGAAGAGGGGATAATTCCAGCTTTAGAAAGTAGTCATGCAATTGCTTACGTAGTTAAAAATGCTGATAAACTAAAAAATAAAATAGTTTTGATTAATCTTTCGGGTAGAGGCGATAAAGATGTTATGCAAGTAAGGGAGTTAATGAATAAAAATGAGTAAAATAAAAGATGTTTTTAAAAAATTAAAAAAAACTAAAGGAAAAGCTTTTATCCCCTATATAACCTCTGGCGACCCAGATTGTGAAAAAACCCTTGAAGCACTTGAAATATTTGCTGAAAATGGTGCTGATATTATAGAATTAGGTGTCCCATTCTCTGATCCAATGGCAGATGGCTCTGTAATCCAGGCTGCTATGGAGAGAGCTATCAAATCAGGCACAACAGTTAAAAAAACATTAGAAATTGTAGAAAAATTCAGAAAAAAATATACTACACCATTAATCTTAATGGGTTATCTAAATCCTTTCTTTGCTTACGGGTTTGAAAAATTTTCTGAAGAGGCAAGAAAAAAAGGTGTGGATGGAGTATTAATTGTAGATTTGCCACCAGAAGAAACCGAGGAGTATTCTGAAATACTTAAAAAAAATAAACTTACCCAAATTTTTCTGGCCACACCTACAACAGATTTAAAAAGAATTGAAATTATAAATAAATTTGCATCAGGTTTTATATATTTTGTTTCGGTTACAGGTGTTACAGGTGTTAGAAATGCTCTTCCTCCTGAAACATCAGCGAAACTAAGGATTTTGAGAACTAATTTTAAAATTCCCGTCGTTCTTGGTTTTGGCATTTCTGGACCAGAAACGATTGAACAGTTTCATAACCATGCAGATGGATTTGTAATAGGAAGTGCTATTGTTAAAAAATGGGAATTAGCATCAAAAAATTATGAAGAAAAACAAAATTTTATTGATTTTATAAAACTATTATCGAGAAGCTGCCATGGAAAATAATTTTTTACTTAAAGAATTAGAAAAACACAAAAAACTGCTTTCAGTAACACTTTTACTTAATTCTTCTTTAGAGCCTTCTTATATATATAAGAAAACTATTGAAGCAATCACTGAAATTGTTAATGCTGAAGTGGGATCCCTTCTTCTATACGATGAAGAGAAAGATGAGTTATACTTCCATGTGGCTCTGGGAGAAAAAGGAGAAATAATAAAAAAAATTAGGTTAAAAATAGGAGAAGGTATCGCTGGTAGTGTTGCTAAAACTCGAAAAAGTCTTATAGTAAACGATGTTAAAAAAGATCCAAGATTTTTCAGTAAAGCAGATGAGCAATCTGGCTTTGTTACAAAATCCATTTTATGTTCACCCCTTATTTACAGGGATAAACTCCTTGGAGTTATTCAAGCTATAAATAAGAAGGATGATGAGAACTTTTCAAATGAAGATTTAAACTTGTTTGAATCCTTTGCCAACATAGTTTCCATAGCTTTAGAAAATGCAAAGCTATACAATAAATTGAAGGAAACATTTTTCCAGACCTCTTTTGCTCTTGCTGAAGCGGTGGAAAAAAGAGACCCTTATACAGGTGGACACGTAAGAAGGGTAACGGAATACTGCCTTGCAATAGCTGAAGAACTGGGTTTAAATAAAGAAGAGAAAGAAAACTTAGAACTATCTGCTATACTCCATGATATAGGCAAAATAGGAATTGACGATGCGATTTTAAGAAAACCTGCTCCCCTTAATGAGGAAGAAATTGAGACAATGAAAAAACACCCCCAAATTGGTCTTGAAATTCTAAAGAAAGTAAAACACCTATCAGAAATTGTAGTAGGCACATTCAGTCACCATGAAAAATATGATGGAACTGGTTATCCTTTGGGTTTAAAGGGAGACGAAATACCAATCATAGGAAGGATAATAGCCGTATGTGATACCTTTGACGCAATGACATCAAATAGGCCTTATAGAAAGGGGCTTGATGATAATGTTGCCATTGAAGAGTTAAAAAAATATGCAGGTATTCAGTTTGATCCCCTTATTGTTGATGCATTTATTAAAGCTTTTCAAAGGGGAAAAATAATATCACAAAGTAAAAGGGAAAAAATTTATGAAAATTGAAGTTCTTGGATGTTATGGTGGTGTTGACCCAAAACACAATCCAGTAACGTTTTTGATTAATGAGAGATATCTGCTTGATGCTGGAACAATAGTAAAAGAACTGGATATTAACAGGCAGAAAAATATAGAATCCATTTGTATTACTCATTGTCATCTTGATCATATTAAAGACCTTTGCTTTTTAGCTGATAACTTGATTCTCTCTGGAAATCCAAATGGGACTATTAAAGTATACGGTATAGAACCAGTGTTGAACATGCTAAAAAAATTCATTATGAATAATAAAATCTGGCCAGATTTCTTTGAAATAAAGGGGACAAAGGGTGATAATATCCTTAAACTTGTTCCTATTGATATGGGTAAAAAAACTCAATTCGGTAAAGAATTAAATATAGAAGCAGTTAAAACTTGCCATTCTTGCGATTCTTCTGGATTCATAATTGACGATGGTGTAAAAAGTGTTGTTTATACTGGTGATACAGGACCATGCAATGCTTTATGGGAAAAAATTTCAAAATTAAAAAATTTAAGAGCAGTTTTTATAGAAATTTCTTTTCCCAATCACATGAAAGAATTAGCTAAAATAACCGGGCATCTTACTGCTGAACTTTTTTTAGAAGAAATAAAAAAACTAAAAAACAAAGGAAAAATAAGTTTCTATATTTTTCACATAAAACCTCATTTCTTAAAAGACATTAAGAAAGAAATAAAAGCACTTAAAATGGATAACGTACACATTCTGGATGACGGAGATGTCATTGAGATCAATTGAAGATACATATAAATACTTATACAGTCTTGAAAAATTTGGAATTCTCTTAGGTTTAGAAAATATAAATATTCTTCTTGGGCTTATTGGAAATCCAGAAAAAAAATTTAAGTCCATACATATTGTAGGAACTAATGGCAAAGGCTCAACTGCAGCTTTTTTAAATTCTATTTTAACAGAAGCTGGTTATAAAACCGGTGCCTACACCTCCCCCCACCTAATTGATTTTTCAGAGAGAATTACAATTTCTGGAAACCCCATATCACATGAAGATATTAAAAATCTTGCTTTTATGATAAAAGAAACTATTGAAAATTCTCCCTATTCTAAAAAACCCTTTACCTTTTTCGAAGTAACCACTGCTATGGCCTTTTATTATTTTGCAAAAGAAAACGTTGATATTGCTATAATAGAGGCAGGCCTTGGAGGCAGGCTCGATGCCACAAACACTCTTAATCCACTTACAACAATAATCACAACTATAGGATTGGATCATAGAGAATTTTTAGGGGACACAATAGAAAAAATTGCTTATGAAAAAGCATCGGTAATTAAAAACAACACCCCCTGTATAACTGGTACTAAGGAAAAAGAGGCATTAAATGTTATAGAATGCGAAGCAAAAGCAAAAAATGCTCCCTTTTATAGATTAAATAAAGAGTTTTTTGCTGAAATAATAAATAATGTTCAATTTAATTATAAGGGCATATTTAAAAACTACAATGACATAGTTTTAGAAAGTCTAATAGGTATTAACCAGTTTGATAATGCATCTCTTGCCATTGCTGCAATAGAACTAATTTCCAAAAGGGGCTTCAAGGTTAATGAAAGAGATATTTATTGGGGCATTAAAAAAGCAAAGTGGCCAGGTAGATTTGAAATTATACGAAAGACACCACCTTTTATAATTGATGGTGCCCATAATCCTCAGGGAGTAGATTCACTTGTAAAAAATTTAGATACTTTCTTTCCAGGACAAAAGTTCAGGATAATTTTAACGGTTTTGAAGGATAAGGATATTAATGAAATGATAGATAAATTAAGACCCTACGCACTGGAAATTGTTCTTGTGCCAAACAAAAATGAAAGAAGTTATAAAAGAGAAGATTACGAAAAACAATTTAAAAATGATGATCATTTTATCTTTGCTGATGATATACCTTCTGTGATAAAAGATTGTTTTTATAAAAAAGATAAACCAATTTTATTTACCGGTTCCCTTTATGGAGTTGGAGAAGCAAAAGAGGTACTAAATGAAATCTTTCTTTAAAATTTTTGCACTCATTTTATTTCTAATTTCAGTAACACATTCTTATGCCGGTTCACATGACATTGATATTGAAGCTGATACTTTTGAAGTGGATGAAAATACTGGCATAATCACAGCTATTGGAAACGTGACAGTAAGAAAAGATGATATGATGCTCTGGACAAACTTAATCAGGTATAACAAAAAGGACGGTACAATAATTATTCCTGAAGATTTTAAATTTTTTAGAGATTTTCTATTCTCTGGAAAGGGCTTAACATATAATATTGAATCAAAGAGAGGTTACCTTGAAGAGGGTGATATTTTCTTTTTATCTCAAGATGTTACAAAAAGAAGATTTTTCTCAGGGAAAAATATTACCCTCATTGATAGAGAAAGTGCTTTTATTAGCGAAGGATTTGTATCAAGCTGCGAGGGAGAAAATAAAGATTGGTTTATTAAAGGTAAAGATTTGCGCATTGTGGCCGGACAATATCTTACTGGTAAGCATGTTACCCTGAACTTTTTGGGAATACCCTTGTTTTACTCCCCCTATTTTATTGCTCCTGTCAAAACCGAAAGAGAAACGGGACTGCTTATGCCTACTTTTGGCATGTCTGGCAAACATGGTTTGCTTCTTAAACAACCTTTATATATCGTTATTGATGATAGCAGTGATATAACCACAACTTTAAGACTTAGAACAAAAAATTCCATAGGATTAGAAAATGATTATAGATACATGCTTTCTTTTAACTCTTCAGGTGCATTTAATTTTAACCTTATTCACAATTATGACCATAACAAACTCTTCTATCTAATTAACTGGTCTCACACAACAAGAGAAGACTTTATTTTCGATACAAATTTGAGTTTTTTTAATCCAAAAAACTATTTTAAAGAATACGAGGATGATTCAGAATACAGGAATATCCCCTATGTTAGAAGTACAGCTTTTTTTGAAAAAAAAGAAGAGCGAGATTTAGTAGAAGCCAGCATACTATTAACAAAAAAAGCAATTATTGAAAATAACACCGCATCATTACAAAAAATAGAAATCACCAAAGAAAAACTTATGCAAAAACCATCTTTCTTTTATTATACTTATCAACTATCTCTTACCGGACTTAGTGATGAAAAAAATGAGCAACATGGCAGAGCAGCTATTGAGGGAACTACTTTTTTAGTTTACAATAACTCTAAAGGCAATGTTTCTTTAGATACAAATCTTCGATATAACCTTTACTCAAGAAGCATGGATAGGGGGGAATTTGCAAACAAAGGTTATATAACATTATCTCCCTCCACGATTTTTGATAGAGGATACATAATAAATGACAAATATGTTGTTTTAAATACAATTTCACCCTCTTTATCAATCCCCTTATCTATAAGCGACTATAATATAAAG
>CALINM010000206.1 GCA_938045315.1 uncultured bacterium | reverse complement strand
GTTCTCTCTCCTTTTCACCTTTGTTATAGGATTATTATAACACACTAGCTGGCGATTAATTATGATAATTTTAAAAATACTTTGGGCAATGCAGTATTGTATATTTATTTGCATTTCGTTAAACATAATAAGTAAGAAGAGCTTAAATAACCTTGGAGGTATTGTAATGAACAGAACACTACGAAGTATAGTTATAGTTATTGCTGTATTAGCAATAATAATAATGCCGGGTCTTTGACAGTTGAATAAAGAAAAAATCCATGAAAGCCTTGAAATAGGCTTATTTTTTTGTCAAATTTTCGTATTTTTTATTGCGTGATATTGCGAGACGTGTTATAATATAAGTAGTTTGGGGGGATTGCTTATGAGATTAAAGGTATCGCGTTCAAAAAATTCAGCTTCACTTTATGTTACAAAGACCGTTTATATTGATAAAAAAGAACGCACAATTACTGTAGAGAAACTTGGAACTGAAACTGAACTCAGAGAAAAACTTAATGGTGCAGATCCATATGAGTGGGCTAAGGAATATATAAGACAATTGAATGAAAAAGAAAAGGAACAAACACGAAAAATACTTGTTCCTTACGATCAATCTAAAATTATTTTGAAAGACGAACAGCGTTCCTTCAACGGTGGGTATTTATTCCTGCAAAAGATTTATCACGAACTCGGAATTCATAAGATCTGTAAAGATATTTCCCAAAGGTACAAATTTGACTTTGACCTGGATTCAATTCTCTCAAGGTTAGTTTACGGAAGAGTTATCTTCCCTTCCTCAAAACTTGCAACATACGAGCTTTCTAAAAGGTTTATTGAGCAGCCTAATTTTGATCTACATCAAATATACAGAGCTCTTGAAGTGATTTCCAAGGAAACAGATTTTATTCAGTCCTCTTTGTACCAAAACAGCCTTAAGGTTTCCAAAAGAAACACCGGTGTACTTTACTATGATTGCACCAATTACTTTTTTGAAATAGAACAGGAAGACGGCAACAAACAATATGGTCCATCAAAAGAACACAGACCAAACCCAATAGTCCAAATGGGACTATTCATGGACGGGGATGGTATTCCTCTGGCTTTTAGCATTAACAGAGGTAATATGAACGAGCAGCTGACTTTAAAACCATTGGAAGAAAAGATTATATCCGATTTTGAACTTTCCAAATTTATCGTCTGTACTGATGCAGGCCTTGCTTCCGAAGCTAATCGAAAGTTTAACGACAAAGATGGACGGGCGTTTATTACAACTCAGTCTATTAAAAAACTAAAAGAGCACCTAAAAAAATGGGCTCTTGCTACAGATGGCTGGAAACTTCCAGGTAGTGAAAAAACCTATGACATTTCCAAGCTTGACGAAATGATAGATAAGGCTACTACTGAAGACAAAGCCAAAATACGAGCTAAAGTTTTTTTCAAGGAACGGTGGATCAAAGAAAACGGTTTTGAACAAAGGCTTATTGTAACCTACTCCATCAAATACAGGGATTATCAGCGTAAAATTCGCAACTCTCAAATAGAACGAGCTCAAAAGACAATAGAAAACAATCCGACAAAAATCAAGAAGTGCAATCAAAACGACTACAAAAGATTTATTCAAAAAACAAGTGTTACTCCTGACGGTGAAATTGCAGATAAGGAAATATACAGCATTGATCAAACTGTCATCCAGAAAGAAGAAGCCTTCGACGGTTTTTATGGGGTTTGTACGAACCTTGAAGATGATGTATCTGAAATCATCAAGGTAAATCACAGGAGATGGGAGATTGAAGAAGGTTTTAGGATTATGAAAAGCGAATTCAAAGCACGCCCAGTATACTTAAGCAATGATGACAGGATTGAAGCACATTTTACCACTTGCTTTATATCGTTAATTGTTTATAGGTTACTCGAAAAGAGGTTAAATGAAAATTATACCTGTCATGAGATTATTTCTGGGCTTAGAGATATGGATTTCTTTGATGTTAAAGGCGAAGGCTATGTTCCAACCTACACAAGAACTGATTTTACCGACGCATTACATGAAGCTTTTGGCTTTCGCACGGACTATCAGATTGTTGCAACAAGTATAATGAAAAAAATTTTTAAAGAAACGAAAAAATAAAAAAAGTACGCACTTTTTACACAAATATTAAATCCTGCAAAACCTTTTATATCAAGGCTTTACAGGATTTTTGTTTTGTTAAAGTGTCAAACTCAGGATTATATACAGTTTAATAATTTTTAACAACTTTATCAAGGTATATTTCAAAATAAAACTAAAATATGAGTTGCAATGCAAAACAGGGCTGTGCAATGTCAGCCCTATGTTGTTCAGCATTATGTGAAAATCAGTTCTACATGGTAAGTTGACCATTAGGAGTATTTACAATCTTTAATAGCTTTTGTGGTTCTCCTGTCTCTGCATTTATATAATAGATAAAGCTATCCTCTTTACAGGTTCCTGAATACTCATAGCATAATACCTCTCTATCAGTTTCAGTAGGAATGATTGCTAGCTTAACAGTATTAACCTGCATACGTTTTCCTATTTTCCTCCTTGCCTCTTCTTCTCTTACCTTTACTTCCGGGATTTGTCGATTATCTATATGCGAAATTAGATACTTTTCTGACTCTATGCCTATAATACTTCCATCATCCATAGCTATCTTTAACTTTATTTGATCCGGATATACAACAACCTCATTCATATTATAAACATAATTTATTAC
>CALINM010000205.1 GCA_938045315.1 uncultured bacterium | reverse complement strand
CCTCCAAAGATTACCTTCATGGTGCTTTTGTTTAACTCCTTTAGACTTTTCATTAAAGATTGTGCTTTGACTATGGCTGAATGGGAATATCTTGCGTTTAGATTAAAGGTTGCTTAAAGGGTTTTTATTAGGGTATTTAAGTTCATTTTTTCAAGTAATCTTTGGTAGGCGTATCTATAAGCTGAAGACCATCGTCTTGTGAGGTCTTTTAGAATTTCTATGTCTTTTTGATTATCAAAGATAAGTTTACCATGTATGGTTTTCATTTCTCAGTATGTTAGCTCTGAATATATCCTTTGTCAAGTATTTTGACAAAAAGGCGTCCCGATTTTTGGAACACCCTCGCCGCTAATTAACAAAAGAGTCAAACTGTTTAACATTACAATGGGTTGAGTTAAGATGGTCTTGATTTATAAAGAAAAAACTGAATTAATTGTTTAGGAGGTTTTAAATGAATATTGAATTGTTCATGGAATTTATTGATGAGATTGCAGAGGATTATGAAAATTATGGGCAGAGAAAGCCAGAGCGAGAATGGTTATATGAGGCAATAAAAAGACATATTGTTGATGTCTCTGATGAAGAGGCAGAAAAAATTGTAGATAAGCTAATAGAGGGTGTAATGATGTACAGAAAAATGAAGGAGAAAAGGAGTGAGTTAGGACAGGTAGCAATAAAAGAGGTGGAACAACAGGAGATAACAGATTTTAAGTAAAGTGATTGATACTGCAAAAGAATATTTAAAGAATTTATTTGTTGAAAAGATAAAAAAAGCTGGGGCTCGTATCTCTAAGTTTGTAAAGAAAAAAATCTTTTCATAAAAGAAGTGTAAGTAAGAATGACTATTACAAAACCAAAAGAGCGTATCTGTGCAACCTGTGGTTCATGGTTTGGAGGAAGTAGAGTATTTGAAAGGGGAATGGTAAAGTATGACGCAAGCCCCCGCAATACAGGTATATGCATTCATCCCATGTCTGGCAAGAAAAATCAAAAAACAAAACCACAGTATACCTGTAGCAAATGGACACAGGCTTTTGCTGATAAATAAGAGTATTGATTAATGAGTCTGGTCTTGCTCTTATTAATAGTTTCTTCAGAAATTGCAGTCGTTATCTTAAAAATAAGATAGCTCAAAACATAATTTCTCTTCCTGAAAAACGTGTATCAAAGTTTTACAAATTGTGCTATACCTGATTTTATTGCAGTTACTATCCTCTCTTAGATTTATATGTTAATTCTTTTTATTCTCATCTTCATTTTTAAAGGCATGGTTAAGATGCCTGATCTGTGAGGGTTTGGGGCTAATTTAGTATTTCCTAAATTAAGGTCTAAAGACTTTTTATCCCTCACAAAACACAGAAACTCTTAGAAATTTTAACATAAATTAAGTGAAGTTAAGGATTAATTATTTACTGTTGACGGTAATGTCAAAAGTTTCCTGAAAAAGGGAAGGATTTATGGAAAAAGTAGATGTTAGGTTTCTATTAGCCAAAGAGATAAAAGATGACAATGCAAAAGTAGTGAAGGCAGAGGACATCAGAGTGAAAAGGGCTTAGATATTTTGAATAATAGATTGTATATTAGGCAGTTTTTGTATTTCACAATCTGGGTTCAGGCATCAGGAAGCAAGGGAAAGGATTTTTGCCCATTTACCATGGGAGGTGGAGATTTTTTGTAGTTCTGTCATTTGAATCAGGGTCTCATAACCGGTAGACATAGGGGGACTAAGGAAGTTTTAATGTGTCAAGAAAAAAGTAGTGATGGCAATAGCGCCTTTAGAGCGATTAAAGCTATGAAAGGGCTTGGTATTTACAAGTTATTTTAAGACGCTTAATGAGTTGCTTGAAGGGTCTATATTGATCCGACTCTTCATAGAGGTTTTGAAGACCGATGACCAAATGATGCTGGATATTTGGGCAATGAGCAGAGTTGGAATTGATAAAGTGGATGCCTGCGGGATAAGAGATGTTTCTGTCTGTAATAAGTGTTATTTGCTGATTGGGCTGAGTATTGTGGATGGACTCACTCCTAAAGATAATAGAAGAGCGGGTTTCTCTATTGTCAGTAACATGGTAAGCATTGATTTTAAGGCCTTTACAGGAGACAAAGAAGAAGAGATAATGATGCTTGCCCTGGGCTTTGATATATGTTTCATTATCGGCGCATATATAGTCTATAGAACCTTTATTTCGCAGATTTAAGGAATGGCGGCAAAGAGCAGAAGCAGAGACTCAATTTAGGAAGCTTAATAATAGACATTGCCTTCAAAGACAGAGCGGAGGATGAGGGCAGTTTTGCTGGCTTTAAGAGGGAAGAAGACATAGAAAATGAGGATCAGACTGAGGACATTGAGCAATATGGATTTTAGAGAGGTCCACTTTAGATCTATCATATTGGGAATTATTAAGTTCCTTTAGTTTGTAATTTTTAATCCCTGTATTGATAGCAAAGCTTAAAATGAGGACCGCATTTCTTCTGAAAGGAACTTTCAGAGGTACTAAGCTTATTAAGGGCTTCAGAGCTATGTGGGAAATTTTCGTTAAAGCATTTATAGATAGTGACATCTTCATGTTCTTTCCATTTAAAGAGGACATGATTACAATGAGGGCAGAAAAATTTGTTTTTAGAGGTTTATGGAATCTCTGGTTTTACTGAAAGAGGTGGACACAGACCTTGTGTTTTAATTGTGAGTGTTTTATGCAAACTAAGAACTATACAAAGAAATTGAGAAAACATACGATATCAATTTAAAGAATCAATCGTGCCATGGCTTAACCACATCAAACATGCTAAGAGCTGCAATATTATAAAGATGGTTTTAAATATTACATTCATCTGCACACTTAAGAATTTTCAAAATATCTGTTAAAAGATTTTCAAACCATGAGTCAGTTTGAAACAAACTTATTACAATGGGAAGTCCTGCTACACATATTTTTGCGTTTACTTTACCTGCAGAGGTTGTCTATGAAGCAAGAGGTATTATTAGTGCTTATGAACAATTTTTAAAGAATAGTGAAGATTCTTCTTTACTGGCAGGAAACAGCCTTGCTTCATAAACAACCACTACAAACTATTTTAGAGAGAGTATAATTTTTCTGGTCTTTTTATGTTTGGTAGATGTGAAATTTTACTTACTTTTGACTCTCTTTCTTTAAGTTTTAAATATTCGGCAAAAGTAAGTTTGGTAATATCTATCTTATTAGGTTCATCTTCTTTCTTATAGTTATCTGGTTTACTATTATAATTATGAATTGGCTTGCTATTATAATTATGAATAAGTTCCTGAACTATTTTTTCTCTAATAGGATCATTTATAATATTGTTTATTGGAACCCCCGGCATTAATTGTCTTAATGCAGTATTAACTGTCCGTCTTATGGTTTTTTCATCCAAATTTAAATTAGTATTTTTGTTTTTAGAAGGAACTACAATTTCAATTTTTGATTTTGTTAATTTTTTAAATAACTTCACAAAACCATAAATCAGGGCACAATTAAAGCCAAAAGCATAAATGACAAATAAAAATTCACCCATTTTTTCCTCCTTTCTTACTTTTTAGTTAAATCTTGATAATTTGGTTGTCTTGAATTCCCAAAGTAAAGTTCATTAATAAATGATTCAACAGATTTAGAAATTTTAGCAGACCTACGAGAAATGAATGATTCAACAGCTTTTAAGTTTTTAAACTCCTGAGAAAGTTTAGGATCTTCAATATCAGCTCCGTATATAATAGTACCAATAGGATTTGCATTGCCATTTTCGTCTTTTACAACTATGGTTATCTCTCCTTTGGCTTTAGCAAAAATTTTTTGTAGTCCCCAAAAAAACAACCGAACAAAAAATGCTCCGAGTGCACAAAAAATTAAGAATGCTATAAACTCAGCCATATTTTTACCTCCTTTCTTTTAGTTCTCATAAAGTAATATTACTGACTTGAGTTAGAAAAATTATTTACTTTTTCATTCAAATATTACACTATTTTCTTCTTGTTTTCAACCTCTCAAAAAGGAGTAAGATTTATTTTTACGGGGAAATATATAATAAATAAATAAAAAAATAAAGGGAGGTATAATTGAAAATCAAAATTTGTGGCATAAGAAGCAAGGAAGACATTATGGTAGCTTCTTATGAAGGTGCAGATGCAGTAGGTTTTATTATTGGAGTAACCCATGAGACAGAGGATGCTTTATCTGTAGAGGATGTTAACCGTCTAGTTAAGTATGTACCTCCTTTTGTCACCCCTGTTTTAGTGACCCATTTTACTAGTCCTGATGCTATAGCTGCTTTGGCAGTTGCAACCAAAATACGGACGCTACAACTTCAAGGAGGAATTTTACCTGAAGATATTGCAAGAATAAGGAAAAAAATATGGAATGTTACTATCATCAAAGCAATTCATGTGGTATCGGAAAGATCAATTAATATTGCGAAGCAATACAGTGAAGTGGCAGATATGATTTTACTTGACAGTGTAACTGAGGACCGCCTTGGTGGTACAGGAATAACTCATGACTGGAGCATATCAGCAAGAATAGTAAGAGAGGTCAACATTCCGGTAATACTTGCCGGAGGGCTTACCCCTGACAATGTAGAGGAAGCAATAAGAGTGGTAAATCCCTATGGAGTAGATGTAAACACAGGGGTAAAGGGCAAAAATGGTAGTAAAGATCCAGAAAAGGTAAGAAGTTTTATTCAAAACGTAAAAGCCTTAAATTATAAGAATTACTTCAGTAACATTCCCTTGCATTTGGCCAACTAAAGGCTTAAGTTTTTTTTTAATTCCCCGCATTGCGGGGGTCCCCTTCCTTGAAGGGGTTTATATTTTTAAAATAAGGAGGAGGCCATGAGAAGACACATTAATTCAAAAATCGAAAAAAGACAAATTAATTTAAATTGTAATCCAAAAAATCGA
>CALINM010000204.1 GCA_938045315.1 uncultured bacterium | reverse complement strand
ATCTCCTTTTAATTTTTCTCATATTCTTTTTACTGGAAAAAGAGGATAAAAGGTATCTCTATCTAAATGCTTTTATTTTAGGTATTGGGTTGGGAGTGCATCATACCATTGTTTTTATGATTTTATACATGGGGTATAAATATTTCTTCGAAGGAAAAAAAATTTCCTTCTTAGACATAAATATATGTATTTTTTTCATAATTTTGGGAGCAAGTGTTTACTTATACCTTCCTTTTAGAGCTTTTAGAGAATCAGCTTGGAACGGGGGCAATCCAGTAAATTTAACTTTATTTTTAAATAGTTTTTTCAGGCATGATTTTCAGAGTACTGGTTTTTTAAGAGATCTTTACACGCTCCTTCAACAAATAGTTTCTTTTAATCCAATCAGGGAGTTTGGATTAATAAATGGATTTGTTATCTTGGTTTCTCTTTTTTTGTCATTTTTTTATGATAAAAAATTTTTTATAAAAAATTTTGTTTTTATTCTATTATTCTTCATAGGTGTCTTGATGGTTGTGGGAGATGATGCTCTATCATATGAAGAAAGACTTAAAACATATAGTGTTTTCTTTATGCCTGCATATATAATGTTTGTTTATATGTTTAACGATTTTTTTTCAAAAATAAAACTTAATAATAAGCTGATTATTAATATTCTTTTAACAGCAGGTATTGTTTTTAATTTTTATACCTCCCTAATTAATGAGATATCTTACGAAAAGGCTGTGTTTCCCCACGATTATGCAAGGATGAATCTTGCCATGCTTCCAAGAAAAAATGTAGCTTTTTTAATTATGGGAGGAGAAAAAGATTTTCCCATAATATATGAGCAAAAAATTTTAAGTTCAGAGATGATGTATTGATAAAAAATCTTTATTTTATGGGTAAATTATGGAACATAAAGGAGAGCTTGAAATTGGGAGCAGCTTATAAACCCTTTGATATGGGCTATGAGAAAGATAAAGGTGTTCTAAAAAGTATAATACTGTATCAAAAAGATGTACTGGGCAAGGATGTTTTTACAAATATATTCAATGATGAATATCTCCCCAATCTAAACTGGAATTTTAATGCTATTTATCAGCAGATTGATCAAAAGGACTTATTAGATAAAAAATATTTCTTAAGAGTCAGGGGCAAGGGAGGGGATGATGGTTTTATCGATAATATATTGAAATTAGACTAATAGTAAGGGGGGAGAATATGATTATTGGTATTCCAAAGGAAATAAAAAAACATGAATATAGGGTATCTGTTACCACTAATGGAGTATATACCCTTGTTTCTGAGGGACACAAGGTATTAGTCGAAAAGGATGCTGGAATTGGTAGTGGTTTTAAAAACAGAGATTACAAAAAAGCTGGAGCGATAATTGTTGATAATAAAAAAAAGCTTTTTGAAGAATCAGACTTGATCGTTAAAGTCAAAGAACCTCTGCCAGATGAGTTTGGTTTAATAAAAGAAGGAACTGCTTTATTTACTTATCTTCATCTTGCAAGTAATCCAGAACTATTAAAATTTCTTTGTGAAAAAAAAATAGCTTCCTTTGCTTATGAAACATTAGAATTAAATGGAACACTACCTCTTCTTGCCCCAATGAGTGAGATAGCGGGGAGAATGGCACCTATTATGGGAGCCTTTTATCTCCAGAAAAAGTATGGTGGGAGTGGTTTATTTCCCGTAGGTGTGCCAGGTGTTGAAGCTGCAAGAGTGCTTATTATTGGAGCAGGTAATGTGGGATTTAATAGTGCTAAGGTTAGTTTTAACATGGGATTTGATACCGTAGTATTAAATAGAGGTATGGAAAGGTTGCAAAAAATTGACGATTATTTTAGTGGTAAGGTTAAGACTAAGATTCTCGATAAATATAATTTAGAAGAAGAGCTTTGTAAGGCTGACGTTGTAATTGGTGCTATTTTAGTCCCTGGTGGAAGAACACCAGTATTAATAAATAAAAAGTTGCTAAAAAAAATGAAAAAGGGAGCTGTTATAGTAGATGTCTCCATTGATCAAGGGGGATGTGTAGAAGGTGCAAAACCTACAACTCATGAAAATCCAGTGTATATAGAGGATGGTATTGTCCATTATATGGTTTCCAATATGCCGGGTGCTTACCCAAAAACATCCACAATAGCTCTTACTAATGCCACAATGCCTTACATAAGACAAATTGCAAAATTAGGCATAAAAGAAGCAATAAAAGATAAGGTTCTCTCTACAGCTTTGAATGTATTTAATGGTAGGGTTACAAATCAAAATTTAGCTAAATCTTTTAACTTTAAGTAAAAGATTTGTTATAATCGATAGACATTGGGGGATAATTGAAGAAAGTTTTTCTTATTTTTTTAATTTTAATCTTAACAAAGGATGTTTTTGGAGGGAAAAAAATTAGAGTTGCCTTTTTCCCAAACTTTACTCATGCACAAGCTTTAATAGGTATGGAAAATGGAGAATATGAAAAACAAACGGGGACTAAGATTGAGTGGAAAGCCTTCAATGCAGGGCCTTCTGCCATGGAAGCTCTTCTTTCTGGTGAAATTGATTTTGCTTTTGTTGGAACAAATCCAGCAATAAATGCTTTTTTAAGAACAAAGGGAGCTTCTTTAAGAATAATATCAGGTGTTGCTAATGGTGGAGCAAGCTTCGTAATTAGAGGGGATTTATCAATTAAAAATGAAATCGAATTAAAGGGGAAAAATTTTGCTTCGCCAGAGTTTGGTAATACTCAAGATGTGGCATTGAAATATTGGTTAAGATCAAAGGGGTTTGAAATTAATAAAGATGTAAGGGTGAACAATTTAAAAAATCCTGATATTTATTTACTTTTCAAAAAGGGTTCTTTAGATGGTGCTTGGGTTCCTGAACCATGGGCAACTAGATTGATACAAGAAGCTAATGGCAGGGTTTTTATTGATGAAAGAAGTCTGTGGCCTAATGGAGATTTTTCAACCTCAATTTTGGTAGTTAGAAAGGATTTTTTAGATAAGAATATAGACATTGTTGAGAGATTTTTAAAAGCTCATGTAATTATAACTGAATGGATTAATAGAAATCCTGATGTAGCAAAAAAAATGATAAACAGGTCAATAGAGAAAATATTATATAAACCTTTACCAGATAAAATTTTAGAAGAAGCTTTTACAAAGGTCAAATTTACCTATAAACCAGCGACAAATTCAATTATTGAGTCTGCTAAAAGGGCAAAGGAATTAAAATATTTGCCTAAATATGATGAAACAAGCTTGAATGAGATATTTAATCTTTTCATTTTAGATAAAGTATTGTCAGAATTGAGAAAAAATAGATAGAGAAATTATGCCAAAAATAGATTTAATTAATGTAAATAAATTATACATTGGCAAAAATGGGATTGTTCATGCTTTAAATGATATAAATCTTACTATAGAGGATGGGGAGTTTTTGTGTATTGTAGGTCCTTCTGGGTGTGGTAAATCTACATTCTTAAATGTTATAGCAGGACTTTATCCCCCTGATGAAGGACAGATATTTGTAGATGACATGCCCGTTAAAGGTCCTGGTACCGATAGGGTATTGATGTTTCAGGAACCAGCCTTATTCCCTTGGCTAAATGTTTTGCAAAATGTTGCATTTGGTTTAAGAATGGCAGGTCTTTTAAAAGAGGAGAGTTATGAGAGGGCTAGGGCTTTACTTAGAATTGTTAAACTCTCTAAGTTTGAAAATTCTTGGATCCATGAGCTATCAGGAGGTATGAAGCAAAGAGTTGCTTTAGCGAGGGCCCTGGCTCTGGACCCAAATATTTTGCTCATGGATGAACCATTTGCAGCCCTTGATGCCCAGACGAGAGATATGTTGCATGAAGAGCTTGAACTTTTATGGTTAGAGACAGGAAAAACAATAATTTTTGTTACTCATAATGTTAGGGAAGCAGTGAGACTTGGAAGCAGGGTTATTTTGATGACCGCTAGAGATGGTAAAATAAAAAAGGAATATAAAATCGAATTACCAAGACCAAGACATATAGAAGATACAGAGCTCATAAAAATTGCAAAAATTATAAGAGATGATCTAAGAGAGGAAGTTTTAAAGATTAGTGAGGAGGTAATTTAAAAAATCCTATGTCTGTTCATGGTGTAATCAAGAAAGTGGAAGAAGAAAAAAAGAATGACTTAAAAATGAGAAGATTAAAAAATTTTTTTATAAAACTTGTTTTTTTTATTATTCTATTCTTGCTGTGGAGTATATTAGCAAGTATTGAGTACTGGAGTAATTTTTTATTTCCCCAGCCTAAAGAAATTTTTATAACCCTCTGGCAGGGATTAAGAGATGGAACATTTATTTTCGCAATCTATGCAAGCATGAAGAGGTTAATTATTGGATATTTCATTTCCCTTATAATAGGTTTGCCATTGGGACTTTGTTTGGGGAGGATAAACTGGTTGAATGAAACTATTGGATCACTAACTCTTGGTTTACAAGCTTTACCTAGTATTTGCTGGTTACCACTTGCAGTGTTGTGGTTTGGATTGAATGAAATGGCAATAATATTTGTAGTAATAATGGGTTCTGTGCTTGCCATAGCTCTTTCGGTTAGAGATGGTGTTACTTCCATCTCACCAATATTCTTAAAAGCTGCACGTGTATTGGGGGCTAACAATTTAAAACTTTATACCCATGTTCTTATTCCAGCTACGCTACCATCAATATTAACAGGAGCAAGATTAGGCTGGACATTTGCCTGGAGATCTCTTATGGCTGCTGAGCTTTTATATGTTAGTACAGGGTTAGGGTCAATACTTATGATGGGTAGAGAACTTCATGATATGTCTATGGTTATTTCTACAATGTTTGTTATTATTGGTATAGGTCTTTTTTTTGATAGGTTTTTATTTGGCAAATTTGAACATTATATTTCTATAAGATGGGGTACAAAATGATTAAAAAAATCTTTTTTTTAATTGAAATATTTATTTTATCAACCACTGTAAACTCCTTTGCTATGCCTAAAGATAAA
>CALINM010000203.1 GCA_938045315.1 uncultured bacterium | reverse complement strand
GCTTATTCTACCAGTATTCAATTTTCTATAAGGAGGATTTGCAACTACAACATCAAAACTTGTAAAAAATTTTTTATTTATTTTTCTATAATCAGAATTTATTATATTGGTTTTTTGATTTAATCCATTAATCTTAATATTTTCCTCAAGAATTTGACACATTGGTTCTTGAAGCTCAACAAAAATAAGTTTTTGAATGTATGAAAATTTTTTAAGCAAACAGAGCCCTATTACACCAACTCCAGCACACAATTCTATTACATTTGCATTTTTTTTAATATTTTTTATAAAGTCTATGATATAAAAGGAATCTTCATTATATCTATATCCATTTTTTGGTTGAAAAAGAGCGACGTTATAGTTCTTTATTTCTTCGTATGTTTTAATCATTGAAAGAGTAAATGACTGCTCCAGACGGAATTTTAGGATAAAAATATGTTGATTTTTGGGGCATTGTTTCCCCCAGATTAGAAACTTCCACTAATTCTCTCACATTAGTTGGATTTAAAATAAATCCAATTGAGTTAGAATTACTTCTAATTTTGTTAATTACTTCAAAACTTTCTTTTTCGTAGGATATATTTTTTTGTATCCTTAGATCATCCTCACTTAGGTTAAAATATTTTTTTAAAATTACATGATAAAGAATATTTACATCTAATGTTTTTAATATTGCTGGAACATTGCTTTCATAAAAATTTTCAATTAAATTTAAGTCTTTAAGAGTTGCTAAAACTAGTTGATCTTGTAAAACTATTAAAAATGAATGATTGTGTTTAGTTGCTTCTAATTCTTTTATTGAAGCTTCTACATTGTTGTTAGAAAATTCTTTTAAATGGAAATAATTTTGAAGAAAGTTTTTAAAATGTTCTTTATTTATTCGTTGATTATGTAAAATTCTGTGTGTGGGTAAGATTTTTAAACCCTCTGAACATAAGTTTGTAAAGTACATTATTGTATAATCTGTAGCTTCTTTATTTAAGTACTTTAGATCTTTTGATATTTTTAAAGCTGTTTCGTATCTATGATGTCCATCTGCGATATATAATGGTTTGTTTTTCATAAAATCTGAGATTTTTTCAATAATATTTAATTCAGAAATTTTATATAATTTATTGTTAACGTTTTGATAATCAATGAATTCAAAATAAGGTTCATTATTAGAAACAATTTCATTGCTTAATTTTTCCACATAGAAGGATTGATCTTCATAAATTGAGAAAACTGCACTAAAATAGGCACCGCATGCCTTGGTTAAAAGATATCGATCTTCTTTTGGGGCTGATTGTGTTTTTTCATGAGGCATAATTGTTTTAGGAGAAAATTCTGTCAATTTATAAATACCGAAAAAGCCTATCCTTCTTAATGTTTTATTTATGTCATTGTTTAATGTAAAATCTTGTACAAGTAAATAAAAGGATGGCTTTGTATCTTTAACTAAAATATTTTTTTTAAGCCAATTTTCAAAATAATTTTTTGCTCTAATGTAAACATTGTTATTTGTATTGTCATCGTCAAATTTCTTGCCAAAATCTATTCTTATAAAATTATAAGGATGTTGGTTATAAAGCTCTTCCTGCATTTTTAAATCAATAATATCGTATGGTGGTGTGAGAACTTGATCGATGTCTTTAATAATGTCTATATTATAAGTTATAGCTTTAAAAGGTTTAACAATGTTCACATATCCTCCTTTATATCATGCTTGCCATATATAATCCTCAAAATTTTGTGGTGGAATTTGTGCTGTTATAACGCCCTTTCCTGGAAATCTCAAATTTTCCATAAAAATTTCTGGTTGTACATTTATGTAAAAATTTATCTTTTCTCCTTCTTTAATATCTAATAATTCTTTTTTTACTTTAATTTCTATTATTTTTTCAAAGGCAGATTCTAAATTGTATTCATCTGTCGCTTTGTAAAGTTTAAAAGTACTTTTATAATTTTCTACATTACCTGCTATAAATACATTTTTTTCTGGAAAATTGACTTCTATTTTTATTTTAGATTGCTCTATTATCCTTTGGAAATCGAAATCAGGGTCGAACCTAAAGTATATGTTTTCTTCGTCCAAACCTAAGTAAAGAGTTTCTAAATATGTTGTTGTCCTGTGCATGGCAAAACCAAACTTTTTTAAGTTAAAAACATAAGAACCCATCCATTCAAAATAGCTTGAAATTTTACCGTCAATTTTTGGTGTTATTAAATTCATTATTTCTTTATCTGGATGAATAACTTTTTCTTTGCTAACTATTGGTATATCCAGGTAAGATGGATAAGGAATATTTAGAATTTTGTAAACCATTTTTAAGTTATTTCTAAATAGTTCATCGAACTCTAACTGAAATTCAGTACTATGTTCATCACCATACCACCAGCACCAATCGCTTCCTTCAGCAATGCTTATATACTGCATTATTTCCTTTAGATCTACTTCATTGACTTTATCTTTATTTTTATCTATTTCAATCCTTGCTTTTGTAAGGTAGGTCCAGGCTTCATTATCTTCTGGATGTCCTATCCATATTTTAAAGTTTGAATTAATCCATGAGCCAGGTGATATGTCATTTAAAATACTTTTTTTACTATTTAATTTTAAAAAATCAGAATAGGAAATTATTTCAAAATCTGAGCTTTTATCTATAGTTTCATAAAGTAACTTTAAAAAGGTGTTACCATCGTTTTCATAAAACTCCCATGCGTTCTCACCATCCAAAATTATAGAGACAATGCTTCCTTCAAGATTATTTATGTTATTTTTGATATTATAAAGACTTGTCATAAAGTGGTTTACTGCGTCTTGCGCTGACATTTTACTATAAACAAAACCTATGTCATCTGAAAGTCTCCTGTCTCTGAAGAAGATGTTAATTTGATGATTGTTTTGAATATAAAGGTAGTTTTTATAGAGCTGGTCAGCACTAAGTTGCAATAACATTCTTTGATGTTTTTTTAGAGAATTTAAAAGAACTTGCTCATCTGATGCAGCCCAGGCAATATCATTTTTTGCCATCAACTCGAGAGTGTCATTGCTTATTGATCCTTCTGATGGCCACATGCCTTTAGGACGTACGCCAAAAGTTTTTTCTATATAGTCCAATGCATCCTTTATCTGCATTTCAGCATCTTCTGGATATTGAAATCTAATTGAGGGTAATTTTGATGCAGGGTCTGGTTGTTGAGCTATATAATTATCTATTAGTAATGGTAATATGGGATGATAAAAGGGTGAAGTACTTATTTCTATTTTTTCTTCTTTTACAGCTTTGGAATACTCATTAATAATTTTACCCATAATTTCATAATGTTTTTTTATTAGTAGAATTTTATCATCATTTGAGTAGCCGCTTTTTTTGATAACAAGTTCTTTCAAAAAGTCATCAGTTTCTCTGAAAATTGGATCTATCCATGTAAGGTTAAATAGAACTTGTAAATCAATAAAATCTTGATTGGTAAAATATCTTATTGCATCTTTAAGTGCTTTTTCAGATGAATCTTTTCCTCTCTTTGATAGAAGTTCATAATATCTTGGAAAGGGTTTAATCATTGTGTTCCAGTTAGCCATAAAAAAATCTTTTAAAATGGTTATTTTTTCTAACTGAGTAAGTTCTTTTGGGTCTTTCAATGTAAGTTGAATGTGTAATTCTGGAATACCATCTAAATACATTTGTATTTGAAGAATTAATGAAGGTGTTAAGTTAAATATGGGTTTTATTTTTTCATAACCTCTGCATAAGTACAGCATATCTAAATAATCTTTTGTTGAATGTAATCTAACCCACGGCATAGTAAACATCCCCTTTAGGGGATCATAATAGAATGGTTGATGCATGTGCCAGAGTAATGCTATCTTTAATGTTTGATTATTAGCCATTGAATTGCCTTTTATCTATCACTCTTACTGCTTTACCTTCCGATCTTTTTAGAGTATTAGGTGGTAGAATTGTTATGTCTGGGACAAAACCAAGAATTTTTAAGAATTCATTTTTTAGATTGATTAGTAATGTTTTTTTTGCTTCTTCAGAAAAAATTACTTCCCTTTCAACTTCTGTTTGTACCTCCAGGGAATCTAAACGTCCTTTTTTATCAACAATAATCAAATAATAGGGGAGGGTGCCTTTAACTGATAATAAAGCTGTTTCAATCTGGGTAGGAAAGACATTCACACCTTTGATAATTAGCATATCATCGCTTCTTCCCTTAACTTTTTCCATTCTAACGAGTGTTCTACCACATTCACATTTTTCATAATTTAGTTTTGTCAGATCTCTTGTTCTGTAACGAATTAGTGGAATTGCTTCTTTTGTAAGAGTAGTTATAACTAATTCTCCCCTTTGTCCTGGTTCGAGAACCTCACCCGTTTCTGGATTAATTATTTCTGGAATAAAATGATCTTCCGCAATATGAAGACCATTTTTATAAACACATTCTCCAGAAAATCCTGGACCAATAATTTCGGATAAACCATAATTATCAGTGGCAAGGATACCAAATTTTTCTTCTATTTCTTTTCTCATTGTTTCAGTCCATGGTTCTGCTCCAAAAAATCCTAATTTCAATGAAGTTTCTCTTGGGTCTATACCATGTTCTTTAGCAGTGTCATAGATTTGTAAAGCATAGGAAGGGGTACAGATTAGAGCAGTTGTACCAAAGTTCTGTATGGTAGAAATTTGTCTCAAAGTATTACCTGTTGATATGGGTATTACAGTTGCACCAATTCTTTCAGCGCCGTAGTGCATACCAAATGCTCCAGTGAATAATCCATATCCAAAAGATATCTGAACGATATCATTGCATGAAAGTCCACCTGCTTTCAAAACTCTTGCTGTAAGTTCTGACCATAGGGTTATATCTTTTTTTGTGTAACCTACTACTGTGGGAATTCCAGTTGTTCCAGAGGATGCGTGAATTCTTACGACGTTCTTTAAAGGTGTTGCAAAAAGTTTATAGGGAAAACTTTTTCTAAGATCATCTTTTACGGTAAAAGGTAGCTTTTTTAAATCCTTCAGGTCTTTAATATCTTCTGGTTTAATCCCGAGTTGTTTAAATTTTTTTCTATAAAATGGTACATTTTCATAGACTCTATGGATAATTAATTTAAGTCTATCTATTTGCAACTTTTCTAATGTGTTTCTTTCAGCACATTCTAATTTTTTATTGAAATACTTTACTTTCATACCTTATTTCAGTTTAGCCTGTACTACTTTTATTAGATAAAAATCGGGATAATCTTTACTAATTTGTTCATATATTTTTTTTGCTTCATCTTTCTTATTCAGTTGTTCTAATATCTGTGCTTTTTTAAAAAGAAGTTCTTCCTTAAATGGAGATGTTGTAACAGAGTTTTTATCAATTATAGAAATTGCTTCATTTAATTTATTTTCTGATACAAGAATGTGGGCATATAAATTGGTTGCAGAAGACCTAAAAAAATCATTTTTTAATGACATGGCATTTTCTAATTCTTTTTTTGCATTGCTTTTATCATTCTGGGAGTAATAAATCTGTGCTAAGTAAAAGGAAGCATATTTTGAGGCATCAGTAAATTTTTTGTCTCTTATATTGATTAATGCTGCCTTTTTTTTGTTCATATCCTTTTCATTATCCAATGTTTTTGATAGCATTGAAAAAGCTAATTCATTGTTGTGTTTAATATAGTAACTGGATAGACTAAGAATTATTAACAAGATAGCTATTATAGGTAAGATGATTAAAAATTGTTTTTGATAAGTTTTAAGAAATTGAAATATTTTAGAACCAAAAGATATAAACTCATCGGGTTGTTTTAGAGCTTGTTTTTTATTTACTTTAATCTTTTTTGGCATTTCTTCACTCCTTTTTGTACTGGTTTTAAATATTAAACAAAACTATTTTTTTAGTCAATGGAATACTATATTATAAGTTCATGTAGTTCAAATATAATGGAAAAATTTAAAAATTGTCTTTGCTTGACACGAAATGTATTTTAAAATATTATGAAATCATGGAAAAATTAGGTGAATTGTTATTAAAGGAACGAATTATCACACCAGAGCAGTTAAAGAGAGCTATTGAGGAGCAAAAAATCAGTGGTGGCAGGCTCGGCTCTACCATGGTTAGCTTGGGTATTCTCAAAGAGCAAGAGCTTGTAAATTTTTTAAGTAAACAATATGGTGTGCCTGCAGTAAATTTACGTGAGTTTGAAATAGATCCGAATATTGCTAAATTAGTTCCCAAGGAGATATGTGAAAAGTATAGCCTTATACCTATAAATAGAGCAGGATCTACATTAATTGTAGCTATGGCTGATCCTTCTGATATATTTGCTGTTGATGATGTTAAGTTTTTAACAGGTTTAAATGTAGAAGCTGTTGTAGCATCCGAAGCAGCAATAAGAGAAGCCATAGAAAGGGAGTTTAAAAAAGAGACTATTTCTACAGAAACTGATGAAATTCTTGAAGATGCTATACAGCTTCTGGAAGATGAAATAGATGATTTAGAAGTGGTTCAAGAAGATGAAGATGTTAATATAAGTGAATTACAAAAAGCCACTGAAGAGGCACCCGTTGTAAAACTTGTCAATGCAATGCTAAATGAAGCAATTAAAAGAAAAGCAAGTGATATACATGTTGAACCTTACGAAAAGGAATTTAGAGTTAGATTCAGGATTGATGGTGTTTTATATGAAATCATGAAGCCACCAATAAAGTTAAAAAATGCCATAGTTTCTAGATTAAAAATACTAGCAAATCTTGATATTGCTGAAAGAAGGCTACCTCAAGACGGAAGAATTAAGCTAAAAATTGGTGGTGGTAAAGAAATGGACTTTAGGGTTAATACACTTCCCACTCTTTTTGGTGAGAAGGTGTGTTTGAGGCTACTTGATAAATCAAATCTTCAGCTGGATATGACCAAGCTTGGCTTCGATGAAGAGCAATTAAGACTTTTCAAAGAGGCAATACACAGGCCTTATGGTATGGTTCTTGTAACAGGCCCCACAGGTTCTGGAAAAACAACAACATTATACTCTGCATTAACTGAACTTAACAAAGTTACAGATAATATTTCTACCGCCGAAGATCCAGTTGAGTATAATCTTCCTGGGATAAATCAGGTACAGATGAATGAAGCAATAGGTCTTAATTTTGCTAATGTATTAAGAGCATTTTTAAGACAGGATCCAGATATAATAATGGTTGGTGAGATTAGAGATTTTGAAACTGCAGAAATAGCAATTAAAGCAGCTTTAACAGGACATTTAGTTTTATCAACTCTTCATACAAAT
Source organism: uncultured bacterium (assembly GCA_938045315.1). Classification (GTDB taxonomy): domain Bacteria; phylum CALINM01; class CALINM01; order CALINM01; family CALINM01; genus CALINM01. The sequence continues at coordinate 1,870 of CALINM010000203.1, read as the reverse complement.
GATGCGCCAAGTACAATAGCAAGACTTTTAAATATGGGTGTTGAACCTTTTCTTGTGGCATCAGCAACAAATTTAGTTTTAGCCCAACGTTTGGCAAGAAAGATATGTCAGGATTGTAAAGAGCCTGTAAATATACCAATCAAAGCATTAGTTGACATTGGTGTTCCAGAAGAGGAAGCGAAAGATATTAAATGTTACAAAGGTAAGGGTTGTGATAAATGTAGTAATACTGGTTATAAAGGAAGAATAGCTTTATATGAAGTTATGATGCTTTATGACGAGTTAAAAGAACTAATTTTAGCCGGTGCACCAGCAAGTGAACTGAAAAGAACAGCAATGCGATTGGGGATGAAAACTTTAAGACAAAGTGGTATTGATAAACTAAAACAGGGAATTACAACAATTGAAGAAGTTGTAAGATGTTCAGTTAAAGATTAGGAGTTAAACACAAAATGGCTGATGATATTAAGACAAATTTAAGTTTCAACATGCATGAATTATTAAAAATATTAGTAGATAGAGGTGGTTCAGACCTTCATATTACAATTGGTTCAAAACCACAAATAAGAATAGATGGGGAGTTAAACCCTCTTGAAGAATTCCCAGTATTAACTGCTGGTGATACGAAAACTCTCTGTTATAGTATCTTAACCGAGGCTCAAAAACATAAGTTTGAAGAAGAGAGAGAGCTTGACTTTTCATTTGGAATAAAAGGTTTATCAAGATTTCGTGGTAATCTTTTCATGCAGAGAGGTTCAGTGGCTGGAGTCTTTAGAACTATTCCTTACAGAATAATGTCTTTTGAAGAACTTGGATTGCCACCTATTGTTTCTGAACTTGCTGATAAAACTAGGGGGCTGATACTTGTCACAGGTGCTACAGGTTCTGGTAAATCAACCACGCTTGCAACAATAATTGATAAAATAAATAGAGAAAGAAAGGAACATATCATAACAATAGAAGATCCTATTGAGTTTTTACACCCCCATAAAAGTTGCCTTGTTAATCAAAGGGAAATTGGTGCTGATACAAAAAATTTTCAATATGCTTTAAAACATATTTTAAGACAGGATCCCGATGTTGTTCTCGTTGGTGAGTTGAGGGATAAAGAGACAATAGAAGCGGCTCTTACCATTGCTGAAACGGGGCATTTATGCCTTGCTACCTTACACACAAATAGTGCAGTTCAGACAATTAACAGAATTATAGATGTTTTTCCTCCCCATCAGCAACCACAAGTTAGAGCTCAACTTTCTTTTGTATTGGAAGGCATCTTGTGCCAACAATTGATACCCAAGATTGGTGGAAAAGGTAGAGCTTTGGCACTGGAAATTTTGGTGCCAAATGCGGCAATAAGAAATTTAATTAGAGAAGATAAATTGCATCAAGTATATTCTCAAATGCAGATGGGGCAGACAAAGTCTGGTATGCAAACGATGAATCAGTCTTTAGCTAACCTAATACAGAGAAGAATTATAAGTCTGGAAAATGGGATGATTTATAGTCCCGATCCTGAAGAATTAAAGCAACTTTTGGCTACTGGTGGCTCAGTTCCTCGTCCAGGTATGACTACACCACCGATAAGGAGGTAATTTAATAAATGCCAAATTACGCATGGGAAGGAAAAGCAAGATCTGGAAGAATCATGAAAGGTACTATGCAAGCACCGAATATAGATGCTGTTTATAGCCAGTTAAGTAGTCAGATGATAACACCAACTAAAGTAGTTGAGGCAAAGGAAAAAAGAAAAAAAGTCAGTGTGCCTGCTAAAGATATAGTTGTTTTCACAAGGCAGTTCTCTACAATGATTGATGCTGGACTTCCATTAGTTCAAAGTTTAGAAATATTATCTTCCCAGCAGGAAAACAAA
>CALINM010000202.1 GCA_938045315.1 uncultured bacterium | reverse complement strand
AAGCTTGTCAAAAAGCTCTTCTCTGAAAGCAGGATATTTTTGTAATGCCTTGTTTATATCGTCTTGTAATAACTGTTCTACCTTTTTATAGTAATTCGATTTTATCCTCATCAAATTAACAAAACCACCAGTGCCTTCAACCCTTGCGCCAATAAATACGTCTTGTAATGCTTTATAAAATTTTTGTTCTTTGTTCATATTATCACTCCCACCAAATCAAAGCCTTTTGTAGCGTTTTCACTGTCAAAGCCCTTTGCTGAATTTTCAATATTGTGAAAAATACGGGCAAGGGTTTCGTTGAGGTTTTTATCTTCCTTTGCTCTTTTGCGTACATTAACAAAAAGTTCGTTGCGTTCTTGTTCTGGAGTTGTATTATTTGCCATAGCTACTCCGTATCTATTTTCTTTTTGCATTATATAATAATTTGGCGCCTTCTATCCTGACACGAATAAAAACATCCTTTGATGCTCGATAATATTATCTTTTTTAATCATAAGTTTAAGTTCGTAAAAAAGCCATTGACAATAAACATCGTCATAATTTACAGTCTCTTTTCCGTGAAAGACAGGTTTTCGAATTGCGTATAACATTTAATATACAAATTATTTCATATTTCATAACTAATTCATCACCATTAACTTTTCAATTATACTTTTCTCCATTTTTAATTTCAATGCTTTCATTATTAAATAACAAGTAAATTTCTTGTATAAAATTTCTGATTCAATAAAATTGGCAAAAATGGGAAAGGCACTTTCGAGTTATTTTAACCGGCAGCAAAAACATAGCATAGTATAAAGCTACGCTTTTTGCTGCGCTTGTTGATGATGTCGTTATGTGATTCTTTTATAACTACTTTTTTTACTGTGAGATTTTAACCATTTTGTCTCGTAACGATAATGGAACGTCTTGTAAAAGGACAATGGTGATTCTATTAGGATCAATCATTGCTCCTTCTTTTGATTCTAAGGTTGCATTTATTTGATTGGTATTTAATGACCACATAGCTCCTGTTGCTGGATCAATTATTAACCAACCAATAAGACCGCCAAATATTAAGTTGCCTATGATATACCAACCATTTGCCTTTGTACCTACGGTAACAGTATGCTCATGATAACCTTCTTTTATGATTTTTACAGTATAGGTCTTGCCACTGAAATAGCCATTTTTTTTCTCTAAGGATAAAGACGTAGGGGTTTTGCCCTCAAATATCTTGGTGCCAGATTCATCAAAAATGACAACTCTTGCTTGTTCAGGATTACTGCGAATATTCAAGTTTTCTGGTGCACTTTTACCCATAATCGTCGCACAGCCAGTGAGCACAGTCAAAGTGACTAAAATTATCAATGTTTTAGGCATTATGTTTCTCATATTTCCCTCCGCTTTTTTCTGAAAGCTGACAGAAGATGATAAACACCCGCTGGAAATATACCTACGAATAAAGAAACAACCGCATATAAAAGCCACATCCTTCTGCCCACGGTTCGGACCAATTTCACCTCTTTTCCTGTAAAAAATTTAACACATAACGTAAAAGTAAGGAATTGCAAGCTTTTTCGTAGTCTCTCTTGAATGCTGGATTGGGCATCTGTCTAATATGAACGACTATTTTGCTGCCGGGGTTGCAATCCTTATCAAACGAGCATGCTAAAACATTAGAGGGAAAGACAAGAGATGGGACAAACAGCGATTTAATAAACCTCATATTGCATCCTTGAGGGAATTGCCCAACATTATTTTTTTACATACACTGTTCTGAGGAGTTTTTATGAAATATTGGAGGTCAAGTCAACAGAAATATTAAAACTTTGACACTTGGTATAGACATGTTGACCAGTAGATCTTTTTTATCATAGGATTATTATTAGGAAAATTGGGGACAGTCACTTTTTAATTTTTTTACACAGGTGGAAGTAGTGGCAACGCCTTAGCCCAGCTAATTGGCGAAATAAACTTGGTCTTCTATACTTCATCAGGATTTGTTAGCGTACTTGCTGGGGCTCTCAATACCTCTCTTTCTGTAAGTGTTATGGCAATAGAACTTTTTGGTCCTTCTTTTGCTCCATATGCAATTGTTCCTACTATATTTAGTTTCTTAGTAACAGATCACAGAAGTCTTTTTCCATCTCAAAATCTTTTATTTCAGAAATCAGGGTCAATTAAAATTATTTCCCACTTGTAAGAAGGAAAAAAAGCTGAAATTATGATCCATAGAGGAAGTTTTCTTTATCTTTTATTTAGAATCATAAAAAAATGATGTTTTGTTAACAGAGACACTTACATAAAACAGTAACGTTAATTCCTTAAAATATTTTAAGTTTACACAGTTACACAACATAGTGTATTATCTATACATGAACGAAACCTGTAGTTTTTTTAAAACTTTGAAGGAAACATCTATTTTGAACTTTCATGAGGCTACAAATCTATCTCACCTTTTTAAAACACTTGCAAACGACACAAGACTGAGGATTATTCACACAATAATTAAATATGATAATATATGTTTAACGGAGATCGCCAATATTTTAGAGATGAAGCCACAAGCGATTTCAAATCAAATTCAACGTTTAGTTGATAAAGGAATTGTTAAGGCTACTAGAGATAGAAATAATGTGCGTTATAAAATTATTGACCCTTGTATTCAAAAGCTTTTAGAAGCAGGATTATGTATTTTACAAGAAAATAAATGAAGAGGAGGATTGCTATGGAAGAAAAAAAGAAGATTGGTGGAATTAAAGGTTTTTTCTCACTTATTAAAGAATCATTAAATAAGGCAAATAGTGGTTGTGGCCCCGGTTGTGGATGTCATGTGGAAAATAAGGAAAAAGAGAAAAAAGATGAAGAAAAAAAGGATAAATAATGGAAAATAATAACTCCCTATTTAATTTAAGAGAATTACTAGTTTTTCTTATTGCCCCATTATTAATCGGATTGTTAACTCTCTTAGCTTATATTATGTATAAATCTTCTATCTCAATTTCTGTGGGTACTTTGAATATAACAGGACAGTTTATCGGCATTTTTCTAGCACTTATAGCTATTCTTTTTGGTGGCTGGCAAAGATTTTATGCAGGCATAATAGATGTTCTAAGTAAGAAAATAACTGTAAACGTTTTTGTAACAATAGCTATATTAGTAAGTATCTTAGCAGGAGAGTTTATCCCATCAGCAGTGATTATACTAATCATGGCTGTAGTGGGTTCTCTCGAAGCTTATACAATTGACAAGACAAGAAAAAGCATTTCAAGTCTTCTCAACTTAACTCCAAAAACTGCAAATATAAAGATAGACGGTGAAGAAAGAACTGTCAACATTTCAGAAATCAAGTTGGGGGACATTGTGGTTGTTAGGCCAGGAGAGAGAATAGCCGTGGATGGCACTGTGGTCGAAGGCTTTTCCACTGTTAATCAAGCTCCAATTACAGGGGAATCTTTTCCTGTAGATAAAAGTGTGGGTGATGATGTGTTTGCAGGCACACTTAATGAAACAGGACGCCTTGAGATTAAAGCAACCAGGGTTGGTGAAGATACAACAATTGCCAAAATTGTTCATTTAGTTGAATCGGCACAGGAATCTAAAGCACCCATACAAAACATCGCTGATAAATTTACTAACTATTTCTTACCTACGGTACTTGTAATTGCAATCATAGCTTTTATATTTACTGGCAATATTAAAGTTGCTGTTGCAGTATTACTTGTTGCCTGTCCCTGTGCCTTCGCAATAGCTACACCTTCTGCTGTTTCTGCGGGTATAGCTAACATGGCAAGAAGAGCTGTTTTAATCAAAGGTGGGATATACTTTGAAATTGCAGGCCGAATTGATACACTTGTCATTGACAAAACTGGAACAGTCACTCTTGGGAAACCTATCGTTACAGAAGTAGTTTCTTATAAAATTGACAAAAATGAGTTACTAAAAATCTGTGCATCCGCAGAAAAATACTCTGAACACCCCCTTGCAAAGGCAATTATTAATTATGCAAGAGAAAAAAACATAAAAGTCGAAGACCCCGAAGAATTCAAAGCAACACCGGGTATGGGAATCGAGGCATTGGTTAATGGTAAGAGGGTCATAATAGGCAAAGAAAATTTTATTAAATCCTTTAACATCTCAATACCAGATAATGTTCTAAACGAATATGAAAGGCAACTACATTTGGGTAGAACCGCGATTTTTGTTGCCATAGATAGCACACTAACTGGAATTATAGCTATAGAGGATGAGATAAAATCAGAAACTGTTTCAGCAATAAGCACTCTCAAAAACTTGGGCATTAAAGACATAATTATGCTAACAGGTGATAACAAAAATAGTGCAAGGGAAGTATCTAAAAAAATAAACATCGATAGGTATTATGCCGAACTACTCCCTGAAGATAAACAAAATGTTGTGAAAGAATTAAAAAAAGACGGCAAAATAATAGGCATGGTAGGTGACGGAATTAATGATGCCCCAGCTTTAGCTCTGGCAGATGTGGGTATTGTTATGGGTAAAGCAGGAACAGACATTGCCATAGAGGCATCAAACGTAACGCTTATGGATGACAATATAAATAAAATTGTTGAATTTATAAAAATGTCAAGAAAGGTTCTGAAAAGAATCAAGCTAAACATCTTTTTTTCCATAATTTACAATGTAATAGGTCTATTACTTGCTTCTATGGGTAAACTATCACCAGTAATGGCAGTTATGTTTCAAGAAGCTGGATGTGTAACAGTTGTATTAAGCTCTACTTTGCTTTTATTCGAAAGGATAGAAAAATAAAACACTCCTTCCGGGGGCTTTTACCCTGGAAGGAGTATAAAATTTATTTTTCTAAGGGTAGAGTTTTTGGAGTAACAGCTGCAGCAAGCGCTGAAATACCACCTCTTAACATTACTGCATTTTCAAAGCCAATCATTCTTAGAGCCAAAGTTGTTGGTGCTGCTCTGGTTCCAGAATGGCAAACAACAACAATCTTTTTGTTCTTTGGCAATTTGGAGAGATTTTCCTTTTTAAATACCTCATTCATGGGGATGTGCAAAGCATTTTTGAAAGTAAAACCAACAAAGTTCTGCTCCGCAGGCCTTCTGATATCGAGGACATAAAACTCTTCCTGTTTGTTTAACATTTCTAGCACTTTTTCAGGGGTAATCTGGCACGGTGCCATAGCAAGCACTTCCTGAGTCATCTGTGAGAACATCCTGTCAAACTTAGCTGCCAGTTCTTGATCATAAGCAAAGGATACAACATTTAATGATAAAAGAAACATTACTGATAACAGAACTCTCTTCATTTCACCACCTCCTATTTAAAATATTTAATTAGATATATATATTACTTTCTTTATATATCTATGTCAGGATTTTTAATCACATAAAAAACCATACCTTTACTCAATTTTTTAAAAGACAACAAATCTCTTTTAAAAAAGGGTGAGCTTAAAAAATATGCCGCCATTAACTTACATCAACATTATTTCTAAAATCGATTTTAACAATAAATTCAGAAAAATTTTCATTCTTTTTAACAAAAGCTTAATAATTACTATTTAGAATGATTTGTGTAAAAGTAGAAAAATATATGAACTTTTTAGCAAAAGTGCCTATCAAATCAAGTTTTTTACCATCTTCAGACCAGCAATATTTAAAAAATATCCTTGAAATAATGTCAATAAATGGGACAAATGACTCAAGTTTCTATGAAAACTTACCATATTCAGACTATGATGTCACTGGGGGGACAGAAAATGAATTTCAGACATGCATCATCGGTAAAAAGTACAATGTGGATGTTGCAAGGGAGTTACAGGAAACAATTTTCTATAAAAGCTTGATAAGAAGGATAAAAACTGGTGATGCATCGAAAAAAATAATGGAGGGTATCGAAAATTTTATAAATGATAATAATGATAATGTCTGGGAAAACTGTTGGATTAGAATTCCAAAGGAAGTACTTGGTAATAAGCTATACGAAATAATACTGACTGATCTTAACTATGATAAAAAAAACCCATCCTTAGGCAAAAGATCTGACTTGAATAAATTCTTCAGAAAAACAGAGGAAAAAACATACGTGAGATTTCCAGTTAGCTATTTACTGAAGCTTAGTCTTGCAGATGTTTCAATATGTGACAGCAAATCACCTAAAATAATTAGAGAATATGGAGAAAAAATTATAAATTCTTTCATTAATGATAACACCTCTCCTGAGATTATATCTTTTACACCAATCAACTTAAATAGTAAGAATGGACTTGGCAAATCTTTAGCAAAGGAGACATTGAAACGTTACTTTTTTACACAGCTTTTAGTTATGTATTCAAATAAAAGATTTTCCTTACTTGATAGCGATCAAAAAGTTGTAATATATTTTTCCTCCCACCCACCTGTTAGGTTAAGAAAACTAAATAGTCTAATTCCAGACTCAGTCTATAGAGAATTATTTTTAAACCCCTGCCTCTCTGGTTGGGATAGGGGCGAGGAAAAATACCATTACATGAGTCTCTGTCATCAGGTGTTATCAAGAAGTCATCTAAACACTATTTCAAAACTAAAAGATGCGGGTATCATTACAAGAAATTTGATTACATTACCAAATATCTCAAATATCTCTTTACTCAATAATGGCACACATGTAAGCATAAGCAGCAAAAAAATTACTGCCCTTTTATCAAATCCTGACTCAGGCTTTGATAAAGTTGATGAGAAGTATATTGGTGATTTGGTAATTAAAATAATGGAACATTTTCTCCCCCTTTTTGTGGGAACTTTTTCAGCATCACCATATAGAATAGATTTCTGGGAGTTTCATCCTGAAAATGTTTTAGGATTTTTACCCCATGAACTTGACTTTACACATCTTAGAATGATATGGAGAAGGTGGAAGAAAAAGGCAAAAAATAATTTTTTTGGCAGATCAATAACACCTTTTGGTCCCACCTGGTTAGATAAGCTACTAAGCTTTATCTTAGGATTAAAAGGTGATGTTGTAATAGATTTTCGCCTTATAGATTACCTTGTATGTTTACTTTCCACAGATCAAAGTCCTGCACTTAATGGTTTAATTGGCAACGAAAAAAAATTAAAAAGGGACCTTGAACATCTTGGTATCTTTGATCAAAAAATGTCCATTTATCTCCTTTATAGATTAAGAGATTACGGGAGCAAAGGTTATTCCGGCTTTGAAGGTAGATATTACAGTGTATTTGAAAGTGTCCTTAAAGACATGGGAGAAGCAGTAAGCATACAAGTACTACTCACATGCCTTGCCTACAAGTATATTCTAACGGGAGAAGTAACCCATGATCACATTCCAGACGATCCAACAATTGAAAGTGAGAGAAGACAGATTTTCTTCGGCGAATCTATAGGGATACCCACATATTACATAAACAGAGAAACTAAAAATAAATTTATGCTAAAAATTTTACAAAAAGTGTCGAACTCAAGATTTAGCCATCGTTACTCAGGTTACATAAGGATTAGTAGTAAAGAATATAAAAGGGCTCTTTTAAAAATTATCCAGGAGGATGGAAAAGAGTTAATTAATATGATGGGAATAGAAAATACCATTGAGTCATTAAAAGAAAGATTAGAAAAACAAGAAGAGTTTTCGTGCTATGCAAGGATGATAAAGGGCATTATGAAAAACAGAATGAAAAAAGATCCTTTATTAATCTCGGGAGAGGATTTCAATAAAGAAGCAGAAAGATATTACAGAGAAACTTTAAGAAATAAACATTTTGAAGAATCTTACGAAGTCATGAAAGAGGAGTTCAAAAAATTAGATCAGCTTTTTATAACAAAAAAACTTTTAGATTATATTGACATAAAATCAATTATAAATGAATCATCCGCAGAAGCCTTTTTAACAGTAAGAAAAAAAGATATTTTCAATGAAAACATTAGTGAAGAAGATTTGAAAAAGTTAATCCACCTCACTATTTTAACAATAAAAACAGATATGGATAACTTTATGCAAAAAGATGAGGTCAGAGATGCATGAGTTCATAGACAGGCAGACAGGTAATATTATTAGAGAAGAGTTTTATGGTGATAAAGTAGTCAAATTTCTATACTCAACAATTAGGGAAAACCCAAATTTTTTATACAAAATATTTACATCAAAGAGAGTATCAGAAATTTTTAGCTTTTTCTTATACGACTCTTTCCTTGGGGCTAAATTAGCCGGCACAAAAACTTTTATGAAAAAAATGGGAATAGATCTAACTGAATGTTTCGACTCACCAGATAATCTTGATACACCAAGAAAAATCTTTGAGAGAAAGATTAGATATTGGGAAACAAGACCTTTACCAGAGGAAGAAGACGCCATTGTCTCGCCTGCTGATTCAAAAGTCACCTTAGGTTCTTCCATGGAAAATAAATACTTCTATATAAAAAATAAGTTTTTTGATCATCAAGATTTGTTAGGGGCTGAAAAAAAAGAATGGCACAAAACATTTGAAGATGGTGATTTCGCTATTTTCAGGTTAACTCCTGAAAAATACCATTATACTCATGTACCAGTAACGGGTGTTGTGATTGATTTTTATAGCATTGATGGAGTATACAATTCCTGTCATCCTGAAGCACTGATTTCTATTTGCCATCCCTATTCCAAAAATAAGAGATTTGTAACAGTAATAGACACAGACATAGAAGGAGGTACAAATGTTGGTATTGTTGCTATGATAGAGATTGTAGCACTTTTAATAGGTGATATTGTCCAGTGTTATAGCGAATACAGGTATGACAACCCTGTAAAAGTGAGCAAGGGAATTCTCATAAAAAAAGGACAGCCTAAAAGTCTTTTTAGACCTGGTAGTTCAACAGTAATACTTTTTTTTCAGAAAAACAGAATCAAATTTGCTCAAGACCTTTTAAAAAATTCATCGAGGGAAGATGTGAATACAATTTTTTCTAAAAGATTAGGAATACCAGTGGTAGAGACAGATGTTAAGGTTAGATCCCTCATAGGATGGCCTTTAAAAAAGGATAAACATACGGGGTGATTGACATGAATTATGAAATCTTCATTGTTCTTGTTTTTTTATTTAGCTTATCCTTTCAATTATGGTCTTTTAAACATTTACCTCAGGAAAGATGGCAGATACTCGCTACAATACCAGTCAAAAAAATTATCGGTAACAAATGGTATGCTATAAATCTAACATTTTATGGATTCATAATCTCTCTCGCATATTCTTTATCTTTATTCTTACTTATAATCATGTTGGGAGCACTTTCCATAGGCACGGAAACCATCTTAATTTTAATTTTTCTTACCAGCCTAATATGCCTACTTTCTGCAAAAATTATTGCCAGAATAGTAGAGAAAAAAAAACATACTTTCACTGTGGGAGGTGCGTCTTTTGTTGGAGTACTTATAATTCCATGGATAATATTCATAATATCCACATTTAACCTACCTTTTTTAACGATACAAAAGCAGCTAGTAATACCTGTACTTACAGCATTCATCATATCCTATGCTTTTGGAGAAGGGATGGGGAGGCTTGCATGCATAAGCTTTGGCTGTTGTTATGGAAAACCTATAAGTATGTGCAATAATACAATCAGGAGAATATTCTATAAGTTTAATTTTACTTTTACGGGTGAAATCAAAAAAGCATCTTACGCTGGGAAATTACAAAATGAAAAGCTAATACCAATACAAGCACTAACTTCACTATTATATGTTAATTCTTCATTATTTGGTTTGTATCTTTTTTTTAAAGGCTATTATTATTTATCTTTTTTGTTTCTTGTGATAGTAATTAATACATGGCGTACACTATCTGAGTTTTTAAGAGCCGATTATAGAGGAATGAATTCTTTTTCAGCTTACCAGATAATGGCTACTATTTCACTGTTTTACTCTATCTTACTTTACTTTTTTCTACCCCTCCCCACATTTCAATTGCCAAATTTAAAATTAGGTTTACAAACTTTTTGGGACCCTATAGTTTTTATCTTGCTTAATTTATTCTGGTGGTTTGTATTTATCTACTTTGGTAAAAGCACAGTAACTGCATCTAATGTTGACTTTTTTATAATAAAAGAAAATATTTAAAAGCTTTTTTACTTAATTTTGCATTTCAAACTTTGTGCTTGGATTTTATTTAAGTGCAGACTTTAAATTTTCCTCCCCCCTATCTAAAGCATGCTATTCCAACAAAAAACCAAAATTTTTAAAAACTTTCACTTTTTTATTGCCCTTCTGAGTCAAAAATAAACAGTTATCTACCGGCACCCTAGTTATCCATAAAGGTACATTCTTCCATGAAAACCAAAGGGGGGAAAAAAGATTTATCATCTTAAAGTTTTTATCATCAAGATCAGGGATTATGGAAAAACCCTTAACACCTAAACTTTTCATAAAAAATAGGGCTGGCTTATTTGCCACATAAATATAGAATGACCCAAAAATAATTTTATCACTAAATATCATTGCTTCTGCTGGGTGGGAAATAAACAAGGAATTTATTCTTTTATTTTTTAAAATTTTATCATATTTGCTTATCTCTGATTCATAAATATCAGGCATAATGAAAGCAACGCGGTTGTTATCAAAAGTAAAAATCTTATCTGGTTCAAACTTAAGATTGATTATTTTTGGTTTATT
>CALINM010000201.1 GCA_938045315.1 uncultured bacterium | reverse complement strand
AAATAAAGAACAACAAATTAATTTTTCATTTTTACTCTTTGTTATGCTTTTCAAAGCCGCTTTTTTAGTTAACTGTCTTACTCTTATTTTTTATTTAGCAAATCTATGTGACAACAAGCCCTTGAAGAGGTAAAAATGAATTATATTTAAAAGTTTTTTAAAACTTTGTAATATTATAGAATGCTTAATAACGTAAAAAAAGAATTCACATGTTTACTTTGTGGGTCATCAGCTCTCGTTTTTTATGATAATCTTAAGGACGATCTATTTGGTGTACCAGGTTCATGGGGTATTGTTAGATGTAAGTCACAAAAGTGTGGGTTTGCGTGGCTTGTCCCTGAACCTGATAAGTCTCAAATTCAAAGTTTTTACGTTAATTATTACACCCATGAGAAAGGGAACAATAAAAAAATTGAATTGAAAAATGTATTTGAGAAGATTTTTTATAGGATTGCTAAGATTTTGTATAGCCTTTTCAGAAGATTGTTGTTAATAAATCTTGAAAGAAAAAATCTTGAATATATGTTTTTAAGAAAACGCAAAGGTAAGGTACTCGAAATTGGTTGTGGAAATGGAGAAAGATTATATAAATTAAAAAATGCTGGTTTTTATGTAGAGGGAATTGAAATTGACGAAAAAGCAATGAGTGTTGCGAAGGATAAGTATAATTTAAGAATTCATAAGGGTGATGTAAGAGAATTAAATATACCTTCTAATTCTTTTGATTTTATTATCATGAATCATGTATTAGAACATGTTTTTGAACCCGTTAAATTTTTAAAAGAATGTAAGAGAATCATAAAAAAAGGGGGGCAAATAATTATTACTACACCAAATTTTGATAGTTTTTCTCATAAATATTTTAATATACACTGGCGGGGATTAGAACCACCAAGGCATCTTTATCTATATAATACAAAAAGTATAGATATTTTATGTAAGAGAGCGGGTATTAGTAAATATAAAATATGGACAAGTACGGGAAAAACAGAGTTTATAGTAAGAGACAGTATTGTACTTAAAAAAAAGGAGAAAAATTTGGATAGATTTTCTCTCAAAGATATTATTCAGATTTGGTATTTGCAGATTAAATTTAGACTTTTAAATTTATTTAAAAAGGATATGGGCGATGAAATCGTTTTAATCGCTGAAAAATAATAAGTTCAAAAATCTTTAAACCTGTTGGTTATTGGTATTCTCCAGTCTTTGCCAAAGGCGCGTGGTGTAATTTTAATACCAGGAGGAGCCTGTCTTCTTTTATATTCGTTTTTGTCAATCATGGCTATGACTTTTTTAACAGTCTCTTTGTCTTTAATTAACTGACAAATCTCTTCATAGGATTTATCTTCTTCCACATAAGATTTAATAATTTTATCAAGAATATCATAAGGTGGTAGGGTATCTTGATCTGTTTGGTTAGGCCTTAGTTCAGCAGTAGGGGCTTTCTTGAAAATCCTTTCAGGTATACTATTTTCAGGGTATATTTCATTGTAATATTTTGCAATTTTATAAACCAATGTTTTTGGTACGTCTTTAAGCAGGGCAAAACCACCTGCCATATCACCATATAATGTGGCATATCCTGTGCTCATTTCACTTTTATTACCCGTTGTTAAAACAAGCCATCCAAACTTGTTTGAGAAAGCCATTAACAAATTACCTCTAATTCTTGCCTGAATATTTTCCTCTGTTGTATTAAAGGGAAGGTCCTTAAAGAAGGGTTTTAGCGAGTTTATGTATGCTTTGTAAATATTATTTATAGATATTTCCAGTAAGTTTATTCCTAAATTTTTTGCAAGCTCTTTTGAATCTTCCATACTTTCTTTTGATGTAAACATTGATGGCATAAATACCCCTGTTACATTTTCCCTGCCTAAAGCAACAGTTGCAATAGCAGAAACCAACGCGGAATCTATACCGCCACTGATTCCTATTACTGCCTTTGAAAAGGAATTTTTTTTGAAATAGTCTTTCAATCCTAAAACAAGACCTTTAAAAACTTCTTCTTCCATGCTTGGTGGTTCTCTTTTTATTTTTTCTATTATTGTTTTTTTATTTTTCACTTTAAAGTCTAAATTAATAGTTTCCGGTTCCATAATAGGGGATAGTATATCTTTTTTCTTCCATCTGGGGTCTTTCAATCTTTTTGTTCTTATTGAATCCACAGACATGTCTGTGATTAATAATTCTTCCTCAAAAGATTTTCCTCTGTTGATTATCTCTCCATTTTCATTTATAACAAGACTATGGCCATCAAAAACAAGTTCATCCTGTCCGCCTACCATATTACAATAAAATATTGCAGTCCCATAGTCTAAAGCTCTTGTTGATAGCATTTTTTCTCGTATACTCCATTTGTTATAGTGAAAAGGAGATGCATTAATATTAAGTAAAATGTCTGCATTAAACAAAGCCGAAGTAAAGCCAGGTCCTTCAGGATACCAGATATCTTCACAGATACTAATACCAAATGCTAAGTTGTCACAGGTTTTGATAAAAATAGGATTTTTGCCTCTCTGAAAATATCTTTCCTCATCAAAAACGCCGTAATTAGGTAGAAAAATTTTGTTGTAAATCCCTTTAATTTCGCCATTAATAAGTATTGCAGCAGCATTGTATATGTCATGCTG
>CALINM010000200.1 GCA_938045315.1 uncultured bacterium | reverse complement strand
TAATCTAATAATCTCTGATATCAATATGCCAGATATTAACGGACTTGAACTTTTGCATTTTGTAAAAACATCTGAAAACTATAAAGATATACCAGTATTAATGATTTCAACGGAAACGAAAGAAGAAGACCTAAACCGTGCTCTTTCCATGGGTGCAAATGATTATCTTATGAAGCCCTTTGATTTAAAAACCCTGCAAAAAAAGGTAAAAAAGCTTTTAGGACAGAAATGATGGTTGAAAATAAAGCCTTGCAAGAATTTATAGCTGAAGCTGAAGAATTAATAGAAAGTATTGAAAAAAAACTTTTAGAACTGAGAGAAATAATAAGTCAAGGGGTAGAGTCTCCAGATTTAATAAACTCTTTATTCAGGGATTTTCATTCACTAAAGGGTATTTCAGGAATGTTTGGTTTTGCAAATCTATCAAAACTATCCCACCAGTTAGAAAGCTTTCTTGATAAAGTTCGCCTGGGCAAAATCTCTCTTGATGATGAGGTGATAGAGTTACTGCTTCAAGGCAAGGATATTATGCATGAAATAATTTCTAAAATATCTCTGTCTAACAGTGATGATTATGACCTGAAAAATTTTCTCGAAAACATTAGCTTAATATTTGCTCAGCAAAAAGAACAGGTGCCAATATTAAATGTTAATGAAACCATCAATGATCTTTTACAAGTTTTAACAGAATACGAAGAACATAGATTTCAGGAAAATATAAAAAAAGGGAAAAATGTCTTCGCTATAAAATTTGTTTTCTCCCTTGATGAGTTTGATGAAAGGCTAAACGAAATTACAAATATACTTAAATCGAAAGGTGAAGTAATTAGTACTCTTCCAAAACCATCTAATTTGCCTGGTAAAATTATTTTTACAATTATTTACGCTACAGATTTTAAGGAGAATGAAATTCCCATAAAAAATATTTATGAATACGAAATAACTTCAATAACTCAATCTACCCAAATACCAATAACCTCATTTTTTGAAAAAAAAGAACTATTAGATCAACAAAATTTGCAGCAATCCCAATTAAAAAGTATCAGTAACACAGTAAGGGTAGACATTTCAAAATTAGATTACGTAATGAACATTGTGGGAGAATTAGTTACCCAAAAATCTGAATTGGCTAGGCTTGTTGATAATGCAAAGAAATACATACAAAACGAAGATCTTGCATTGAATTTAACTAAAGTTACCAATTCCATAGAAAAAAAGATCAATGACCTACAAGAATCAATTATGTCTGTTAGAATGGTGCCTTTAAGTCAACTTTTTGACAAATTAGAGAGGAATTTAAAAAAGATTGCCCACGATTTGGGAAAGGAGATTAAAGTATTAGTTAGCGGAGGCGATACAGAGTTAGATAAATTCATCATGGAAGAACTATCTGATCCTCTAATGCATATAATTAGAAACTGTATTGATCATGGTATTGAATCCTCTGAAGAAAGAATGTCTCTTGGCAAGCCCCCATATGGACAGATTTCTTTGAAAGCTTATCAAAAGGGTAATTATGTTTTCATTGAAGTGTCTGATGATGGTAAAGGTATAGATGTACAGAAAATTAGAGAAAAACTTATTAAATTAAACAAACTCTCGCCAGAACAAGAAGTATCAGAGGAGAATTTACTTCAATATATTTTTATGCCAGGATTCAGCACAAAAGAAAATCCTACAGAGTTGTCTGGAAGAGGTGTGGGTTTGGATGTTGTAAAAAGTAACCTGGCAAAATTAAGAGGTTTAGTGGAGGTAAAAACAGAATTAGGTAAAGGTACAACTTTTATTTTAACTCTGCCACTGACTCTTATAATTGTTAGGGCTATTATATTAAAAACAAGTGACAAAATTTTTGCTTTACCTATAAATGCAGTTGATGAGGTAGTAGAAATCACAAAAAATGATATTATGAAAATTTCAGGTGAAGATGTTGTAAATTTAAGAAATGCACCTCTTCCTGTTTTTTACTTAGAAAATATTTTTGAATTTGCGCCAATTCCCGAAAATTTCAGGTATATGATTGTAATTAAAGTGGGGGAGAAGAAAGTGGGTATGATTGTTTCCGATATACTTGGACATGGTGATATAGTTATAAAGTCTATGGGCAAATTCATAAAGGTAAATGGTATAGCAGGTGCAACCCAAATAGGGCAGGGGAAAACAATCCTTGTTTTAGATCCCTCAGGATTAATAAGTGGGGTAACAAAAGGATAATATGCTTGAGTTTTTTGGTCTTAAAGAAAAACCTTTCTCAAAAACGCCAGATCCACGTTTTATATACTTGTCGGATAAACATAAAGAAGCACTGGCAAGAATGGAATACGGTGCTGAAGAGAAGGAGATTATTGTAATAACAGGAGAAATTGGTTGTGGTAAAACTACCCTTTCTCGTAAACTGCTCGATGAACTTGATGAAGAAAGATTTTATCCCGTCGTAATTATAAATCCAAGGGGCAGTGCGGGTAATTTTTTAAGGAATGTGGTTAAACTTTTTTCAAAAAGAGAGCCAAAATACTATAAAAAAGATTTACTCGAACAAATTTATGAAATTCTTTACAACTTCTATGAAAAAAATATTACACCAGTTTTAATCATTGATGAAGCTCAATTAATATCACACAAAGAGGTGTTTGAAGAAATACGCCTCATAACAAACTTCCAAATGGATGATGAGAATTTGATTTCTATAATACTTTTAGGTCAACCTGAATTAAAACAAAAATTAAAACGGGGAAACTGGGAAGCCTTTAGGCAAAGAGTTGGTTTTTTTTACCATATTGGTCCTCTTGATGAGCAGGACACTTTTAAATATTTAGAACACCGTTTTAAAGTTGCAGGTGGTACATATATGCCATTTAGTGAGGAAGCAAGTAAAGTTATACATAACACTTCAAAGGGAATCCCACGAGTTATCAATCATTTAGCACAAAATGCTTTGTTGATTGCATTTGAAAAAGGAAATAAGTATATTGATAAGGAGATAGCTATAGAGTCAGCACATGAGTTTAATGAATGGAGTTAACAATTGAATATAGCAGAGATTAGAAAAAAAAAGAAAAAGTCTGAAAAAAAAGACCAGGTATCTGAAGAAATCATAAAAAAAGAGGCTTCTCTTTCTTCAGACAACACATTACCAATTCCCCAAAAAGAAGAAAAATTACCCGAAGAGTACATAGAATCACCAATAGAAGCTTTAGACTTCATTGATGAAGAGTCTTTTTATTCTAATATACACAAAATTAGCGAAGAAAAAGAAAAAGCAGAATATTTATGTTTTTTATTAGGAGATGAGGAATATGGTATTGAAGTAAAAATAGCAAAAGAGGTTTTAAAATTTAAAGAAATCACCCCTGTTCCAAAGACATCAGACATTATACTAGGAATAGTTGCTATAAGAGGAGAAATAATACCAGTCTTTGATATCAAAAAAATCCTTGGTATAGAATTCTCACATTATGATGAAAAAAATAAAAAACTAATTCTATTAAAAGTAGACAATGAATTTCTGTGTATTGTAACAGACAAAATTGTCCAGATAAGAAAGATTTCAAAGGACCAGATAGAACCCCCACCACTTAATGTGAGCATAGCTAAACAGGAATTTTTATATGGTGTGGTGATATTGGATGGTAAAATAATAAGGATTTTAGACATTGAAAAAATGTTGAGCTACTAAAATGGAAAGAAAATTTATTATTTTTAGATTACAAAATAATTTTTACTCCCTGGAACTAAAAATAGCAAGAGAGATTATCCTCGCTAAAAACATTAAGCAACTACCTTCAATGCCAGATTTTTTTGCCGGGGTAATACATTTAAGGGGGTTTTTGTTACCCCTTATAGACATAAAAAAAGTTTTGCAAATCCCAGGGGAAGATAAAGATAAAAGAAAGGTTATTATAATCGCATTTCAGAAAAAAATATTTGGAATGTTAGTAGACGATATTGAAGATATTCTCACAATTGATGATGAAAATATAATACCCGCCCCGGCTCTTTTAACTTCTATGGATAAAAATTTTTTGAAGGGTGGATTCAAGATGGAGGATAAAATAATTTTTATTTTAGATCTGGAATATTTATTTTCAAAATATCTAAAAAAACAAATAAAGGAGCTTGTTTGATAATAACCTGTCCAAAATGTAAAACTAACTATAAACTTAAAGATGATTTTTCAGTTACAGCCTCACAAAAAAAATTACGCTGTAACAAATGTGGTTATGTTTTCATCTATTATTTTAAACATTCTGAAGAAAATTCTCTACCTTTTATTGTAATAGCCCATGATGACTACAGAGTTGTAACTGCTATAAAAAAAGTACTGGGACCTATAAAATGCAAGGTCGAAACAGCATATGAAGGAAATGATGCTTACAAGATTATTTCAAACAAAAAACCAGCTGTCGCCATAATTGATGTTGCACTTCCCGGTATGTTTGGTTTTGAGTTGTGTGAAAAAATTAAAAATGATCCCTCTTTAAAAGATGTAAAAGTTATATTAGTTGCCTCTATTTATGATAGAACCAGGTATAAAAGAAAACCCCAAAATTTATATGGTGCTGATGATTATATAGAAAAGCATCATATACCTGACGGTTTGTTAAATAAAGTTCTAGCACTTCTTCCCGGTTCTAAACAACCAATAAATAATCAGGAATTAAAAGCCACAAAAGAACTTAGTGATGCATCTTTGCTTAAAGATAATAGAGACTTATTACTTGAAAAAACCAAGGAAATTTTAGAAGAAAGAGAAAAAATAAGAAAACATGAACAAACGGTTTTGGATTCAATTACTGACAAAAATGTTAAAGCAAGGAAATTAGCTAGATTGATTGTTTCAGATATAGCCCTATACAATCAGGAAATACTTGACAATGTTACTCATGAAAATTTTCGAGAAATGCTCAAGCTTGATTTTGAAGATGCAATAAAATATTTGTCCCATCGAATACCAGAAATAAAAGAAGATGCTAAAAGATTTATAGAAGAAGCTTTTTTAGAAGTGATAAATAAAAGAAAGGGTTTAAAATGACTGAAAACATTTTAAATTTAAATGAAGAAGAAATCAGGAAAGAACTCAAAATGAAAATTGAAGATTTTTCAATAAATAGAGAGAACCTCGATTTTTTGTTATTTTGTTTATCCCATCCAAGCTGGCGTGTTAGAAAAGATGCTATTGATTTAGCTGTAATTAATCAAGATATAGAGGTAATTAAACTGCTTATTAACGGTTTATCTGCAGAGGATAATGCTGGTCTTAGAAATGCATGTCAAGAGGCTCTAACAAAAATTGGCAAAAAGGCAGTTAGGCACTTAATAGAATCTTTTGATAAAGCGGATAAAGATGTCAGAAAATTTATAATAGACATAATTGGTGATATTGGAGAAAATGAATTTTGCAATTTTTTAATAAAAGCACTTTCTGATGAAGATGAGAATGTGGTCATTGCTGCTATTGAAAATATAGGTAAATTAAGATGTAAAGAGGCAGTGGGCAACTTACTCAGTCTTCTTGATGCATCAAATCAATGGTTATCTTTTGTAATACTTGAGTCTATATCACAAATTGGTTATATTCCAGATGCAATATCGTTACTACCTTTGTGGAAAGTAAATCCCCTTAGAAAACCCATTCTTGATTTACTTCCCATAATTAATCCTGAATATACTATAGAAATATTTAAAAAAGCTTTTCACGAAAAATCTCCTTATATAATTGAAAATTCAGCAAGAACCCTTTATAAACAATTTTTAAGACATAAAGATAGGCTACCATTTATAAAACATAATTTAACAAAATATATAAATCACAACAAATACTTTGACACTTTATTAGAAAAAAATCCTGAAGATGAGAAAGCTTATGCATTATGTGCCTTCATTAATGAAGGTGAAGAATTTTTTATACCCATGCTAGAAAGAGCTACAAATGAAACTCTTGAATTTTTCGCCCATTTGAATAACTATGCACCCTTTGTAAATAAAGAAATGATCCTAAAATTACTGAAAAATTTCAAAAATGAAAAACAAGCTTATCTTGTATACCTTTGCGGGGTTCTAAAAATAGAAAATTCGATACCACAACTAAAAACATTCTGTAATGCCGAATATGGACATACAAGACAGTCTTTAGCTTATTCACTGGGGAGAATTGGTGGAAATGATGCAATAGAATGTTTATTCAGGCTACTTTTAGATCCCTATCCTGATGTTAGAGAACAGGCAATCAAGGCTCTATCAACAATAGTAAATCAAAATAATTTTCCTGAAGAATTTGCCAATTCAATACTCAATTCTGAAAATAAAGAACATATAATCGCTATTCTTGAGCTATTGTCAAATATCAAATATTACAAAAAAGAATACCTTGATAAGACTTTAAAAAGTCACTACCCTGAAGTTAGAGCAAAATCTCTTGAATTAATCGGAAAACTTAAACTTACAGATTTTATACAAGAAACCTTATTTTACTTAACCGATGAAGATGAACTTGTGCAACAAAAAGCAATAGAGACTCTTGGAGAAATCGGAAATACTGAATCAGTAAACATACTATATAATTTTTTTGACAAAGACGACTTTAATATAAAAAAATCTGCATTAATAAGCCTATGCAAAATATCACCTAATTCTATAAAACATGTAGAAGATAAGATCCTTGCTGATATACATCCTCTTCTTTATTTTACTGTTTTAGATCTAATTACAAAGGGCGTACCTTTTTCAATTAGTACTATCATTGATTTAGCTTTTAATTTCGACGATGAGGATATTTATAGAGAACTTGCAAATTCTCTCAAAAGGGCTAATAAAATTTCTGATTTACAACTATTTATAAAAACCCTTCATACCAAAAAAGGAAAAGAATTTATATCAAAAATACTTCCCGAAGACTTCTTTGAGGAATAGAGATGTGGGATATTTCTACAGGCCCAAAAATAACCGATGATGAATTTGAAAGTTTGAGAAATTTAATAAGAGACAGATGTGGTATTTATTTTGACGATGGTTCCAGATATATTTTAGAAAAACGCCTTTCTGGAAGACTAAAAGATCTTAAATTCAATAGCTTCAAAGAATATATATTTTTTCTTAAATACGATAAAAAAAAAGAAGATGAGTTTACTTTTATCTATGATGTCATTACAACTAACGAGACATATTTTTTCAGGGAAGATTATCAGTTAAAAGCCTTTAAAGAAGAAATACTACCTGAAATTATGAGTTTAAAAAATTTTGATAAAAACATAAGAATATGGTCTGCTGGGTGTTCCACAGGCGAAGAACCTTATACAATTGCTATGATAATTTCTGAAATGCCAAATTTAATACAAAATTTCAAGGTAAATATTTTTGGTAGCGACATAAGCCAGAGATGTTTAAAAATTGCAAGAGAGGCAATATACACCCAGAATTCTTTCAGATCAACAAAGGAATTCCAAAGAAGTAAATACTTTGATGAAATTGAACCTGGTAAATGGCAGGTGAAACCATATATTAGAGAATATGTAAGTTTTGGACAACTCAATCTTCTCGATAGAACAAAGATGAGTATTCTACCAACAATGGATATCATTTTTTGCAGAAATGTATTAATTTATTTCGATATAAATTCACGAAAAAAAGTAATAGAGAATTTTTATGATAAACTAATTCCAGGGGGGTATCTTTTACTTGGCCATGCTGAGTCTTTAATTAATATTTCAACAGATTTTACAATAAAACATTTTAAAAATGATATGGTATACATGAAACCCAGGGAATAATTATGAACAAAAAAAAGATACTTATAATTGACGATTCCCCTTTCACCAGGAAGCTTATAAAAGAAATAATAGAAGAAGAACCGGAAATGGAGGTAATAGATACTGCTTCCAATGGTTTGGAGGGACTTAAAAAAGTTTTAAAACTCAAGCCCGATTTAGTCACTTTAGATTTAGAAATGCCTGAAATGGATGGTTTTACACTTCTTAGGTTCATCATGGCACAGCAACCAACACCTGTAATAATAGTATCCAGCTTAGACTCTTCGGATGATGTTTTTAAAGCCCTTGAACTTGGTGCTATCGATTTTGTTACCAAGCCAACATCTAAGGCATCATATAAGCTACTGGAGATCAAAAAAGATTTAATCTTTAAAATAAAAGCGGCTTTAATGATTAAAAAAGAACAGGTACCTTCTAAGGCGATGGAAGAAAAAGTTCTTTCAGATACCATTGAAAAGATAATAGCCATAGGTGCATCAACAGGTGGACCTCAAGCAATTCAGAAGATACTTACATCTTTCAAAAACCCACCAAATGCCCCTATTTTGATTGCTCAACATATGCCAGAGGGATTTACAAAAGTTTTTGCAGAGAGGCTTGATAGAATGGTTTCTTTTAGCGTATTCGAAGCAAAAGAGGGAATGAACATTGAAAATGGATGCGTATATATTTGTCCTGGTGGTAGTCACATGTCAGTTTACAAAAAAGATGGGAAATATAAAATTAAGATAACAAGAAAAAAAGATACAGACTTATATGTACCTTCTGTCAATTATTTATTTGATTCCCTTGTCCCATTCGCAGAAAAAACAATCGCTATAATACTTACAGGTATGGGTTCAGATGGTAGAGAGGGCGCAATAAAACTAAAAAATGCTGGTGCAGAAATCTGGGCTGAATCACAAGAAACAGCAATTATTTTTGGTATGCCAAAGGAAGTTATTAATGCTGGTGTAGCTGATCACATTCATCCTGTTTACGAAATTCCTGTGCTTTTGGAGAAAAAAATTAATAAATGATTGAAAAAAAATTTTATAAAAACTATTATTTATAAAGAGGTTTTTTATGTCAAAAAATAGGGCAGAAGAGTTTTTAAATACTTTTAAAAAAACTGCTGATTTCGTTAAAGAGTTACTTCAGGAAAATGAAAAATTACGATATCAAGTAGCAAATCTTCAAGAAGAACTAAAGTCTTACAAAGAAAAGGGTGTTGGTGTAGATGCTCATGCTCAATGTATTGCAAAAATTGCTCAACTGGAAGCAGAAAAAAATGAGATTTTAAACAAAATAAGAGAAGTAGAAGCAGAAAACAAAAGTTTTGCTGAAAAATACGTGGAAGTTGAAAACGAAAACAATAATTTAGCAAACCTTTATATAGCCAGTTTTCAGTTACATTCCACTTTAAACTTTAAAGAAGTTGTTCAAATAATAATGGAAATAGTAATAAACCTTATAGGTGCTGAAGTCTTTGTTCTATATCTTTTAGATGAAAAAACCAACGAACTTTCACCTATAGCTACTGAAGGAATAGAATTAAACGAAGTAACAAACGTAAAACTCGGGAAAGGCATAATAGGTAAATCTGCAAAAACTGGCGAGAATTACTTCAGTGAGATTATACCAATTTTTGAAAACTTTAATCAAGAATCACCCATAGCCTGTATCCCATTAAAGATTAAAGAACATACAATCGGTGTGATAGCAATATATAAACTTTTTGTTCAAAAAAGCACATTTAATGAGTTAGATTATGAACTTTTTACACTTCTTGCAGGACATGCGGCAACAGCACTTTTTAGTGCCAAATTATACACAGAATCAGAGCGTAAACTATCCACAATTCAAGGATTTATTGAACTTCTCACTAAATAATAAGGAGATTTTAATATGGCAAAAATAGAGATTCTGGTTGTGGAAGACTCACCAACAATGAGACAGCTTATTGTTTTTGCTTTAAAAAGATTAAAAGATGTTAACGTAACTGAAGCATCGGATGGTGTTGATGGTTTAAAAAAATTATCGAATAAACAATTTCATTTAATGATCGCCGATATTAATATGCCAATAATGGATGGTTTAAAATTGGTTAGTTTAGTACGACAGGATCCAAAATATAATGATATGCCAATAATCATTGTAACAACTGAAGGAGCTGATGAAGATAGAAAAAAAGGGTTATCGCTTGGTGCAAATGCTTATTTGACCAAACCAGTTCAAACAACGCAGCTTATTTCGACGGTTAAAGAGTTACTAAAATTACCTTAAAAATTAGTTGTTTAGAATGAGCAATTAAGATAATATAATTACATGGTTAAAAAGTATAGATGTAAAAGTTGCTTATACATTCATCAAGGACTGGAAGCTCCATCAGTATGTCCTAAATGTGGAGCTCCAAGAGAACAATTTGAAGAGATACCAGAAAATATATCAAAACTCATTGACCGTTCTAATTATACAAATGGTCTTTTGATGAATTCTTGCTATTTAATTGATAAATTACAGGAATTATCAATAAAAGGTATAGATGACAATTTAGATCCAGGCTGCTTATATATATTCAGGCATATGAATGAGATTACAAAAATTTTAAAATCCATGATTTTAGCAGAAATAAATACCCATGTACAAAAAGGAAAATGGGGATAAAGGAGGTAAATATGAAGTGGCAGTGCACAATATGTGGATATATTCATGAAGGGCCAGAGCCACCGGATGTTTGTCCTGTTTGTGGTGCTGATAAATCAAAATTTGTAAAAATTGATTAAAATGCAATTAGGTTTAAATCTTAACTCACTTATAGAAGAACTTGTTTTTAATTTTTCAAAATTTATAATGATGTTACATTACCTTTCAGAAAGATTTGAAAGGGCAGGATTGAAAAATATATCAAGATTTATGAAGGCAGTTGCCTATTCCAGGCAAACTCTAATTATGAAGTTATACAGAAACTTAAAATTGAATGAAGATAGTTATGATGTCATAAAAGCTAACTTTGATAGTTATTATCGAGAAAACAACAAAATTGTTGAATCCATAAAAGAATTTGCAAACAAAGAAAACTTACCAGGTTTAAATCAAACCATGTATTTTGCTCAGGAAACATCTAAAAATGAACAATTAGAACTGGATAAAATATTTAGCTTTGCGCAGAATATGAAAGATACTGTATACAAACAAATAGTTGTTTGCCCTTTATGTGGATTGGTTATAACTGATGAAGTAGAGAGATGTCCATTGTGTGGAGCAAACAAAGCTATATTTAAAGCTTTTTAAACAATGAAAGGGGAGGTGATACAATATGGCATACTATATAAACGACGACTGTGTAATGTGCGGCAGTTGCAAAGATGAATGTCCAAATCAGGCTATCAGTGAAGGTGATCCAAAATATATTATTGATCCTAACAAATGTGATGATTGTGGTACTTGTGCAGAAGTTTGTCCTGTTGGTGCACCACAGCCAATGAAGTAAAAACGAAAAACCCGGGGCTGAAAAACCCCGGGTATCTTTTGAAAATATTATTTAAATTTAAAATATGACGCTATGATTTTTAAGAAGCTATCCATTTTAAACCCTTTAATACTATCTTTTCTTATCTTTATCTTAAATGGGTGTTCATTGATTATAAATAATCAGCATTCTGTAAATACAGTAAAATATGTGGATCTTAGTAAATATGTGGGTACATGGTATGAAATAGCAAGTTATCCTAATCGGTTTCAAAAAAATTGTGTGGGCACTAAAGCTACCTATACCCTAAACAAAGAAGGAACAATAGAAGTTTTGAATGAATGTTTTGACAAAAATTTTGAGGGTAAACTAAGATCAGTTCGTGGTAAAGCTTATGTTGTTGATTACACCACAAATGCAAAGCTAAAGGTAACTTTCAGATGGCCTTTTTATGGGGATTACTGGATTATTGATCTTGGTGATAACTATGAATATGCTGTTGTTAGTGGACCTAAAAAAAAGTATTTATGGATATTAAGTAGAACAAAATTTATGGATGCAGAAGTATTTAATCGCATTATAGAGGGCTTAAAGAAAAATAATTTTGATACCACAAAATTAACTAAAACCTCACAACGTTAGCAAGATATCAAAATATATTTGCCTTTTTTTGCATAATTGACTTTTTATCAATTAAATCATATAATTTCTTTATTGCGGGCGTAGCTCAGGGGTAGAGTTCAAGCTTCCCAAGCTTGCTGTCGCGGGTTCGAATCCCGTCGCCCGCTTTATATCATAACCATGATTGTAAAATGTCCTATTTGTTACAAAAAAGTCCCTTGGGAAGGAAATCCATACAGGCCTTTTTGTTCCGAAAGGTGTAAATTAATTGATCTTGGTAAGTGGATTAGAGGTGATTACTCAATACCTGTTATTGAAGATGCTGAAAGTTTAGAAAACAAAGAGCAAAAAGATTAAACTTTATTTATAATATTATTCTGTATTTTCTCGCAAAATTTTCCATTAATGTTAATACTTGATTAAGCCTCATAAGCCTCATTTGTTTATTACAGTTTTTCAGGTAGTTTGAGATTTTTTGGGGAGGGGTTAGGAGGGGTTAAGTGATTGATATTGTTATGTTTTTGCTGAAGTTGGTAGTTTGAGAATTTTTGCCAGTTTTACCAAAAAATTGCCAATTTTAACACTTAGTTTGGGATTTTTATGAGGTGTTTAAAAAGTGTTTAAGGGCTTGATAAATAATGGTTTTAGACATATTTTTAAAAAAGCTGATTAAGTGACACCAAGTGACAACCAAGTGACACCAAGTGACAACCAAGTGCAATGATTAAGTGCAAATTAAGTGACAGTCTATCCTGTGTTTTTTAGTTTTTTTCTCTCTTCCAGAAGTTCTAAAAGGAGTTTCTCTTTTTCAAGCATTTTATATATATCGTCAAGTTTGTCTTCTGGCATATCAAGAATGAGTTGTATGATGGCTTGTCGGCGAGAGTCTATGCTGGATTTCTGTATGAAAAGCTCGCCTTCACCTGTGAGAAGCCAGTTTATGTTTATACCCAAATGAGTAGCTATTTTAGTTAAATTGCTAACAGTGGGCTCTCGCAAACCAAGTAGATAGTTCTGGAGTGTTCTATAAGGTATACCTGTTTTCTCTGAAAAATCTTTGATATTCAAATTCAAGATGTCCATTAAAATTTTTAATCGGCTTTGTATACTCATTTTTTCATTTTACTCTTGACAAACATTCTCATTTGAGTATAAAATTTCTTCAAGATGAAAATCATAAGTAATAATAAGCATAAAATAAATAGAAAAGCAAGCCTAATTAAGGCGCTTTTAGTTTTAAAGGGTATTAAGGGGGCGGAAATTGCCCGTCGGTGCGGAGTGGATAGAACGGCGATCTATAAGGTGGTTGAGGGGGTGAGTAAGTCTAAAAGGCTCAGGCGTGCGATAGCGGAGGCTCTTGAAGTGCCCTATGAGAGCCTCTGGGAGGATGAAATAAAATGAGGGGCATGACAATGGATGATTACATAAGCCTGAAGGAGTTTGTCTCTTTAACAGGGATTCCAAGGCGCACTGTTTTTGATTGGATTAAAAAACAGAAGATTAATTTCAGGTATGTTCACAGTATTAAGGGCTATGGAAGGGGAAAACAGATACAAATACATATCTCAGAGCTGCAGAGGGTGGGTAAGCCCTCCTCTAATCCCCACCCCCAGGGGCAGGTCTCTCCCCCGCCTGCCCCTGTATTTTTTGATGAAGAGGTGGAGATGGTGGTTTATTCATCTGCTCCAGAATGGGCAAGGAGGAAGGCTGATAAGTATTTAAAGATACTTAAAGAGTCTGCCGGGCTTAAGGGAGATGAGCTGAAAGAGTGGATCATGCAGTGGAATGAAGAGCATCCAGAGATGAAAACCTCTTATCAGAGGGTAATGGAAGCAAGAAAAGCCTATCAGGAGCAGGGTATCGCAGGGCTCCTTGCACGGTATGGCAAGCGAGCCGGGGAGAGTTCGGTTAAAGGGGAGTGGTTTGAGTATTTTAAGAGGGCTTATCTAAGAGAGGGGGCACCAAGTCTTAAGTCTTGCTGGCTTCGGACGCTTGGGTATGCTAAATCATTGGAGCCATCTTTTGATACCAAGGATTTTCCTTCTCCTATGGCGTTTTTGAGGAGACTCAAGAGAGAGATTCCAGAGCAGGCAATTTATCTTGCAAGGTATGGCAGGGAGGCATGGAATAGGAAATATGGAGTGTATATTGAGCGGGATTATTCAAATATAGTTTGTGGGGAGGTCTGGGTTTCAGACCATGCTCAGGTGGATG
Source organism: uncultured bacterium (assembly GCA_938045315.1). Taxonomy (GTDB): domain Bacteria; phylum CALINM01; class CALINM01; order CALINM01; family CALINM01; genus CALINM01. Next base: position 146 of record CALINM010000200.1, on the reverse strand, counting down.
TGGCTGTGGTGGATCCAAGGACTGATAAGGTGCACTTTCCATGGGTTACTGCCTGGAGGGATTTTAAGTCGGGTAAGTGGCTGGGCTGGCTATTTCATATAGAGGCTCCTAATTCTGATCATGTTTTTCAAAGCTTCTATTATGCT